>CAYRJG010000133.1:0-6053 GCA_964424525.1 uncultured Ruminococcus sp.
AGGAACTCAAGATCAAAAGAATCGATATCATGAGAGCACTCCTGAACCATTACCGAGCATGTTGTATGGTGAGATACGATTGCAACAGTACCATTTTTGATACCGGATGCAGTAACGATTTCGTTTACTTCCTTTGAGATGTCGTGGAAAGTGGGGATCCAGCCTCTTGACTGAAGTTCAATTTCCTTTTGAAAAACTTTAAATTCCATAGTGTTTTTCTCCTTTTATATATTTTTTTATTTGGAATTCAATCTTTTGCCAACAGCGCCGCCGGGATGAATTACAGCGAATTCTTCGTTTTGAAATTCGGTGTATTCTACAAGCGCTGCCTGAATTGCATCGAATATTGCCGAGGTAACAGCAAAACTGGTAGTGCCCTGGCAATTATATTTATCACATTCTTCGGTGATATGCATAAGCAGAACGATATCCGCAAGTTCTGCAAGAGGTGATGCTGCATTTTCTGTAACTGTTATTACGGTTACGCCCTTATCCTTGCAAATTTTTCCGATCGGAATAAGCTCATCTGTCTTTCCGCCACGAGAAACAAGAAGAATTACATCTCCCTTTTGAAGGTAGCCAAGACCGCCATGAACTGCCTCTGCAGGAGAGAGAAATCTGGCAGGACGTTCTATGCAACACATAAGATGAGCAAAATGTCTGCAAGCGATTCCCGAATGTCCGCATCCGCTTGATGCAATACGTTCTGCCTTTGCAAGCACCTCGATTGCTTTGTCAAGCTGTTTTTCATCAAGCACTTCAGCGGTTTTCAAAATAGATTCACTCTCGATTTTAAATGCGTTATATGCCGATTCTAAATACTTATTACTCATTTTCCGTTTACCTCATCCCAGGTCTTACGAAGCGTATAAAGCATTTCTTCAGCAGCAGCCTCGGGATCTGCAGCCTTCATAACACCGCTTGTGCAACCGGTTGCCTGCGCGCCTGCACGAATTACATTAGCAACATCATCAGGGCCGGAAATTCCCGCGCCTTGAAGAACCATAATATCGGGGTTGATCTTACGAACAGCCTCAATCGTATCTCTTACGTAACCCATATCACTCGCAACACCGGTTCCTATAAGATCGGTGGGTTCTGCAACGATAAGATTGGGGCCGAGAAGCGCGATTTGTCTTATTTCCTCAACGGTATCAGCACAAACGATGGACGCAAGACCAACCTCGTCAGCTCTTTCAATAGCTACACGAACCTCATCAAGAGCAAGTTTTTTCTCTGCGTGATTAAGCATTACACCAACTGCACCGGCTTCTTTTAATGATTCCGGAAGAACCGCTCCAAGTCCGCGACCGGGACGAAGAGAGTCCATATGCTGAGCATAAACATGGATACGCTCGGTATTTTCTGCAAGAAGTCTAATATCAGCGTATTGAGGGGTAATTATAACATCAAGATCATACTTTGCAGCAACTTTGTCAACTGCTTTTGCAAGCTTGAGCATACGTTCGCCCCACATAAAACATTTTGGACCGATTTCAAAATACGGTGCTCTGATTTTGTAGTTTTTAACCATTTCTTTCTCCTATTATAAAATATATAAATGTTTAATTCAATTTCGAATCAAGGTTTACGTAGTTTTGATAAGCTTGCTCGTAACTCGTTCCTGATGGCTCGTAAACTGTTTTTATTTTAACTGCACTCTTTGCCGCATCTGCTATAGTTGGATAAACGCCAATACCTACAGCAGCAACAAGAGCAGTTCCAAGACAAGCAGTTTCACTTTCACTGAGCGTTTTTAAAACCTTAGATGTTACATCTGCTTTTATTTGCGCCCAAAGCGAACTTGCCGCACCGCCTCCGGTAATTCTTATTTCCTCAATTCCAACATCACCGACATATTCGAGATTCTGTCTAAGCGTAAATGCTATCGCTTCCATTATAGAGCGAGCAAAGTGCGCTCTGGTATGCGAAAGATTTACACCTGCAAACGCAGCCCTCGCATCGGGATTGTACTTTGGCATTGTTGAACCGCAAAAATACGGAAGCATCGAAAGACCGTCACACCCCGGAGCGACCTTCTCTGCGATTTTATCAAGCTCGGCAAACGAAAAATTCTCTGCAAGTTCGTTCTTGAACCACTTAAGTGCCATACCTGCAGTAGATGACCAAAGAATCAAACAATATTTACCATCAATTGCGTGCATATGGCACGGAATTATGCTATTTTCGGAATATGGCGGCATCTTATCTACCATTACACATATAGCCATAATCGTTCCGGTCATCTCACTGATTTTTGTTGAATCTGTAACTCCCGAACCGATAGTTCCGGCTATTTGGTCAAGCATTCCCGAAACAACCTTAATTCCTTCATATTCTCCAACGACCGTAGCGCTTGGAACCAAATTCGGAAGCATATTTTTTGAAACACCGATAAAATCAAGCATTTCCGGCCACCAATGTTTAGAGCATACATTGTAATAAAGTGTGGATGATTGTATTGTAGGCTCGGTAACAAAATTACCCGTAAGATTATAGAGAATCCAATCCTCAAGCATAAAGATTTTTTTAGTCTTTTCAAAAATCTGAGGACGGTTGTTCTTTACCCACAAAAGCTTTGATGCCGGCCAACCTGCTGTAATTTCAGGCTGCCCTGTTATTTCGTAAACAAGTTTGTTGCCAAACTCTGCCTTTATAGCCTCTGCCTCATCGACAGCGCGATTATCAAGCCATACAATTGCAGGACACAAAGGTCTGTAAAATTCATCGGTAAGAATCAAGGTTTCGCCCTGAGTATCCACCGAGAGCGCATCGATATGACCGCATTCCGAAATTAACTCGAAAATCACACTCTTTGACATTTCAACATATTTATTCGCATCAAATTCAATATATCCTGTTTGAGAATCAGTATCAAGAGTATAATCAACCGAGCACTTGGCAAGTCTTTTTCCCTGCTCATCAAAAACGGCAGCCTTAAGTGATGTGGTTCCAATATCAATACCAAGAAATTTTTTATTAGACGACATCTTTCCTCCCTTTTATGATGCAAATTTGACGTTTCGATTAGATTTCGATTTGCATTTGTTTTGATTGTCTTTATACTAACATATTTCTTATAATTTGTCAAGAGCAGAAATTATAGTGTACATACTTATATATTTTTAAAGCAAAACTCACATAGAAAAAGTGAAACACAAAAACCTTATATTCGAAAGCGATAAAGTTTTGTTTCACTTACACTTGCCTTTTTTTGAAATGTATGTTATAATTAAATAAAAATTTCCAACCAGAGGTATCTAATAATGCTTTCAACCGACGAAAGACGTAATGAAATAATCGATTTAGTTCGAGAGAACGGAAAGATTCGCGTTTCCGAACTCAGTGAAAGATATAATATTTCCGAGGTTTCAATACGAAAGGATCTCGAAGTTCTGGAGGCAGAGGGCCATCTTTCACGTGTTCACGGTGGTGCTGTTGGACTCAATAAGCTTTACGTTAATATGGATCTAAATGAAAGATTCAAAACAAATGCTCAAGCAAAGAAAAAGCTCGCGGAATATGCCGCATCCTTTATCGAAGATAATGACACGATTATGATGAATGCAGGAACGACCTTAACCTACGTTCTTCGTGCTATACGAGATAAGAAAAACATCAGCATTGTTACAAATTCGGTTCAAAATGCAACCGAAGCAGCACTTTATACATCCTTTAATGTAATATTGCTTGGCGGCGAGTTAGATTCTAAATATCAATTCACTTACGGTGAGGATGCTATTAGACAGCTTGAAAATTATCACGCGACAAAGTGTATTTTATCGGTCGATGGAATATGTTCTTCTTCGGGATTGACTCTCTATTACTCTAACGAAGCATCCCTCGCAAAGAAAATGATTGAGTGCTCCGGTGAGGTAATTATTACTGCGGACTCTTCAAAGCTTGGCAAAAATGTTTTTGCTCGCGTTACCGATGTTTCAAAAATGGATATTCTTATTACAACGGCAACCGAAAACCGCGAAGAACTTGATAGACTAAAAAAATTAGGAGTAAAGGTTTTTGAAGCATAAATTCATATCGCATTTTTGCTTTTTTATACAAAACGCGTTTTATTTTATACTCATCCGACCCTTAAAAAATATATAATGTACTTAGACGTATAATTTATATCGTCATAAGAGGAAAATATGTTATACGATTGCCCTAAATTTACAATTAAAAAATCAATTGAAATTGAGTCAATAACCTCGATTCACTATTTTGAATTTGATGACAAATTTGTTGACACGCCTGAATCTCACGAGCCATGGGAGCTTGTTTATGTAGATAGAGGCGAATGTAATATTGTTGCCGAAGGAGAAACATTCAGACTAAAACAAGGTCAAATGTATTTTCACAAACCCAATGAAATGCATATGCTCGAAACAGTCAAAGGAATTGCTCCAAATGTTTTTATAATTGTTTTTTCTTCAAATTCGCAAGCGATGTGTTACTTTGAAAATCGCAAGCTCGATGCATCAATGCTCACGAAGCAACATATTGCAGCTATTATTCATGAAGCATCTGCCACATTTGAGCTACCGTTCAACAATCCCAGAATGCAGGGACTAGCTTATAAAAAGGATAGCACACTTTGGGCAGGAGATCAAACGATTTTAATAAGACTTGAGCTTATGCTCATAGAAATTATCAGAAACAACAATTATTTTCTTAATACTCCCAAAATGTTCTTTCCAAAGGAAATTATTAAAGACGAATTTGCTCTTAAGGTTATAGCATTTATGGAAGAGCGTCTTTACGGTAAATTCACTATGGAAGAATTATCCAAAGAGCTATCATTCGGAAAGACCTATATTTCAAAATATTTTGTTAAAGCTTGCGGTTATTCAATTATTGATTATTTTAATATGATGAAGATAAACGAAGCAAAAAGATTAATTAGAGAATCTCGATATAATTTTTTTGAAATTTCCGAAATGCTCATGTTTTCAAATTCTCACTATTTCTCTACATTATTTAAAAAACACACCGGAATGACTCCTACTCAATACAAAAAGTCATGCCGAAAAAATTAACGGAGGAAAAATGAAAACTGCAATCATCAACACAACCATCATTCTGCCTGAATATATGATCAAAAACGGAACAATTGTGATTGAAGACGGTAAGATTTTAGATTTTGGCAAAAAGATATGTACTGACGGTATGCAAATCATTGATGCAGACGGTGCCTACACAGGTCCCGGCTTGATAGATATACATACGCATGCCGACGGTGAAACATTCTTTACAGAAGATCCTATTAAAGCGGCAAAAACACTTCTTGATCATGGCGTTACAAGTGTGTTACCGGCCCTCTATTTCAATATGAATGCGGATCAGCTTGTTGAAGCTGTAAAAACGGTGCGCGATGCTATGAATTCGGGACATGCAAATAATATCATCGGTCTTTATATGGAATCACCCTATCTTAATCCTAATTTCGGTTGCAACCGCGAAAGTAACCCTTGGAAAGATGTTGTTAGCAAATCAAAATTCCAAAAGGTAGTTGATTCTGCTTATGACATAGCCAAGGTATGGTGCCTTGCTCCCGAACGCGAAAACATTGACGAATTCGTTGATTATGTTTTAGAGAAGAATCCAAATGCGGTATTTTCAGTTGCACACAGCGAGGCTGAACCTTGGCAAATCGAAAGGCTTATGCCAAAGGGACTTAAGCTTGCTACTCACCATACAAACGCAACCGGAACACTTTACAAATATCCCGAATGTCGAACCGCTTGTGTAGATGAAACAGCTCTTTACAACGACTCGATCTACACAGAGCTCATTTGCGATAAAATCGGAATTCACGTCGCACCTTATATGTTAAGACTTATCAAGAAAATCAAGGGTGATGATAAGATAATTCTTATTGCCGACGCTTTTGTTGAGCACGGTCCAATTCCGGACGGTGATCTTTACGAAGGTGCAGATGACATCAACTTTGACTTTGCAGGCGAAATTGCAGGAAGCAAGATGATTCTTGACGGTCCTTGCCGCAATATGATGTATCACACCGGTGCTTCTCTATGTCAGGTATTTAAATATGC
>CAYRJG010000134.1:0-6042 GCA_964424525.1 uncultured Ruminococcus sp.
CAAAGATGCAATTTGAGCACTGTGCGTTACACATAAAACTTGAGTATCCTTTGAAATATTTAGCAATTTAATACCGATTTTTCTTGCGGTTTTTCCGGATACGCCTGTATCGATCTCATCAAACACAACCGTTGATATGCCGTCTTTATCCGAAATTGATGTCTTTAGTGCAAGCATAATTCTTGCGAGTTCTCCGCCGGAAGCTATTTTTGCAAGAGGTTGCGCATCAGCGCCTCTGTTTGCACTTATATAAAATTCCAGTTTGTCGGATCCGTTTTTATAAAGAATCTTTTCACCGTTTTTGAATTCTTCTTTGATGGAAGCAAAAAAAACGACCTTTGGCATATCAAGAAATTCAAGAGTATCTTTAACGTTTTTTTCGATTTTTTCAGCCGCATTGATACGTCTTTGGTGAAGCATATCGGCAATTACAGAAGCGTTTTTGTATAATGTTTTTTCTTCTTTGATTAATTCCTTGATTTTCTCATCAGCATTTGACATCATTTCGAGCTCTTCGGCGATTTTGTTTCGAAAAGCAAGAATATCGGCTATTGTTAATCCGTATTTTCTCTTTAGCTTTGAAATTTTATCCAGCCGAGATTCAATTTTATTCAATGCTTCTGTCGGATCGTCCTCCATATCGGAAATAACAGCGTATACTTCTTCTGCAATATCGTCGATTCTGTATAATTGATCACGCAGAATTTCTGCATATTCCGAAAACGCAGGAACAACATCGGATATTTGCTCAAGCGATGAAATACTTTTATCAAGCAAAAAACTAATGCTTCCCTTTTCGCTTCCTTTTAATGCTTTAAATACAAAGCCTGCATTTTTGCTTATTTTCTCGCTATTTTTAATTTTTAACTTTTTATCTATTAAATCCTCTTCTTCACCATCATACAAAGAATGCGAATCAATATCTTTTATTTGATATTCCAGTATTTCGGTAAGTCTTTCTCGTTCACTTTCCTTTTTTTGTATATCCGAAATACGCTGTTTTACATCTTGGAGCTTCTCGTATGCAGCTGAATACTCTTCAAGCAATTCTTTATTATCTGCGTAAACATCTATAATTTCGAGCTGCTTTTCCGCGTTTGAAATCGATGCGGTATCATTCTGTCCATGGATTGCAACTAATGCCGGCGTTATACTACGGAGAATAGACAAAGTAACAGTACGCCCGTTGATTTTAATTTGTGATTTGCCGTCGGCATAAATTGTTCTTTGAATTAATATATTGCCATCATCGTCGGTATATACACCCGAATCGGAAAGCATAGAGATTGCAGTTGTATTTAAATTAGTAAAAAATCCGCTCACCATGGCAAATTGCGTGCCGCACCTCACAAGTTCGCGATCGCTTTTTGCTCCCAGCAAAAGATTAATACTGTCTATGATTATTGATTTTCCGGCACCGGTTTCACCTGTGAAAACTGTAAAACCATCAGAAAAATCCAAATCAAGAGTTTTTATTACTGCAATATTCTCAATATGTAAAGAAAGAAGCATTTTAAACTCCTTGTAATTTAAACTTTAAATGTTTCTTTTAACTCCTTTGTTACCTCGCGAGCAACCTCGGCACTTCTCACAACAAGAAGAATTGTATCATCACCTGCAACGCTTCCCACTATATGTGGCTTTTCAAGAGAATCGACACACACTGCAAGAGCATTTGCCATACCCGGAAATGTTTTTACAACAACAATATTTTCGGCAGCCTCAATTTTTAATACAGATTCGGTAAGAGCTGAATTTAATACAGGGATATTAGTTTCTTTTTTTGCCTCGGGGAGAATATATTTATAAATTCCTTTAGTAGACATACCTTTAACGAGCTTTAACTCTCTTATATCGCGAGATATAGTCGTTTGAGTTGCAGAAATACCGGCTTCGCGAAGCTTTTCAATCATAGCATCCTGTGTATCAATGTCATAAGTTTCAATTATTTCAAGAATCTTTTGCTGTCTGGTGTTTTTTATCATTTTATTTATACCTCAAAAATTTATATATTTTCAAATCTTTTCATTTTACCAAAAAGTGTCGAGAACATATTATTTTCACTGAACGTCAGCATTTTTAATTTTTCTTCTGCGCGCGAAACATAACATTTTTCACCGTGTTTAAGCTCAGCGAACGCTCTGCCGTCAATGCTGATTTTTAATTCGGATTTTCCGGTATTGCAAAGACAGAGTTTTTCGGAATCTTTAAAGATTATAGAACGGTTGAAAAATGAGTGCGGGCAAATAGGAGTTACCAGTATTGAGTCTATATCGTGTGAAATTACAGGACCTCCTGCTGATAAGGAATATGCGGTAGAACCTACAGGAGTTGAAAGAATCAGTCCGTCCGCCCTATATTTTATGCTTTCGTTGTAACAATTAGTTAAAGTAAACTCTGAAATTCCAAGAAATGTATCATGAGAGAGAATTACATCGTTTACAGCAAGCCTAGTTGAAACAAAGGATTCGTTCTCACATTCCTTAGATACAGTGAGAAGCATTT
This sequence comes from uncultured Ruminococcus sp., assembly GCA_964424525.1. Classification (GTDB taxonomy): domain Bacteria; phylum Bacillota; class Clostridia; order Oscillospirales; family CAG-272; genus UBA1740. The sequence goes on from CAYRJG010000134.1 coordinate 2,506, forward strand.
TGTTTTCAATTTTGAAGTCACCGCTTTTGAGATTTTTCAAAATTTCAAGGTCGCTTGGCTCAACCTCTGCAAGGTATCCAAGGTTGCCTAAATTTATTCCCAGTATCGGAATTTTTTGCTCTATAGCATAAACAGAGGCATCCAACACAGAGCCGTCACCGCCTATAACAATTATTAAATCCACATTGTCAGGAAGTGTTGAAACCGCTATGGCGGTTTTACAAAGATCGGTATTATATTTTTTATCTATGTAGACCTTGAATCCGGTTTCATATAACAACTTTGATGTTTTTGATGTTACAGAAAGATCAACGTCTTTGGTTGTATTTGGAATCAAATAGATGTTATTCATATTGCTCCTTTCGTTCTATACTTACCTATTCTTTCGAAAATGGGCAAGATATTCAATATTTCCATCACCGCCAAGAATATCTGATATAATTGTTTTTTGGGTTTGAAATCCGACGCTCTCCGCAAAAGAAACAACCTTTTCTACAGCATCAATTCTAGCCTTTTCGTTTTTTACAATTCCACCCTTTCCGAGATTGGATTTACCAACCTCGAATTGTGGTTTAATTAAACATATGAAATCGCTGCCGGATTTTATGGTTTTGAATATTGCGGGAATTATATACGTGGCAGAAATGAAGGAAACATCCATTACAGCAAGATCCGGAATATACGGAAGATCTTCCGGCACAAGAACTCGCGCATTATAATTTTCGATAACAGTAACACGAGAATCATCGCGTAATTTTGGCACGAGTTGATTTGTTCCCGAATCCAATGCTATAACATGCGTTGCACCGTTTTGCAAAAGGCAATCTGTAAAACCTCCGCTTGATGCACCGATATCAATTGCAAGTTTGCCTTTAATTTCAAAGTCAAATGCAGAAATTGCACATTCGAGCTTGTAACCGCCGCGGCTAACGTATTTCTTTTCATATCCTAAAACTCTGACATCAGAGGAATCTTCCGGAATGTCGTATGCAGGTTTTTTTACACATTTATCTGCGATATAAACGAACCCGGATTCAATTATCCCCTTTGCTTCCGTTCTACTATCTGCAAAACCGTTTTTATAAAGAAAAAGGTCAAGTCGCATCGTTATTTTCGGGAAACGCAGTATCTGTAACTGAACCGTCGCTATTTTCTATTAACAGCTTAACCTTTTGCTCGGCAGCGGAAATTTTATCGTTACACAGCTTTATAAGCTTAACAGCATTTTCAAATTCCTTTAAAGAATCGTCTAGAGAAAGTGAGCCACTCTCAAGCTTTGATACCGAGCTTTCGAGTTCTTGCATCGCATCTTCGAATGAAGGGTTCTTTTTCATCATGGTTCCTTTCTTTTTTTCGTAGGCATTACAGATGATACCTTGGCATTAAGTTCACCATCAAGTAAAACTATTTTCAGGTCATCGCCTTTCTTGACATCGGTTGTGCTTTTTATAATCTTGCCGCCGGACTCGGTTACCGAAAATCCTCTTGAAAGCACGGAAAGCGGACTTAAAGTGTTTGCTTTTGCAGCTATAATTTTTAAATCGTTTGACTTTTGTGAAACAAATTTTTGTATTTCAAAATTAATTTTTTGTTTTATATCAGATACATCCGATGAGTATTTTTCAAACAAAACTTTTTCATCCCGAAAGAGTATGTTATCGCAAATCATATCAAGGCGTTCGCGTTTTCTCTCTATCATTCTGATAAGCGAATTTTCTATTCTTATATATGCATCATCAAGATATATCGACATATCCTTCATATCCGGAACAGCGATTTCCGCAGCTGCGGATGGTGTCGGTGCTCGTAAATCTGCCACGAAATCGCAAATAGTAAAATCGGTTTCGTGACCGACTGCTGATATAACAGGAACGTTGCATTTATAAATTCGCCTAGCCAACTTTTCGCTATTAAACGCCCACAGATCCTCAATTGATCCTCCGCCGCGCCCGATTATGATCACATCAACAAGCCCTGAGGTATCAAAATAGTCGAGAGCTTTAATCAAATCCTCCTCCGCGCCCACACCTTGAACAAGAGCCGGATAAACATAAATAGATGCAAGAGGATACCTGCGCCCCGCAACGTTAATTATATCTCTTACCGCTGCACCGCTAGGAGAAGTTATTACACCGATTTTTTCAGGATACTGCGGCAAAGGCTTTTTGTGTTCTGTATCAAAAAGCCCCTCTTCGTACAATTTTTGCTTTAACTGTTCATAGGCTTTATATAAAGAGCCTAAGCCATCCGGCTCAATTGAATTTACATACAGTTGAACAGATCCACCTTGTGAATACATCGATACCGAGCCGCGAACGTTTACCTTCATTCCGTTTTCGAGAATAAACTTAAGGCGCGATCTTTGAGATCGGAACATTACTGCTTTTATCTGTGAATCGGAATCTTTTAGAGAAAAATAAATGTGACCGCTACGGTGATCTGTAAGATTTGAGATCTCTCCCGAAACAGAAACAGCTGATAGAGTTCTATCGGATTCCAAAAGATTCTTAATAAAATTATTTAATTCGGTAACAGTATACGCATCTTTTGTATTGCGTTCTCTTAGTGCCGAAATATCAATCATAGCTTATGCTCCGTTTTGTATGCGAGCAACGCAAGTGCGGCAATTCCTACTGCGTTATCGGCTGAAAGCGCAGGCTCTGCAAAAGAGGCATCGCATATACTTTTAATTTTGTTTTTAATAATAGAATTGCACATAACGCCGCCTGCAAAAAGAAACGGTGTTTTGCCGTTTTCTTCCTCATAATTTTTGACAAGTTCGGAAATTGAATCGGCAATGAAATTTAACACAAATGCAGAAACTGCTGATTTATCTCCGGTTTTTCTATATAAATCCACAGCCATATTTTCAAGACCGGACAGATTGAATTTTAGTCCCGAAACAGAAGGCTTTCTTTTATAGACTTTACCGACATATGATAACGCGGATTTCTCCATTTCGACTCCGGCAGGAAAAGACATACCCATGTGAACTCCAATACGATCTATTACTTGCCCCGCATTTAAGTCAACGCTTCCACCAATTAATTCAGAAGAAAAGCCGATATTGTTTTTTTTGACCTTAAGCATCTCGGTTGTTCCTCCGGATACATGAAAGGCGCAAAATTCCTGCTCTAACAAATCTTCTCGATGGGAAGAATAAAGCGCAGCCATAATATGACCGCACTGATGAGAAAATTTATATAAGTCAATATTAGAAGATGCTGCGATTCCCTCGGCAACCGCAACACCGGATAAAAAACAAGGCATATACGACCCATCGATATTTCTTGGTCGCTCACTAACTCCAACCGCAAGCGGGGTTTCACCCGAAAGAATATCCTTTATGTCGCGCATTATGCATGGCATGTTTTTAATATGCGAAAAGACTGCATCCGATTGACGCAATCCGCGTTCACCATCTTTTACTTTCAGCGGATATTTTATATTAGCCGCCAATTTGCCATCAAGTGTGAGCAAGGCGGCAGATGTAGTATAATTACTAGTGTCAATCCCCAGTATGTATTTATTTAAATT
>CAYRJG010000135.1:0-5878 GCA_964424525.1 uncultured Ruminococcus sp.
TAAATACGACAAAAGGCTCAGAACTTTCGTCCTGAACCCTTTGTCAGTGATCTGAAGAACACCCCCAATCGGGGGTGTTCTTCTTTTTTGACGGCCCATATGGGCCGTAATCGAACCCGGTGCGTGGGTTGGCTACGCAATGCAGTAACGGTTATTTGCTTTGCCCACGCACATGGGGTCGCAACATTGCGCCGCCGCTTCCGTGTCGGAAGCCTCGCAAGGCGGCGCAAATTCCCGTACGGAAACTCACACCACGCACGCGCTTGTGGCGCGAGCATGGTGTGAGTTGCTATGCGCATAGCGCATAGTCGGAGCATGTCTTGTCGGCTTATAGCCGCCACTTGCTTTGTAAGATCGCCAAGCTCCCCATCTCACTGCTCGATTGGTCGCGGATTTATAAGTAGTCGCAGGGCGGCAAAAAAGGACTGAGAATTAAAATTCTCTGTCCTTTTTTATTGAATTTTAGCGTACGCAAGCTGCCATCTGAAGTGCCGGCTATGAGCGGCAGGTGTGCGCTTACGCCTGCTTGCCCGTTTCCCACAAGCGGTCAAGCTCGGGATTTTCCGAGAAATGCTTCAGCATGACAAGCGGCTCGGTGGCGGAGGTGTTTGTGATTTTTACACCGCCCTTGGCGGCTGCGTGAGAAACGAAGAATTCGTCGTGTGTCAATTCACCGTAGCGGATCAGCGTGGGGGTTTCAATGTCCCAAACGCCCATTTTTCCGCGCCCCTCTATCAGGATCATGCCGTAGGCTGCTTCATCGTACACGGTAACCGTTTGGCCGGGATTGACAGTTAGTCGCTTAGCGCTTACGGTCTTGCAGCGATAGCAGATCCATTCTTCGGTGTGTGCGTCGTCCGTGCGGATCACAAGCGGCTTCATGAAGCGATTTTTCTTGAAGTCGGGATCGGTGTTTGCCTCCCAGTCGATCACGTCCATCAGATAATCGATATTACCCAATTCCTCCTTGGGGCAATTCTTCCAAAGCAGATCCTCGCTGACGCACTCGCCGCCGTAGAGGACCGACTGATACATGGCGTAAACGTCGCTTGCAAATTGCGGCTCATAGGTGCAAAGGCTGGCAGGCGCGTGCAGCACGCCGGGAGGAACATCCCAGCCCGTGTCAAGGGTGATCTTGTATGCCTGCGAGAGGTCAAGCAGCTTGTTGTCACCGCGCGGGAACCCTTCAAGACACTCTCTTACCTCCTCGCGTGTGGTGCCCGGCGTGAGGCCGAAGAAGGTGAAGGGGAAGGTGCCGCCGTGATTGTTGCATTGTGCGGGGAAGAAATACATTTCGGGCTTGCCGCTTTCGCCAACACGTTGTGCGTGCTCATCGCGGTGATGGATGTGATGCGGCAGAGGCCCCTTGTTGTCAAAGAACTTGGAAAACATCGGCCAGCGTTCGTATTTGTTCCACAGGTCGTCACCGATCAGCTCGCCCTGCATGGCTGCAACCATGTCCTTTAGCAGCATGCGCTCCTTGCCATCGGCGGAAACCACGTAGCTGAGCCCCTCATCCGTGGGGGTGTTGGGGCCGTTATCGGCGTGTGTGGTGGAGGAGAACCAGCGCTCGTCGATGCCACCTCTCTCCAGTCCCAAAACGTAATAGTCATCGGGGTGAAGCTTGATCCGTCGACCGGGAATACAAAACGAACGGGGCACCCACGTGGGTGCCAAGCGAAGGATGCCCTCGCCCTCTTTAAAAAGTCGATTCAGCATAGTACTCTCCTTTTCCTTTTTTCTTCATTATAACGCGTGTGAGCAACTGAAAAAAGTCCGTTTTGTTCATAAAAAATAACATTTTGCACTTTTTTCTTGAAAAACGCCTGCAACCGTGCTACAATTTATTCAGATGATGCACAAGAGGGGGATATTGATGGAGGTGAATGCAAGCCTTGTCGCGATCTGCGATGATATTGAGCTGATCACGGGTATCAAAACCGTAATCTACGATGAAAACAGACACTTGATCTATGAGTATCCGAACGATCACTGTGCGTTTTGCCGCGAGATCCGCCGTTCCGAGGGCTTGACCGCGAAATGTCTGCAATGCGATGCCGAGGGCTTCACGCAAAGTGAGCTGTCGCGCGACATTTATATTTACCGCTGCCACATGGGCCTTGTTGAAGCGGTTGCCCCTGTGATTGAAAACGGCCGCACCATCGGATATCTGATGCTGGGGCAGCTTTTGCCGAAGGATGGGCGCGAGCACGTGCGGCGGCAGATCGGGGCGCTTGGCGAGGATGTGGATCGGGAGGCTCTTAGCGCGTATCTTGATGCTATGCAGGAAACCGATGACCGTCACCTGCGTGCGGTTGCGCATATTCTTGCGATGTCGGCAGCCTACGTGCGCGTGCACGAATGGATGCGGAAGCCGAAGGGAAGCGTAACCTATGAGATCGAGCGGTATGCCTTTGAAAATCTTTCCTCTGCGACGCTGACGGCGCAATCGGTCGGGGCGGCGCTTGGCCTCTCACGCACGTCGCTTTATCAGCTTTGCATGCAAAGCTTTGGTATGGGGATGGGCGAATATATTCGTAAAATGCGCGCCGATGAGGCGCTCCGTCTGCTGCGCACGACCGATCTGCCGCTTGCCCGCGTGGCGGAACAGGTAGGGCTTTCCACGCCTGCCCGCCTGACGCGCCTTTTGCGCGCCCAGGTTGGTCTTACGGCAAGGGAGCTTCGTGCGCGTGCGCGGCGCGGTGAGTAATAAGGATGTGTTGATTTTTTTTGTCGAATAGTGGTAAAATATAAAGCAACGGCAGCTTAACGTGCAAAAAATTACGAATGACTTTTGTGTATCTTGATCTGCTGCATTTTGGCAATGGCACGAGGTAGAAAAATGTCCTACATACCAAAAGAAAAAATAATGGCTCTTTGCTCTCAATTTGACGGAAGATGCGGTATTTACGTTGCCGTTCCGTTTGCAAACGAGGTTTTCACGCATAACGCCGCACGGTGTTTTTCGGCGGCAAGCACCATTAAGATACCGCTGCTGGCGCTGCTGCTCAAGGATGCAGAGGAGGGGCGTATTGATCTCGACGCGCTGCTTCCGCTTGGCGAGGAGGGTGCGGTACGCGGCTCGGGTGTGATAAAGTTCCTCTCACCCGATATTCGTTTGAGCGCTTACGACTATGCGATACTTATGATGATCGTAAGTGACAATACTGCGACCAACCGCGTGATCGATATGGTTGGCATTGACCGCGCAAATGCATTTTTTGCCGAGAATGGCTGGATGGATACGCATCTTTACAAAAAGCTGTTTGTTTCCACGCCTGATTGCGCGTGCGGCACTGCTGCCACCAATACGACCTCGCCACAAGATCTTGGAGATATGCTGACGAAAATGTATCATAAGACCTTAGTAAGCGCGAGCGTTTCTGCAAAAATGCTCAGTATGATGGCGTGCCAGCAGCTGGGGAAGTTTGACAAATCCTTGCCCCGTGTTTGGCGACCCGAGAGTGCACGCGCACCCATTACCGCAATTCCCGAGGGGCGCGTTCTGATGGCGCAAAAGGGCGGCACCTTGATCGGCAAGGTGTCGCATGATACGGCGGTTATGATGCTTCCGAACGGGCGCAGCGCAATAATGGTAGCTATGACGGAGGGCTCCAATGACAATGCGCTTGAACTGATAAAGGGCATTTCACGTGCCATTTACGATAATTTAATATAACAAGCCAAACCAAAAGCCGCCCCATTGGGCGGCTTTTGGTTTGGCTGCAGCCTTCGTGCGGGAAAACCGCCGCTTGAGGTGGCGGTTATGATTGCCGGTATACAGCTTGCTTTTCACTATCCCCGTTTGACGGTGCCGGGTGTGGCATCGGAGTATCGGTAATAGCCCGATCGAGCGTTGTGCGAGATTGACACGCGCGGTGATTTTTTGTATCATAAAAGGGATGGCACGGTACCGTAATGAAATCAAGGAGAGTGACAGTATGGATGAAAATAGGATAAGCATGACGGCTGCACCTGAAAAGGGCAATGTGTGGCGTTTTTGCCCATCGCGGTCTTTTTGTTGCTTTATATTGGTGTGAGCATTATTTTTAAGGATTTTTATCTGATGAGCGTTGTGGTGGCATTTCTTGCCGCTATTTTTGTAGCGTGTTTGCAAAATGAGGCGCTCAATTTTGACAAAAAGCTTGCCGTGATGGCAGAGGGCGTGGCGGACAAGAACATTGTAACCATGATCCTGATCTTTTTGTGCGCGGGTATTTTTGCGGGCATTCTCGGCCAAGAAGGCGCGCAGGCGGTGGCGGATCTGATGCTCAGCTTCATTCCCGCACGCTATTCGGTGGTGGTGATCTTTGTGGTTTCCTGCTTGGTATCCACGGCCATGGGCACCTCCTGCGGTACCATTGCCGTGATCGCACCCATCGGTACCGCAGTGGCAATCGCTACGGGCATTTCTCCTGTGCTGTTTGTTTCCTCGGTGGTGGGTGGCGCAATGTTTGGGGACAACCTTTCCTTTATTTCCGATACCACCATTGCCGCTACCAGCACGCAAGGGTGTAACATGCGCGACAAGTTTAAGGAGAATTTTTTGATCGCGTTGCCTGCGGCGATCCTTACCATCGTGATCCTCATTGTGCTTGCTTTTGCGGGCGGTGAGGTGAGTGCCTACATCCCCGGCAAGATCGATCTGTGGCTGCTGATACCCTACGTGCTGGTGTTGGTCGGCGGCGTGGCCGGTGTGAACGTATTTCTTGTGCTGCTCGGCGGCTTTGATGCACTGTTTTACGGCATCAAGCGTGTATTTCGTGGGCGCGTGGGCGGTCAGCTTGGCATTTCCGTGCTGGTATCGGCTATGGACATTGCCACCGCTAATAACACCGTTGCGATCGTGATGGCGGCGCCCATTGCCAAAAATATCAGTGAGGAATACGGCATTACCAATACCAAGACCGCCTCGCTGCTCGATATCTTCGGCAGTGTGGCACAGGGACTTTTGCCCTACGGCGCGCAGCTGATTACCGCCACGGTCATGACGAGCGTGGCGCGCTTGAAATGATGCCATATATGTTTCACCAGTATTTGCTTGGCATCAGCGCGGTCTTGTTTATGTTTATTCCCGCAAAAATCAAGCACGTGTGTTTGAAATAAAAGAATGCCCCACGGCGACACAAGCGCCGTGGGACATTACTTATAAAATTGTGATCCTTGCCGCAAGGATCTGGGGCGGCAGGCTCATCATGACCTGTCCGCCGTATCGGATCTCGATCTTATCTCCGACTGTAAGATCGGAGAGTGAGATTTCCTTGCCGTCGGCGTCGTAAAATTCGGATTCGTTTGAGGTGATCACCAGATATTTGCCCTCGGCATACTCGGCCTCGATGACCTCAACCTCAAGCTTTTCGCCAAGCGCCGTGACGGTGGCTGTCATTTTAAAGCTGCCGTCGGGCTTTGCTTCTGCACTGCATGCGCAAAGCAGCAAAACGGCAAGCAGCAGTGATACGCTGATCAATGTTTTTTTCATATATGTGCCCTTTTTGTTGTAATGGTATCATTGTAGCACATCGTCCTCCCATTGTCAATATATGTCAAGGGGTGCGGATGTGAAGTGCGGATGTGAAAAAGAGCGCCTGACGGCAATCGCCGTCAGGCGCTCAAATCTTTTTAGCGATTGAGGATCAGCTTGGTCAGCTCAACGGGGTCAACGATCTTGTCGCCTTGGTATACGCGCATATTGCCGGAGGCGATCTCGTCAATGAGAACGACCTCGCCGTTGTTGTAGCCAAACTCAAACTTGATGTCCCACAGATCAAGCCCGATGGTCTTAAGGTCGTCGGCAACGATCTTGGTGATCTTCAGGGTCTGTGCCTTCAGGCTCTCGAACTGCTCGGCGGTCATGACACCAAGCGCCACAAGCCCTTCA
>CAYRJG010000136.1:0-5818 GCA_964424525.1 uncultured Ruminococcus sp.
TGATATGGATATGGGTGTAGGAGAACTTAATCTTACCTCGGCATTCAGCGGCGAATGCAAGTTAGATATGGGCGTCGGTGAATCCAATATTACCTTGATTGGAAATAAGGATGACTATAAATTAGACCTTGAAAAAGGTCTTGGAAGTATTACTGTTGACGGAAAGGATGTATCCGATTTCGGCAGTAGTGGAAATGGAACAAACAAAGTTGACATTAGCGGTGGAATAGGCGCTATCAACGTAAGGTTTGAGGAGGAAAAAACAGAATGATACTTGAACTCAGAAACATTGACAAATCCTTTGGCGAGAAAGAAGTCCTCAAGGGTGTATCTTTTGTGGCAGAGGGTGGAAAAGCGTTCGGTCTGCTTGGCAGAAACGGCGCAGGTAAAACAACATCTATTCGTATATTGATGAATGTATTCCCGGCGAATGGCGGCGAAGTGCTGATTGACGGAAATCCTATTGATTACGATAAAATCGGCATCGGCTACCTCCCCGAAGAAAGAGGACTCTATCCGAAGAAGCTCATCATAGATCAGCTTGTGTATTTTGCGGAGCTGAAAGGTATGAGCGCAAAGGATGCTGTGAAAGCCGTTGACTATTGGCTCGGCAGGCTCGGTATGTCCGAATACCGTAATAAGCGCCTTGATACCTTGTCAAAAGGAAATCAGCAGAAAATTCAGCTCATTACAGCACTTGCACACGATCCCGATATCGTTATCCTCGACGAGCCCTTCTCAGGACTTGATCCCGTGAACGCAATGCTTCTCAAGGACGTGGTAAAGGAACAGATTGCCAAGGGAAAAATCGTTCTGTTTTCAAGCCATCAGATGAGCTACATAGAGGAATTTTGCGACAGCATCGCAATTATCAACGCAGGCAAGGTGGCTATAAGCGGAGATCTTCACGAAATCAAGAGAACCTATCCTCGTGATAAGATCGTAGTAAGCACCCAAGCCCCCGAAAAGATAATGGCAGACCTCGGAGATATTTGCACCGAGCGCGAGGACGGAACTCTGCTTGTTCAGCTTGGAACCCCCGGCGAAAAGCAGACTATGATGAAACGACTTGTAGAAAACTACGATATTGACGAGGTAAAGGTGTTTGAGCCTTCTCTTAACGATATTTTTGTAGAATACGCAGGCGCACAGGTGTAAGGAGGCAGAACAATGAAACAGTTTGGTAAAATACTTAAATTTGAACTCAAAGGTTATATGAGAAATAAAGTCTTTGTTGGAATCACTATATTTCTCGTTGTAGCCATCGCCATAGTAATGTTCATTCCCAACATCATAGCCGCTTTCGAATCGGATGAAAGTGATGTAACGCCAACCGACCTTCCTACGATGCTTGTTTATGCCGAGGATGAAAACCTCTCTGCCATCGTCAAAGAATACTTCGGAAACGCTTTCGTCGATTATAACGTAAAGGTCGCAGAAGGCAGCATTGACGAACTGAAGAATGATATTATATCGGGCAATGTGGAGTGCGCCTTTGTAATGAACAGCGCATCCTCCTATACCTACTACGTAAACAACCTTTCGATGTACGATATGAATACCGAGGTCGCTAACACCGTTCTGCAAGAGGTATATCGTGTTGGCGCTATGGTGCAGAATGGACTTACACCCGAGCAGGCAGGAGAGATTATGTCTGTTCAAATTGAAAGCGGCACCGAAACACTCGGTAAGGATCAGATGCAGAACTTCTTCTACACTTACATAATGATTTACGCTCTGTATATGGTCATTCTTCTTTATGGACAAATGGTTGTCACCAACGTTGCAACCGAAAAGAGTTCACGTGCGATGGAAGTCCTCGTAACGAGCGCAAAGCCCACAAGTATGATGTTCGGCAAGGTGCTTGCTTCTTGTATCGCAGGCTTCTCTCAGCTCGTTCTCGTATTTGGTACAGCAATACTCCTTTACAACGTAAACAAAGAAGCTCTTTCAAATCCATTGATTGCTTCCATATTCGATATTCCGATTGAACTCTTTATTTATCTGATCGTGTTCTTCGTGCTTGGCTTCCTTATCTACGCCTTTATGTTTGGTGCGATAGGCTCGACAGCATCCAAGCTCGAAGATATCAACACCTCAGTTATGCCGATCACGTTCCTCTTTATTATCGCATTTATGGTAGTTATGTTCTCGATGAGCAGTGGCTCCGTGGATAACACCGCAATGCTTATATGCTCTTATATTCCGTTCACCTCACCTATGGCGATGTTTACGAGAATTTGTATGAGTACAGTAGCTTGGTATGAGATTGCCATTTCTATTGCAATTCTCATCGGTTCTACCATCGGCATCGGAATTCTTTCCGCAAAGATCTACCGTGTAGGCGTTCTTCTTTACGGTATGCCCCCGAAGTTCTCAACTATTATAAAAACCGTATTCAAAAAACAGTAAGAACCAATTTATTGAGTACATTCATGAGGTAAAGTAAAAATGAATCGAAACAAAAAATTGATCTTATATGGGGCAATACTGCTTATCGGATTGCTTGTGTTCATCCTCGAAATCTTTGTATTTCAGAAGCCGGATGGCATACTCGGTCTGATCATCTGTATTATAAGCGTTTTAATGATACTTGGGAGCATTATAAAGCTCTGCATAATGAGTCCGAAATTTGAAAATAGCTTTTTAACGGCACTTGATATTTTCTTTTGGTTGCCGTGATTTAGGAGGAAAATATGGAACTGAAAAAATTAGACAAAAGCGTACTGAAATTATGGTACATTCGAGCGGCTATTGGTTCGCTTGCACTGATAAGTTTTATTGCAAGTGTAGCTGTAATTTTATATGCAACGGGTGTATCGAGCGATGTAACATTTGCCGCTTGGTTGGCATTAGGAATACCTGTTGTTTTAATTCTTTGCATTATTTTGATAATGCCTGTTTTGCGCTACAAAATGTACGCTTGGGGTTATGATGACAAACGCATTGTTGTAAAGCAGGGCGTGATCTTCAGGCAGAGAGTGGTTATCCCCGTTTGTCAGATTCAAGACCTTCATAGAACACAAGGTCCTATTATGATGATGCTTAAACTGAGCGGCGTTACTATCTCAACGGCAGGATCGAATTTTGACATCTCGACTCTTACGACCGCCGAGGCAGACCGTTTGATTGACGATCTTGAGCAAAACCTTGAAACAAGGATCGAGGAACTGAAAAATGAAGAGATTTGACAAAGGATATATCTATTCAAGTTTATTGACGGACTTCTTCTACAGCGTTGTCTTGGTCTTCGTTTTTCTGCAAGACTTCTTTTTTAACGAGGAATCAAAGCCCGAGGATATAGCGGCGGCAATTCCGTTTTTCGTAGTTGGTTATATAGTAATCTATTTGTGTTTCGTTGCCTACAGAATTCTATATTACAGAACCTCGGGATATGAGCTGACCGATAATGAAATCAAATGCAATAGGGGCGTGCTTTTCAGAAAACGCTCGGTACTCGATTACAAAAAGGTACACGCCATCAATAAAAAACAAAATCTTATTCAGAGGATCTTCGGGATCGCCGTTTTAACGGTAGACAGCGGCTCCGCCAATACCTCTCACCAAGCGGAAATTACAATCATCGAAAAGAATACGGTCGTAGACGCACTGCTCGATGAATTGAATTCGCTGAAAGAAAACGGTGTCAGAAGCGATGCGGGTGAGCCAAAAACAGAAGAAGTGCTTCTATCCGACAAGGATAATCTCTACCGCTTCACCTCCGGCAAGAAAATGCTGTATACACTCATCAATATTGCTTCCACCGCATTCTTCACGGCTTTGTTTGCAGTATTCGCTATTATCGTCATCGGTCTTTGTAAGGGAATGTTGCAGCTTGACTTTCTCGGCACTTGGGGTCAGTATTTCCTCTATGCTATTCTGATCACGGTTGGAGCAATGCTGTTGTCCTCAATCTTCTCCTTTATCGGAAGTATCATTCATTCCTTCGTTGGTTATTACGATTTCAGCATCACAAAGCGTGATAACAACATTCAGATATCCTACGGACTTTTGGAGAAGCATACCAATACCTTTAGTTACGTTCGAATCAAGGCGGTAAAAATCTCGCAAGGACTTGTTCAAAGGATTCTTGGCTTCGCTTCCATCAGGCTTGAGGTGATCGGTTATACTGTCAATAGCGGTGATGATGACAAGAATGCCAGTCTTGGCGTACTCGTCCCGTTTTGCAAATACGATGAGATCGACGAGATACTCAGCAAGGTTTTGCCCGACTATATTCCAAGCGAAAAGCAAACGAAATCAGCATCCCTTTTCCCGTTCGTATCTTGGTTTCTTCTGATATTCGGTATCATAGCAGGCATTACCTTGACGGGAACGCTTGCGGTTATGGCGGTATTGGACGCGCCTGCTGCCGTAATGTCTGCAGTTGCGTTTGTAATTGTAGGGCTGGCAGCTATCGTGATTTTAATAAAACTCGTAAGTGCAGTCCTCGCCTATCATACCAACGGTATTGCTGTAGAGGACGGAAAGATAACTGCATATAGCGGTGGCTTTAACAAAAACATTACGGTATTTATGGCGAAGCACCTCGTTGCTGTAGAGAACGTAACCACTCCTCTTCGCAAGAAGCGCGGAATCGCAAGCCTCGTAATGCACCTTAAAACCAATGAATCCTCCAATGAAGTAAAGGTTCATATCCAAAAGGACACGCTTTCGGATGAACTCGAAAAAATGTTGACATTATAACTTTTGCTTCACAAACGCCCTCTCTCCGAAATGGAACGAGGGCGTTTCATCTAAACAATTGAAATATCCATAAAAATATGATATAATAAGGAAACGCAACCCAAAGTTTACATAAAGAAACGCCTAATTGGTGGTATGTTTTCTCCTTGTGTGCTACAATAAAGGCAACGCAGCGTTAGAAAACATAAGGAGAAAATTTTATGACACTTGGCGAAAAGCTATCAAAGCTCAGAAAAGAATACAACTATACACAAGAGCAGCTTGCCGACATCCTCGGTGTTTCCCGTCAATCCATCAGTAAATGGGAGTCGGATATCGCATATCCCGAAACTGATAAGCTTATCAAAATGGGAAAGCTCTTTGAATGCTCGATGGATTATCTTCTCAATGATGATGTTACCGAAAAAAAGGGATTGGATGCTAAAAAGGAAAGCTTTTGGGATAGCTTAAAAAAACAATTTCACGAACGCAAGAGCGAGAAAATGATCTTCGGTATGCCGCTTTATCACATCGGCAAAAATGCTCACGGATTTTTCGCAGTAGGATTGAAGGCACGTGGAGTATTTTCCATCGGTCTTATGTCACGAGGAATCGTATCCCTTGGTATGCTTTCACTTGGAGTAATATCTATTGGACTCTTGTCACTTGGCTTAATTGCCGCAGGTATACTGTCTCTCGGACTTCTTGCGGTAGGTTCTATCGCCCTCGGCTTATTTGCGGCAGGGGCGATTAGCGTAGGACTTATATCATTTGGTGCACTTTCTGTCGGGTGTTTCTCGACGGGCGCACTTGCTATCGGTAAATATGCCGCCGTTGGCGACCACGCCTACGGTATGATTGCCATAGGCAAATCGGTGGCAGAAGGAAACATTTACAATCACATCGGGGATCTAACTACGGCAGATATACCGACGGTGGTTGAATGGCTTGATGCAAATGTTCCGGCTTGGCTTGGTTGGGCAAAAGGTATCTTCAAATTCTTTATACAGTAAAAGTAGCCCTCGTTCCATTTCGGAACGAGGGCGTTTTGAGACTTTTTGAAAATATTTTTGCAAGACCTATTGACAAATCCGTTTGCTTGTGATATAATATAATACTCAATTTTGATATG
>CAYRJG010000137.1:0-5516 GCA_964424525.1 uncultured Ruminococcus sp.
TACAGGATTCCCAGTCATATACGCTGTAAGAGTATCTGATATATATTTTGCATGATTGCATACTACTCTGTTGTTCGACAGGTAATTTTCCTTATTTCTGCTTAAAATATCGTGTTTTCCATCATAATACCTTTTCAGCCTCTTGTATCTTTCATTACATCGCTGATTATGCATTTTAATATATTGACTTGCAATACAAGGCATTATTTCATTTCTGTCAATTGTAAAAATAAATATCACCTCTATCCTATACCAAATTTAAACCTGTCGATAATTTTTGCCTTACTTTCATTAAGAACTGCATAACAAAAATACCTCATATCATCAAGAGCGTGGTCGTGTTCCTTAACAGGTCGGTCATCTGCTGATTTATCGTTCCAGCAATATGCTGAGAATTCTGAAATAATCGACTTACAGCAATCATTTATCATTATCCTGTCACTGTTCAGACATTCAGATGTAAAACGAATACCACTCACAACGTCATTTTTTGCAGGTATTACATTATACTTGCCTTTACGCTTTATCAGCGTTATGAATGAAGCAGCGGACGGGTCAACAATGACAGCTTTTATTCTGAGATTTCCGCATAGCTTTTCAAGTTCATGATAATATTCATCATCAGTCATCTGTTTTTTACTCTCTCGCCCTGAGTAATAAAATTCCTTAATGCGATACCATATGCCTTTGCAGTAGCCCCATAATCCCATAGAACAGGGATTAAGCGTTCCATAGTCTATACTTACATAGTATGTTGTATAACTTCTTGTTTCCGTCTTTACTATGTTTCTGCCCTCTGCCTGTTTGGGATATACAAGACCTTCTGCAACTCTCCAAAGCCCAAGAATAAAGCGTTCATAGAATACCCCTGTATATTCCTTTTTGAGTGCCTCAACATAATCAACAGGAAGTGTTGTATTATCATCAATAAGAAATTTCATTGACATCATATCAAGCTCAGATTGTCGGTCAATGTACTGAGTTTTCAGCCAATGATACGGTGTATCGGGGTTGGTAGTTGCAATTAATTTTGCTCCCTTAACTCTAAGACGGGATAAAAGCATAGAAAAAAAGTCCTCGGGAAACAATGTCAGCTCATCGCAGTACGCTCCCTGCAGGGTCATACCTCGGATTTTACTCTCAGAGCGTGCGTCATTTGCTCCCTCAAGCATTACTTTTCTGCCGAACAGTTCAGCCTCTTTTGAAGATATTGAAAATCTGAAATTATCCGTTCCGACTAAATTCTGCAAGAGAATCAGACAGTTTCTTTTCAGCGTTGTTATGGATTTCCCACTCATCAGATAAAGTTTATCTTTCGGCATTGAGGCTACCCAGAACGCCCATAAAACAAGAGAAATCCAGGTCTTTCCCGATGATACTGAGCCTTCAAGAAGATTTATTCTTTTCAGCTTGTTATGTTTCCACATTCTCATTAATTCAAGCTGTTTCTGAGTATAGATATTATTCATCTTTCAGCCCCTTAATCAGTTCATCAAGCTGACCATTATTATTATTTTCGGATTTCTTAACCGCCTGTTCCTTAAGCTTTAACTCCTTGCGTTTTAGTTCAAGCTCAGCTGATGAGTTATCCTTTCCGATAATATTTCTGATTTCCTTGACCGCCTGAACATTACCCTGTTTAGCCTGTTGAAAAAGACCTACAAGCATAACTGTTTCATTGTCGATTTCATCAATATCAATTCCCATCTCGGATGCGGAATTGTAGTCATTGCAGTCCTGGCATGGAAGTTCAAGCAGCATTTTCATCTTAGCTTTCATGTCACGCTTTTTGCGTCTTGTTTCTCCCGATTTTTTACCGCCTTTGGAGCCTAATTCTCTCGCTTCGTTCTCGGTTCGTTTTGTAAATGGAATTAAGTTTTCATCATTAGCCAATTCCTCCTCACCCCTCCGCTTTTTTGAAAAAAAAGCTTGGCAAAAAACTTTAATTTTACTATCTTGTTTTCTTCAGTGAATTAATTTTGTTTAATATTATCTACTCAAAACAAGCTTTCAAGCAAATTAAAAAGCCACCTTTTTCAGATGACTTTTTGATGATTATTAAAATTACACTACGGAAGAGGAAACCTCATTGCCGGTACACCTTTGATAAATTTTTTTACGGCAATGAGGGAAAGCAGTTTTCTTCCGTTGCTTTTTTCATGATATATAATACCACAGATTCCAGAAGACAGTCCAGGACATTACAGGACATTACAGGACATTTTTGCAATTGCTTTATGTAATTTTCTGCTTACAGTTTTTTCATTGTAATGCATTGTATCAGCAATCTGTTCAAGCGTCATGAAATGCAGATATCTGTAAATCAGAATTGTTTCCAGTTCATCATCATGAAGAGTGCAAATTGTATCAAATATTTCATTTTTAAGACTTTCAAGCCTTTTCAGTTCCTCATCAATCTTCATTGACATATCAGAAATTCTTGCCATTTTTATTTCTGAATTATTTTCATTGCAGTAATTTTTTAAACCTGTATTTTCATAACAAATTGCTGAAATTGTTTTATTGTCATCTTTCAGCTTTTCAAGTGCCTTTATTTTACCATCAAGATGATATGCCTTATTCAAAAAATTAACCTTGTCTTTCTGTTCATCAGTCATTCAATAACTCCTTTACTCTATCCTCATATTTCCATTTATAGCAACTTACGATATCGTCGGGAACACATGAATTATCTTCATGATATTCACAATCATTGCAATAACCTGCCAAATCCGCCATGCGGTATATATGTTCTGTTGCTTTTTTCAGCAGCTCTTTCAGCTTCTTATTCTCGTCAATTAAAAGCTGATATTCTTCCATAGTCAGCCTTACATATTCCATTTTGCTGTGTTCAGGTTTCATTTTACTTATCCTTTCTTTTCAGCCTTTCAATTTCTCTCATTGCCATTTCTGTGTCTGCTTCTTCAAGCAATTTTTTAAGCCTTTCGTTTTCTTTTTCAAGAAAATCAATTCTGCTTTTTGCCAACTCAATATAATCAGCAATAAGATTAAGCATACCTTTCATCTTCAAAATCCTTTCTGTAATCGATTTCATAATATATCTTTGGCTTTTACTTCTCTGAAAATGATATCCGGATACTTGTCCTTAAACCATTTTCTTTTTACGACATATTCCCGTGTTCTGTAGCCTTTGACATCCTCAACGACGAGTTCCCCATTTTCTTCATATGCAAAATCGACTATGTAGGAACATTTTCTCTCGCCCTTGCATCCTGCAAAGAGCATGAAAGGAACCTGTAATCTCAGATTTTTGATTTTTCCTGACATTTCAAGAAGTTTCAGTTCCGTGTATCGTGAAGCTTCCGCCTTGCTGTCAAAATTTATCCCGTCAACGAATGTTTTTACGTTTCAGCCTGTAATTTCTGTCAATGCTTTTACTAATCTGAATCTTAAAGTTTTTTGCATGATGAGCGATTCTTCCGGCTAAAGCTTCATCAAGTTTTTTGATGTCATCAATAAGCAGTTCGCTTGAAATTATCGTCCTTTTGTCTGCGGTATCTCTTGTATTGATTATTTCAAAAGCATGATTTATTTCTTTTTTCGGGTCAGTTGATTTCAGAAAGTCATCGATATACAGGATATCGGCTTTTGAGATATCATCCAGTATTTTCTGATAATTTTCATCATTGAATCTGTTTGCATCAAGTTTCTGAACAATTCTCCTCCAGAGTATGTACTTCACTGTCAGACCTCTTTTCAGCATAACATTGCATATTGCAGTACAGAGATGAGTTTTTCCCGCACCGCTCTGACCGCCTGCAAAAAGCCATGCCCTGGAATTGTCATCAATATATTTCAAAGCTGTATTTTTACATGTTTTCTGCCATGATTCAGCTGCGTTATAGCTTTCAAAAGTTTTTGACTTAAGTTCCTCAGTCAGTCCACTTTCAGAAATATTTTTAAGTGTTTTTCTGATTTTTACGCATTTGCATGGTTTCAAAGCGAACTCGTCATAGCTGTTCACAAAAGCAACAACAAATTTGTTTTTGCACTCATTGCAGTCATAGAGGTCAAAAAGCGATGAATTATCGGAATTTGTACCCTGATTTGAATTATACACATCAGCTTTATACTGTTCATACTCCCTGTCAGACAAGTCCTTCATAGATTGCTGCATTGTATTCGGTAATGACAGGTTTATCAGATTCTGAACCGTTTCCATAATTGTCCTCCTTATCATCATAATTTCCGTCAAGAACCTTAGCCATATTAGCGTCCTTTATCAGCCAGTCGAAATTAGCTGACCAGTTCCTGTTATTTTTTCCTTTCAGAAAACTGGATTTTTCAGCTTTTTCAAAAACTCTTTTCAAATCCTCAGCTGTATATGTTTTAAGTCTTGCTTTTATAGCTTTTTTTCTTGAATCCGAAAGAGAGGTGCATTTAGGGAACGACATGCAAATGTCGTTATACATATCAGCTATTTGCTGATAATCTACTCTCTCTCTTTTCTCTATCTCTTTATCTTTCTCTATATCTATCTCTTTCTCTATCTCTGTCGTTGCATTTTTGTTGCTGTTCTGTTGCTCGATTGTTGCGTTTGCGTTGCAATGCAACGCTCTTGACTTTCTTGAACGTATAGTGCTCTGTGTTTCAGTTCCGATAAGTTCGGGCATTTGCGACAGAAAATATTCATTATCTGAAATAATTTCAATCAGCCCACAATGTTCAAGAAAATTAAGTGTCATTCTTACGTTTTCAACATCTTCATCAAGAACAAGTGCCAGTTCAGAAACAAAATCATCATCAATTCCCTCAAAATAAAGCTTTCCTTCATCTTTCAATGACAGTAACTGCATTTTAAGATATATGATAACAAATGTATCACCGCCTGCAACTTTGCGAAGTTTTTTCATTTCTTTTGAAGCAAAAAAATCCTCTTTAAGCTTAAGCCAATAGTATCTTTTATTAGCCATGTTTTACACATCCTTTCATAAGTAAGATGATAACTGTCATGACTTGCACGGAAATATGCAAATCATGACATAAAAATTTTTTTAAAACGGTGTATCTCCGCTGCTGAGGACTTCAAAGTCTGATAAATCGCCCATATTGTAATTAGTGTTGAAGTTATCAAGCGTATTCTGATGAGCCATCTGAACCTGTGCAGGAGTTGAAGCCGTTTGCTGAACATTCTGAGAATATGTATTCTGCTGTGGCTGAGGACTGCTGTTCTGACTGCTTTTTGATTCACCGAATGCAACAGAATCAGCCTGTACAACCATACTGTAATGCTTGACACCGTTATTGTCAGTATAATTATTGTTTCTGAGAGAACCTTCAACAATAATCATTTTACCCTTTGAAAAATACTTTGCGATAAATTCAGCAGTCTGACGCCATGCCTGTACACTGATGAAGTCGGTTTCCTGTTCCTTGTCCCTGATTTTCGGACGGTTTACCGCAACATTTATCCTGCATACTGCAATACCGTTCTGAGTATGTTTAAGTTCCGGGTCAGCTGTAAGTCTGCCCATTAGTATTATTTTGTTTATCAT
>CAYRJG010000138.1:0-5455 GCA_964424525.1 uncultured Ruminococcus sp.
TCATAATTCCCTCTCGATTAAGGGCAGTTGTTTCTTAGCAACTGTCCTTTTTTTCGTACAGTTTTAATTCTTTTGCTATATCATAGATCAATTTGCGTTTACGGGAATAATATGTATTCTTTGCTATGAAGGATGAAGCGCGAGAGTATTCATATCCTCTGCCATGCTGCACGTCATTAAGCATAATTTTACGGATTCCGACCTCAAGCTCAAGGAGTGCTATATCGATAGCATTATTTAATCGCTTATATTCATCAAGCACAGAAGATGAGAGCTTTGGATTCTTGAGAGCGAGTTCCCGTCGCTCATAATCTACGCAAAGGCTTTTTACGATGCAGACGACGTTTGAAGGAATTTCATATCGAAAATACATCTTTCGCCGTGCCATAGCCTAATCCTCACCCAAAGCTTCCAGAGGAGCAACCTTTTCATTATAGCACATCACAAG
This sequence comes from uncultured Ruminococcus sp., assembly GCA_964424525.1. GTDB lineage: Bacteria > Bacillota > Clostridia > Oscillospirales > CAG-272 > UBA1740. The sequence goes on from CAYRJG010000138.1 coordinate 449, forward strand.
TTCAAGCGGGATACTCTGACATCTCAAAATACGCTTTACGATATCCGTGCCTACGCCTTCGGATACAACAACACGGGAATGCTGTATAAAATAGCGCGGTTTTTTCTGTTTCCCACTTGATGCCTCTGTTGTGGAGCAGTATTCACATAAAGGTGAATTGTTATTAACGCAATTCAGACAACTGTATTTTTTCATATATAATCCTCCTCATTTTCCGTGATGTCCGGTACGCCTGTTTTCTCGGCGGCAAGTATATAATACAAATTTATGCATTCATCTGTGCGTTGTAAGTATTTTGAACGTGCTATGCAATATTTTATGAAAAAGAACAAGGCTAAGAAGAGCGATACAAAAGTTACACCGAATAATATTGATATGTAATCATCAATCGTCATATTTATCTCCTATCTCAAGTATTTTTCCCAAAGCCAGCACTAACGCGGCATATAAAAATATAATCCAAACATCATCCATTCTTTTTACCTCTAGGATCATCAATATCAACCTGGCAGATATTCCTGCCGGTCAATATACCTTTAGCATTCATCATATTACGTGCCACTTTCGCGGCGTTTTCGCTCTCAAAAAGCCATAGTGTTCCCTGGTCGCACGGATGCACTCCAACGAGTCCTTTAAGGTTTGATACGTATTTTACAGCCTTACGTGAAGCACGTTTCGTTGGATCAACGTGCCCGGTTGCTACTGTATATGCTTTCATTTTTTCCCTCCAACATCTCTTTTGCGATTTGGTCTACCACCGAAAAATTCAGTTAATTTATCTTTGTTTTTCATAGTTTAATACTTACTCCCGTGGCTACAATAATCCGTTGGAGCCACTTGCTCGGAATAATATCCGCGCCTATCACATTTATAAATATCTGATGCTTGATTATATCGACAATAACTGCAATCGATACATCTGATTACTTCAACTGCATCAACCGCTGGATATTCCCGTATGTTGAGCGCCTTGATAGTTTTACCGGAATAACCTCTTACAGTCACGCCTTCCGACAGAAGTCTTTCAGCGAGATCTTCGATACTTGTTGCCTTTTTTAAGTTACTTTTCAACAGTTCTGTAAGTGCAGCTTTCATAATTGACTCCTTCCACGCTTGTCCTTATCGATAATCTGATGCGGTGCATCACGCAGCTGTTCTTTGTCAAGCATTTCCAATCTTTGTTGTGCATCCTCTTTATTGAAGAAAAGCGTATTTCCGATTTCTTCGGTGGGATAGCTTCCCTTTCTGGTGACTATATCGATACCAACGGTTGTGATGAGAACACCGACAACACGTTCTTTATAGATTTGATAACAGTCAAGTATATATATTGCCCCTCCGGGAACGCATGGAATCTCTATGCACGTTTCCGAATGCTTCCTGATACCGACAGAATAAAGATCATTCGCTTTTATCACAGAGGGGCAATATTCTTTAATTACCGAGCATTCTTCACAGCTCGTTGGCTTTCCGACGTTATTGCAAAGATGCCAAGCAATTTCAAAAAACTGTTTTTCTTGTTGCATAGCCTTCCCTCTCGGTACTATTGCTCATCACCGGAGAAGATCTCTTCCGCCGCACTGATAAGCAGCTCGGTTTCAAACTCTTCACCCGGCATAAAGAAGCTTTGAGCCTCACTATCTGTTACGGCTACTGCAAGTATTGCGTTTCCTTCCTTTTCAAAAACCTTTTCGTGAGTCTTATTATCTACTACCAATACTGTATACTTGTCCATTTTTAATTAACCTCTACAAAATTTATTTTTTTAGTTTTTATATTAGGAAACAGAGAACGAACCGGATACGGTTCGCTTGCTATATTAGAGCTTGTCCTTCGATAATACAGCTTTTTCATAACATCCATATATTTGAGAGCATCTTTCAGATCTTGAAAATTCTTGAAAAAAAATAATTGATTCATTCCTGCGGAGGTAAATAACCGTTACCCCCGCGGATTTTATAGTTTGCATTTTGAACATAGTGAAACCTCCTATAAAGTAATTTTCCCGGTCTTGGAATCATATACGACCTTTCCATCCTTCTCAAGCGTGTAGCTATCAAATTCTCCGTCATACATCCGCTGATTCATCCAATTTCGCGCGATAATAACGCGATCCTCATCGGTAAGCGGATGACCGTTTCTAAACGATACACAGGTTGCTGTCATTTTTCTGGGCATAATATGTACTCCTTTTTTTATTTAGTCTATGAAATTTACACTTTTCTGCGCACAAGCCGATCCGAAACAACGTGCTTAATTATCGGCTTGAGCTGAACAACGTGAGGGCTATACCGTGGATAAAGGGTATAGGTTCCTTTTCTGGGATCATAATACCCGTTATATGCACCGACGAGAAGACCCGATGAATTTCGTTCGTCTATCCTCGTTGCCTTATGCGGTATTACCGGGGTATTGTCCTTTAGCTCGTAATAGGTGTCCATGATATCCTCCTTGTTTTTATTCTGTATCCATGTTTCCGTATGAACGCTTGAGTGCTTGCTCAAACGATGCAGTTACGTCAAAATCGCCATACCGATTTTGTGTTTTTTGTTTTTTACTTTCTTTTTTTGACTTTTTCTCTTCTTGCTCTGAAACTACCGTAGCAACCCAACGAATTATACAGATATAGTGATCTTTTTTCGCATACTCCGGTTTTGTTTCTTTATTTTCTTCGATATAAATATCAAGATAATCAATTGCTTTTAACGCAAGCTCCGGTCCGTAAGAATCAATTAAGTTCTTATATTCTTCCTGCGTTAGAAATACATTTTGATACTTTCCGTACGGGTTCTTTGAAGCAGTTTCATTTATTTCAGCCGCTTCAACAGGCATATCCCGTTCTTGTGATTTCGGAGATAATTCACTCACAGGATGCTCAACGTCTTGATCGGACGGATGCTTTTCATACTCCATGATCACTCCACGAACTGTAATACTAAGATCCGTATATTTCTTTATATGTGAAAACACCATCGAAACCAGTTCTTTATTTTTAACCGCACTTATTGCTTTCTTTAAGCAATAATGAACCGGGGGACCGCCTTTTATTATTGAATATCTCAAAAAGTTCTTTATCGCAATCTCATCGGTTTCTTTTGAGTAATATATTATCTTATATTTGTTTTCAAAACGTTCCAAAAGAACTTTTACCGTATCTTCGCTATAACCGAGTAAAAACGAAGCATGGTTGATATTCATTTCATAAATTCCCAACTGAGAAGAAAACGGATTAGTCAATAAATATAACATAAAATATTTGTCTTCCGGACTGAACGCATCTACTTTGTTATCTGTCCAGAACGAAGAATTAACTATTCGATTGAATCCCATTTATTCCTCCACAAGTTTCTTAAGTTCCCCGATTAGCACCAAAAGGCAGGTGCAATCGTTTTTTCTTCTTCATCTATGGTGCAACCTTTACAGTTATTGCTTAGGCAGCATTCCGCATTTTTTAAAACTTCTTCCCTTGTCATTTGTCTTTATCCCCTCTTTTCTATTTTTCTTTCTGATACTTTCTAACGCAAAAGCTTCCTTGTTGATACTCTCTACGAAATAAGCGTTGGCGCATTGTCTAAAATGTTAAAAAATGCAATCAAGCAAAGTTGTTGCTGTCGGTTTCAAAAAAAATATAATTAATGTCTGCATCAGGATAACTCTTTTTTAGCCTTTTCATAAATGCTGCCGATGCTCCAGTTTTACCATTTTCTACTTTTTCATACATTGACAATGTAATCCCAAGAGACCTAGCCATTGATTCTTGTGTTTTTCCCTTCTCTTTTCTAAAATTTTTCAAACGTAACATTTTTTTCTCCTTATCTCTATTTTTTTGAAATTATCAGCAACTTCGTTGCGCCTAGCACTAGTATACACAGAATTTTTGTTACTGTCAAGAGGTTTTTAAAAAAATCCATTGAAAAAACACAAAAAAATTGCTATAATAAAATTAAAGTGCGCAACAAAGTTGCGCAAAAAGGAGGATAAAATGCCTGATAGATCAAAAAAAATTTCAAACGCAATCGGTAGAAGAATACGTAATCTTAGGAAATCACGAGGTTGGTCGCAACGAGAATTGGGAGAAAAAGTACAAAAAAGCGAAAGCGCTGTACGAATGTGGGAATTAGGCAACTCAGAACCAGACATAGAAACCTTGAACAAACTTTCCGAAGAACTTAAAGTAAGTGTTGATTTTTTAAGTGGTAGAAAATATGAATTAAGACATCCTGTCGAAAAATGGAGCAAAGATTTACAAGAAGATTATTATCGCGGTGATGATTCCGTAAAAGAATATATGGAATACAAATATGGGAACTTGCGTTTTATCGACGAACACGATAATATAACCTCTGTAAAAATCCCTGTTCTTGGGCTAGTAGCAGCAGGAATTCCTATAGAAGCCATAACTGATGTACTTGACCACGAAGAACTCCCCGCACACATGTTCCGCGATGGTTCCGAATTCTTCGCATTACGTCTTAAGGGGGATTCAATGGAACCCCGAATGAAAAGCGGAGACGTTGTTATTGTTCGAAGGCAGGAAACTTGCGATAGCGGTGATATAGCTATAGTATGTGTTAATGGCGACGAAGCGACCTGTAAGAAAGTGCTCATACAGCCAAATGGAATTACGCTGTTACCGTTAAATCCATCTTTTGAACCGATATACTACACTGCTAGTGAAATAGAATCTCGCCCAGTGAGAATTTTAGGTAAGGTTGTAGAGCTTCGTGCAAAATTTTAATTATGATCATTAAAATATTTCGCGCACGCGCGCGTATGTGTATGTGTATGTGAATGTGTATGTGTATGTGAATGTGTATGTGTATGTGAATGTGTATGTGTATGTGTATGTGTATGTGTATGTGTAGAACGCGCGTGCGCATATATATACGCCCGCGCGAGGCATTTTTTACATTAATGTATTTATCTTTATATATTTTTTTGAAAGGTGAATTACATATCGATGGAAACCATGATGAAGTTGATGATATACAGAACCATAACGATATC
>CAYRJG010000139.1:0-5421 GCA_964424525.1 uncultured Ruminococcus sp.
TGAAAATGTTTCGGGAATGCCGAAATAAAATTGCCGTTAATATCCAGAAGCTGATATTGTGAGGTTTTTCCGCCAAGCGTCACATTTGCAACAAGATGATTCTCGTCTAACGCGAAGGAGTCTCCGTAAGAGATAGCATTTCCGTTTCTGGGGAATGTATATTTCACATTAAGTCCGTTATCAAGAACGACATATTCGGGATATGCATTGAGTGCTCCGTTCTCGAAGTAAACAATATACGCCTGGTTTTGATATCCATCTTTAAGACAGAACGGGAATCCCTTGTCACCGGGTTCGCTTTCGTATGCAGGGGACAACTTATTTACAATGAAATTACAAGTTACCTGCTGAATGTTACCGGTCACGTTATCCATTATGTAAGATTTAACTTTCAGAGGAGAATTGAAAATGCGAAAATCGTAATCTTCGGATTCGGATTCAACAAAACAGAGTGTCTGCATAAACAACTTACCGTTGTTAAGAACCATTGATGAAAAAGAAAATGAATTAACATCATCGTTGGCATATTTAGCTGTGCATTTTCCACTCATATCAAAGACGAGAGCCTCTTTGCTTGTAAAGAAATAGAAATAACCCTCGGTTTCACTAACCATAAACGAATCTGCGGAAAGATAAGGAATATCATCAACATCAAGAAAATCACCGTTTTCATCCGAGATGAAATTCATATCCTCATCAAAAAAGCTGATTTTTCTATCAATACCTATTGCATAAACGTCACCAAGATCCTTACACTCGTGCTCCGTATTGCTAGTAGTACCAAGCAAATCGGGAGTCATTTTTGCAGTATAATGATAAACAACGGTGTTGATGCTTCGCGTTGCAAGTCCTAAATCCGTTATAGAGGCTTCGGTAATAGCAATTACGCCACACTCATCACAGAATTCAGCCGTGATGGAATTTGTGATCGGGTCATTTCTGAGGTTTTTAACCGATTTTTCCAAAATCACATTTCCGGTCAGCAAATCGACTATTTTGACCGTATCAACATCATAGTTATACACATCAAGATCGGTAACCTTTACCGCTGCAAGAGCTCTCTCCTCGCAAATGTCGAGAATATCTCCCTCAAGCTCATAAGTGCCGTTTGGTGTATAAAGCACCTGCTCGTAAAGCGGTTCGGCAACGAAATACTCGTTGTTTTCTAAAACGATCTCCTCTATAGGTGTATCGTCGGTATTAGGCTGTTCGGGATCACTATTATCGGTATTATCTACCACAAAATAAATCACAACAGCAATAGCCGCAAACACAAGAAGGCATACGACAGCAGCAAGCGCAACTACCCAAGCTTTCTTTTTCTTAGGCGCAGGCTGCTTGTCGAAAATAGGATCCGAAGGCGGAAAGTTCTGCTGAGGATCAGGTGAATCGGTCTGATCTACAGGTTGAAAATCCTGCTCATCGAAAACGTTTTTCGCTTCGTTTTCATCCATTGGATTCTTCATGTTCTTCTCCTTTTCTTCTAAATACACGCGCATCCGTGTAAAAACACGCGCACGTGCGCTTAAATATATTGCTAATTTATATTATATAGCTAAAGTACGAATATGTCAATAAGTAAAGCGCAAATTACATAAAATTTCAACAGAAAAAGTCGAAAAATTTCGAAAAAGCAGAGCTCACAACAGCAAATCGGCAACATCACCTGCAGTTTTGGCAAGAGCGACAAACCCTGCTTTAGAAAGTTCTTCAAAGCTCCCGTGACCGTACAGAACACCAAGTGAGTCTATACCGCATTTTTGAGCGCCTTCGGCATCAAAGCAACGGTCACCAACTAGAATACATTTGCTCCTATCCTCGGCACCGACACCCTCAAGTGCATACTCAAGTACCTCCCATTTTGCTTCTCGCTTATGGTCGAGTGTTGCCGCACCTATAAAATCAAAATATTGTGCGATTGAAAACAAGTCAAGAATTTTTCTGGCAAACACTTCGGGTTTAGAGGTAGATAATATAATCTTCTTGCCTCTTTTTTTAAGCGTACCAAGAAGCTCTCTGATGCCGGGGTAAAGCTCGTTATCCCACCATCCGTAAACAGAGAAAAACTCCCTGAAATAACCAACCGTTTGAGCAGACTCTTCGGGCGTAAGTCCATAGCAACGCTGCCATTCCTCATAAAGAGGAGGTCCAATAAAGCGGCGAAGCTTCTCATCGGGCTCAACAAGAATACCCATCTTTTGAAATGCGTATTTATACGAAGAAATCAGACCTCTTTCCGGATTTGTAAGAGTTCCATCAAGATCAAATGCAATAATATCATAAGTTTTCATTTTTACCTCATTATTTGTAAAGTTTAGTTGTCTTTTCCAAAATTTCCAAGAATTCCCGTCGCACGGGTTCGGGCGAAATGATGCGAGCCTTTTCGCCAAAACTTAGCATCCAAGCAAAAAATGTAGGACTCACCATAACACGAAGCGATATTTTGAAGCCCATTTCGGTTTTAATAAACACCGGCTCTATTCCGAATCGATCAACAACAACACCGGCAAGCGACTCATCAAATTCAAGCGTAACCAGTTCTTCCTTGCCACCGTACATTCCAAATATTTTCATAGAATAATCCGCTGCATTGAACTCACGAACGTCATCAATAGATGAACGCGAATTTTCCGTAACACGGGTGCCTGTCATTTTATCCACTCTGAAATTTTTGACAATACCAACCCTTTCGTCATAGGCTACGAGATAATAATTCGCATCATTCCAAACAAGGGCGCACGGACTCACCGTATAAAATTGTCCACCATGCCTATAAACCTTATTCTTTTTGCCATCGTACTCAAAATACTTGAATTCAAGCTGCCGATTGGAATTTATTGCACTATGTATGGCATCAACCGTATATAGCGTTGATGAATTTGCCGTTTTCACTCTATCCTCTACGTATACTTGACGAGAAAGCTCGCGAGCTTTATGCGCACCTGCAAATATCTGAAGCTTTTCTATCAGTTCCCTGCTTTTCTTTGCGGTTATAAATTTTGATGCTTCTACCGCATCAACAAGCAACTTCAGTTCAGCAAGCTCAAAAACGCGTTCATCAAGCGTGTATGACGGTGGTCTGCCCGCAAGTTTGCGAACAGGATATCCTAACTCCTCAAGCACCAAGAAATCATCATAGATGCTTTTCCTCTCGGCTTTTATGCCGTAAGAATTAAGTGCTTCTATAAGCTCATTTACCGTAATACCGTGCTCCTCATCGGTTCTCTGCATCATTAGTTCAAGTATTCTGAAAAGTTTTTGTTTTTGTTTTTCACTTTTTGCCATAAATTTCTCCTTTGGATATTCTGAACATAGCACTCACAACACTTGATTCACGAAGTTGTTCTGTACCTTTTAATGTACACCATTTAGTATAATATATTTGAAGAATTTTGTCAATACAGCCAAAACAAAATAAAGTCAAAATAGACCTTTAAAAAAGCCATATTCGGTGTTATAATCAATAGCGAAGTTAATATATGTCCGTAGAGAAACAAAAATTGAAACGCATTGATTACAAATGGATAATAGCAGTCCTGTGTTTCCTTATGGTAATGATTTCACTCAGATTTGCAAGCTCCACAAAATCGCTCTTTCCCGACGAAATAGCCAAAGAGCTTGGTGTCTAGCGAAGTTTGGTGTAAATCGCTCAAAGCCTGCATTATATAGGAACTGCAATCGTTAATATGTTTTTTGGCTTAATGGTCAACAAATTCAAACCCAAAAAGCTTATAATAGCAGGCTTTGCATGCCTGTCTATATCCATGTTATTGCAGCACTTGCAAACAGTCTTTGGATGCTCTATCTCGGCGGATTTCTTCTCGGTGTAGGATTTTCTTGGACCACTACCACTATGGTAGGATACGTTATAGATAAATGGTTTTCCGAAAACAAAGGAACAATAATGGGCGCGATCCTTGCCTCTAACGGAATTGGCGGTGCGATAGCCATTCAAATAGCCGGTGGAATGATCGACCCCAATGTTACAGGTAGCTATCGCTCGGCTTATTTTATGATATCCGCAGTTCTCGCTTCGGTTATGCCGATTCTCTTAATCTTTTTCAAAAATGAGCCTAAAACCCCTATAAACAAAGCAACCGTGTTAAACAATTCAAAGAAAAGCCGCGGGGTCGATTGGTCGGGTATAGAGCTTTCCAAAGCATCTCGCAGATTCTGCTTTTGGGGTGCACTAATATGCATCTTTGCCTCCGGATTTATTCTTCAAGGAACAAGCGGTATTGCCGCTATGCACTTTAAAGATGTTGGTATTGACTATTCAGCAGTAAAAGGACTCTTATCTATTGGCTCTCTCTTAATTGCCTTGGCAAAATTTTCAACGGGGTTAATTTACGATAAGCTTGGATTACGAGTTGCTTCAAGCGTTTGCACTATTTCTGCAATTATTGCTTGCCGTCTTTTGGCATTCACAACGTCGGGCACTACCGGATTTGTTATGGCGTGCATATATACTGTAATATGTCAATTCGCTATGCCGCTCGAAACGATCATGTTACCCATATACGCATCCGATCTTTTCGGGCACAAATCATACGCAAACATTCTCGGCATATTTGTATCCACAAACGTTCTTGGATACGCCGCAGGCGAACCCGTGTTAAATCTTTGCTATGACATTACAGGCTCATATGCACCTGCTCTTATAATAACGGCTATAGTAATGTGTCTAATCTTTATTCTTTTTCAATTCGTTATCACCTCATCTCACAGAATTCGCTGTGAAGTTGAAAACTAAGAACTGCGCAACAATCAAGAACCAATCAAACGGTAAAATCAATCAATATATAAATTTTGATAAAATCAATAACTTTCAAACAATTGTAAATACAAACAAAAAAACCTGCTTTTGCAGGACTCCATATATTTTACAAGTGCTTATTGCATTCGGATTGCCGAAACAATCAACGCAGTATGGAGAGGATTCGCGCTTTGCTCGCAAAAGCGTGAAAACTCTCGTGTCGCCCTACTTATGTACTCATAGTTATCGGGCGACACCCGAAACCAAATAAGAATTAGTTCGAAACGAAGAAGAAGCTTTTAACCTAAATCTTATCAAGATTTCGGTATCTTTTCAAAAATACAAACAAAAAAGCCCTGCTTTTGCAGGACTCCATATATTTTACAAGTGCTTATTGCACTTGGATTGCCGAAACAATCATATTTTAAAAATGCTCATTAAAAACCGAATAAGATTAGTTCGAAACGAAGAAGCTCTTTCATTTGTTTGCATCGCCGAACTACTTTGTAGTTTCTTTACAAAAGGTAGTTCAAGCCCTCGGTCAATTAGTATCGCTCAACTAAATACATTACTGCACTTACATCTGCGACCTATCAATCTCGTAGTCTACGAGCGACCTTACTCATTTGAAATGATGGGATATCTCATCTTGAGGTGTACTTCAC
>CAYRJG010000140.1:0-5382 GCA_964424525.1 uncultured Ruminococcus sp.
ACCTGCGCAACCGATAAAGTCAGCATACATAAGCTCTACAATAGCACGACCACCCGCCATAGCGTAGCCTACAGAAGAACCAACGATAGCAGATTCTGCGATAGGCGAATTGAAGAGTCTGTGATAAGGAATTACCTCGGTAAGACCTCTATATACTGCAAACGCACCGCCCCAGTCACGGTTATCTTCACCATAAGCGATAAGAGTGGGATCGGTATAGTAACGATGAATAATAGCTTCGAAGATACCATCGCGAAGACCATAAACCTTGTTTTTGGAAACGGGTTTGCCGTTTTCATCAAATGCATAACGAATCTTGGTCTTAAGTGCCTTAACACGAGGCGATTCTTCCATAGGAGCAAGAACTTCGGGAGCTCTGTCTTCCATCTTTTCAACCTTCTCGTTGGAGAACATAATGTCTGCAATAAGGTTGGGGTTCTTTTCAAGATCCATACGAGGCGAAACACTATCATCAATAGCAAGCTTCATGATCTTGGTAATTCTTGCTGTAATTTCTTCGCGAATCTGTGCAAACTCTTCTGCGGTTGCAACCTTACCGGAAACCATTCTATTCTCGAATGCAACGAGAACGTCCTCATTCTTCCACGCTTCGATCTCTTCGGGAGTTCTGTATGTAGAAGAGTCAGAGGGAGAGTGACCTGCGATACGGTAGGTAACAACATCAAGCATAGCAGGACCTTCACCCTTAAGAAGGGCTTCCTTCTTGCGACGATATGCATCAATAACAGCAAGAGGATTGTATCCGTCTACGCGCTCTGTAAGCATCTGGTTAGGTGTAACACCTGCACCGATTCTAGCCGGGAATTCATAACCCATAGTTTCGCCATAGGTCTGACCGCCCATGCCGTAGAAATTGTTAAATACATTAAAGAGGATCGGAATTCCGCCACCGAGATCCTTATCCCAAAGCTTCTTGATCTGATCCATAGAAGCCATATTGAACGCTTCCCATACAGGACCTCTCGCAAGTGCACCGTCACCGCAGTTAGCAACAACTATACCGGGCTTTCTGTTAACACGCTTATAAAGCGCAGCGCCAAAAGCGATAGTTGCAGATCCACCAACTATTGCGTTGTTGGGGAAAATTCCGAAGGGTCTGAAAAATGCATGCATTGATCCACCAAGACCTCTGTTAAATCCGGTAGTTCTTGCAAATATCTCTGCAAGTGCGCCATAAAGAAGGAAATCGATTGCGAGATCCTTAATATCGCCCTTCTTCTCTTCCTTGCCCTCAACGACCTTGAGAATTTCTCCGCCGAAGAACTCCTTCATTATATCATATATTTCGTTCTCATCAAGCTTATAAATTGCAGAAAGTCCCTTTGCGAGGATTTCGCCGTGGCTACGGTGAGAACCAAAAATGAAGTCATCGATATCAAGCACATAAGCCTGACCAACCGCGGATGCTTCCTGACCTATGGAAAGGTGTGCAGGACCGGGGTTGTTGTATTCAACTCCGTTGTAATTGCTCTTGGTTTTTACATCGTTAAGCATGGTTTCAAACTCACGAATGATAGCCATGTCACGATATATTCTAAGAAAATCTGCCTTAGTATAAATCTTTTTTTCTTGTGCAATTGTTGCATTATAGACATTGACAGGAATATCTTCAAAATGAATTGAACCTGCCGCTCTGACCTTTTTAGGGTCAACAAATTGACTCTTAGGCATTTTATTTCTCCTTATTTAAAATAAAAATATTTCGATCAAAGAAACATAGATTCTCTGATAACCTCACAAACAGTGGGGTGCGGGAAAACGAGTTTCTGAATATCTGCCACTCTCATTTCCGTTTCAACCATCATAGCTGCACCGTAAATAATTTCAGAAGCATAGCTTCCGATCATATGAAGTCCAACAACGTTTTGATGCTTGTTATCAATTATAACCTTGAGAATTCCGTTTCCGTGTTCATTTTCTGCAACATAACGACCGCTATATTTAAGTGTAACAGTCTTTACCGAAACATCCAAGCCCTTTTCTTTTGCAGTTTCTGTAGTTTCACCAACGGAAGCCACTTCGGGATTGGTGTAGATTACCGCGGGAATTGAATTGTAATTTATTCTATCCTTTTTGCCAAGGATATTATTTATACAAACCTCACCCTCGCGATATGCGGTATGAGCCAGCATTGATTTTCCGTTAACATCTCCTGCCGCCCAAACGCCTGGAACATTTGTCTTACCGAATTCGTTGGTAACAATCGCTCCGCGCTCAAGCTTGAGTCCGATGTTTTCACAACCGATACCTGCAGTTCTGGGACGACGTCCGATAGAAACAAGAGCATAATCTGCCTTAATTTCACTAATCTTGGAATCCTTTTCGTAAGTAACGGCATTGTTTTTAATTGAGGTTACTTTCGCGCCAAGAATAAACTCTACTCCGCGCTGTGCATATTCCTTCTTGAGCATTTCGGATATCTCGCGATCAACAGGACCGGCAATATGATCCATCATTTCAAGAACATAAACCTTCGAACCAACCGAGTTGAAGTATGAAGCCATCTCAAGACCTATTACACCACCACCGACAACAACGATGATCTTCGGAATCTCTTTGAGATCAAGAACCTCGCGGTTTGTTAGTGCGAATCCATTCTTTATGGAATCAGTAAGACCGTCAATGGGAGGAAGCGCGGGTGCGGATCCGGTCGTAATAAGAAGTTGTTTACCAACGTATTCCTTATCAGCAGCGGTAACAACAAATCCCTCGCTATTACGCTCTTTAATAACTGCACTGGCCATAACAACATCTATTCCGGCCTTCTTAAGTTTGCCGCCGATTCCGGAAACAAGCTGTTTAACTACTTTATTTTTACGCTCTACTACAAAATTATGATCGATGGATGCAGAAGAAAATTTTACTCCGTAATCCTCACCATGTTTAGCATAATCATAGATTTTAGCAGAATAAAGTAAAGTCTTTGTGGGAATGCAACCTTCGTTAAGACAAACACCGCCAAGTGCTCTTTCTTCTATTACAAGAGTCTTAAGACCTGCGTGTCCGGCACGTTCTGCCGCATTATATCCCGCAGGACCTCCACCTAATATAATAAGATCATACATTTTCTTCACCTCTTACTTTGCAAGAAGCAAATCGAAATTTTCAAGCATAAAGCCGAGATCCTTAAGGAATCTTGCAGCATCAGCTCCATCTATTGCTCTATGGTCGACAGTGAGAGAAAGTCCCATAGCAGGATAAACAACATCCTCACCGTTAACCTCTTTAATTCTCTTTGTAACACAGTCTACACCGAGTATACCGGTCTGAGGAGGATTAACTATAGGAGTAAAGGATTCAATGCCCATAGATCCAAGGTTTGAAACGGTAAAGGTTGCGCCCTTAAGAAGGTCGGGATTGATTTTTCCCGACTGTGCATCGGTGATAACAGATTTTGCATTACGAGAAAGTTCATTAAGAGAAAGCTTTTCTGCACCAAAAACAGTGGGAACCATAAGTCCGCGTTCTGTATCAACAGCAATTCCAAGATTTACATTCTTGAAATATCTCATAGTATCGTCACTGATATAATGTGCGTTAAATGTTTTGTGATTAAGAAGAACTCTGGATACCGCAAAGAGTATCATATCATTAATAGTGATATTGGCAAGTCCCATCTTCTCTGCTCCGTTCTTGAGTGACTTTCTATACTCAAGAAGCTTTGTAGCATCAAATGAAGAATTAAACGTAAGCTGAGCCATTGTCGACAAGGAAGTGACCATAGACTTAGCAATAATTTTTCTGATGTTGGGAATCTTGACATCCTCGTATTCAGCCTCAACAACGGTAACCGCTGCTGTAGCTTCCTGCGTTTCTGCCTTGCCGGCAAGATCGCCAATAACAACCTTTCCGTTAATTCCACTTCCCACAACAGCTTCGGAATACGAATCTTTTGCAGCGGGCGAAACTGTGAAGCCCATATCAAGAAGTTTTTGAACATCTCTTTCAATAATTCTTCCGTTAGGACCCGTAGGAACTGCTTTAAGAAGATCTGCGTGAGTTTTTTCTGCAAGCAATCTTGCGCGAGGGGAAATAGATCCGACTCCGACAGTAGCCTCTGCCGCAACAGGTGCAGAAACCGCCTGCTCTGTAATTGATGCGGGTGCTGATTCCGCAACTGCTCCAGTTTTTACGTCGTTTTCTGTTGTTGTTTCGCTTTTTGGTACAAATTCCGAAATATCTTCTCCATCATTTCCGATTACCAAAACATTTTCAAGACAAGGTACATCATCGCCCTCTTCTCTGAAAATAGCAAGAATTTTTCCGCCTTCGGGCGCTGGTTCATCAAAAGATGATTTATCTGTTTCGTAGGAGAAAAGTATTTCGCCTTTTTCAACGGTATCGCCAACTTTTTTATTAAAAGCGGTGATAACGCAGCTTTCAACACTCTGTCCCTGACGGGGCATAATTACAAGCGTTGCCATTTTTTGCTCCTTCTGTTATTTACAATATTATTTTTGTATTCGAAACCCAAGCCTTTTGACTTGGGTTTCGCAAGATATCAGTTGTTTTTGAGAAGCGCGAGAAGCGTCGTAGGTCCAAATGCCTTCTTCCAGTCCTTTGCAAAACCGGAAATAGAGGTATCGGTTGTTGTATGCGAAATAAGCATTCTCATAATTGATGCGCCTATTGTTGCAGCATGGCAACCAACGACTGCTACGTCAAGAACCTCTTTTGCAGTTTTAAAACTGGCAGCAAGGATCTGCGTATCTGTTCCCGCAATATCAAATATTTGAGATATATCTTCGACAGTACCGATACCGTCAGCACAAAGATTCTCGGAACGGCTTATATAAGGAGCTACGTATGTAGCACCGGCATTGGATGCAAGCATCGCCTGTGCTGCTGTTAAAACAGCAGTAACAGTAACGCCAATACCCATATCCGTAAGAGTTTTGGTTGCACGTAGACCGACATCGGTTACAGGAATCTTCACAAAAGTGTTTTTTCCAAATACATCGACAATCGCCTTTGCTTCCTCAACGATTTTTTCGTATTCGGTTTCGGTTACTTGAATGTGAAGCTCTTTATCATCACCAATTATATCTCTTATCTCGCGAAGAAGCGCAACAACATCGCCTCCTTCTTTAGCGAGTATTGTGGGATTTGTTGTAACTCCCACGATCGGATAATTGGTATTAAAATACCTTATATCCTTTAAATTTGCTGTATCAAGTAGAATTTTCATTATAAATCGCTCAACAATTATCTCTTAAGCTGAAGATCATAATGAACATCATAAGCCTTTTCTTCATCGGTAAACTTACGACGAGTATTGATAACCTGACCGTCATTCCACTTTCTGTCACCAACATCCTCGGTAGTACCCATAACGGTTACGTTAACCTGTCTGCGACGAGC
>CAYRJG010000141.1:0-5195 GCA_964424525.1 uncultured Ruminococcus sp.
AACCGAGAATAATAAGCTTCTCTTCGAGATGACCTCGAAGTACGGAACTCCCTATTTCTCAAACTACATCAACAGCGATATGGAGCCCAGTGACGTGCGTTCTATGTGCTGCCGTCTTCGTCTTGACCTCCGTGAGCTCAGAAAGAAGTCGGGTGGCTTCTTTGGAAGCGGTGAGAGCACCGGTTCTGTCGGCGTTGTAACCATCAATATGCCGAGAATCGCATACCTTGCGGCAGACGAAAAGGATTTCTATGCAAGACTCGATCACATGATGGATCTCTCTGCTCGCTCGCTTAAGATTAAGCGTACCGTTATTACCAAGCTTCTTGATGAGGGACTTTATCCTTACACCAAGCGTTACCTCGGAACCTTTGCTAACCACTTCTCGACTATCGGTCTTGTTGGTATGAACGAGGTTGGTCTTAATGCAAAATGGCTTGGCAAGGATATGACTCATAAGGAAACTCAGGAGTTTACAAAGAACGTTCTTAACCACATGCGTGAGCGTCTTTCCGACTATCAGGAAGAGTATGGCGATCTTTACAACCTTGAAGCAACTCCCGCAGAGTCTACCTCCTACCGTCTTGCAAAGCACGATCTTCGTCGTTATCCCGACATTAAGACTGCATCCGATCCCACACAGGGCGAAACTCCTTACTACACCAACTCATCTCACCTTCCCGTTGACTTTACCGACGATATTTTTGCGGCTCTTGACATTCAGGATGAGCTTCAGACTCTTTACACCTCGGGAACGGTATTCCACGCATTCCTCGGTGAAAAGCTTCCCTCGTGGAAGAGCGCGGCTACTCTTATCCGCACAATCGCTGAAAACTATAAGCTTCCTTATTACACCCTCTCTCCCACATACTCGGTATGTAAGAATCACGGTTACATCACCGGTGAGCAGTATACCTGCCCTCACTGTGGCGAGGAGAGCGAGGTTTACAGCCGTATTACAGGTTACTACCGCCCCGTTCAGAACTGGAACGACGGTAAGAGCCAGGAGTATAAGGACAGAAAGGTATACGCAGAATCCAAGCTTACAGGCAAGTCACCCCTCAATCTTTCGGGCGTCGTAAACGAAGAGGAATTTGCAGCAGCAGATACTCTTGAAGAAAAGGTTCTCCTTTTCGCAACCCCTACCTGCCCCAACTGTAAGGCGGCAGCTCTCTTCCTTGACAAGGCGGGAATTCCTTACGAAAAGCTTATGGCTAACGATAATCCCGAGCTTGCAAATCAGTACGGAGTTCGTCAGGCTCCCACCCTTATCAATATTTCGGGTGGCAAGGTAGAGAAGGTTGTTAATCTCTCCAACATAAAGGCGTTCTCCGAGCGTTCAAAGTAATAGGAGGCACCCCGTGTACGATATAATCATCATTGGTGCGGGTCCCGCAGGTCTTTGCGCGGCGCTTTATGCGCGCCGCGCGGAGAAAAGCGTGCTTCTTATAGAAAAGTCCACATTCGGTGGGCAGATTACCCATTCACCCAGAGTTGAAAACTATCCCGGATTTCTCGCCATGAGTGGAAACGAGCTTGCTGAAAAGCTTCTTGATCAGGTTATGGCTCACGGTGCTGAAATAGAGCTTGATACCGTGACATCGGTAGAAAAAAGCGACACGGGCTTCACCGTAACCACCGAGGGCGGAGAATTTGAAGGCAAAACCGTTATAATTGCAACCGGCTCAAAGCACAGACCTCTTGGAGTTGCACGTGAAGATGAATTTGTTGGCGAAGGTATATCCTACTGTGCAGTATGCGACGGTGCATTCTACAAAGGAAAGACTGTTGCTATAATCGGTGGTGGTAATACCGCGCTTCAAGAAGCAGTTCTTCTTTCGGAGGGATGCAAAAAGGTATATCTCGTTCAGAATCTCGATTTCCTTACAGGCGAAGGTGCCCTTCAAGCAAGCGTTGCAAAGCGCGAAAACGTAGAGGTAATTCTTTCGTCGGTTGTTTCCGAACTTGTCGGCGACAGCGAGATTACCGGAGTGAAAATTATCAATGTAAATGACGGAGTTAAATCAACTCTCGCGGTTGACGGAATCTTCGTTGCGATAGGTCAGCAGCCTGAAAACGAGGCTTTTGCAAACGTAGTGGAGCTTGATGAGCGCGGCTACGTTACGGCAGGTGAGGATTGCCAGCCCAAAGCAAAATACGAAGGCATCTTCGTAGCAGGTGACTGCCGTACCAAGTCTATCCGCCAGGTTACTACCGCAACCGCAGACGGTGCAGTAGCGGCTCTTGCGGCTTGCAGATATATTGATTCTCTTAATTAATACGGTTTATATAAAATACAAAGCATAAAAGGCTATCGGTTATTTCCGATAGCCTTTTATGCTTTGTTAAAATGATTCTCATATAATAATGTTTTTGGGATCGTAATTTGGAACGGCTTCTTCTCTTGAAACAACGAAAGCACTCACCCGTGTCGCATATTCGAGTGATTTTTGTATGTTTTTGCCGTTTATATAGCTGTAAAGGAATGCCGCGGAGAAGCTGTCACCGGCTCCAACGGTGGATAAAACCTTGACCTTTACCGCCGGGGCTGAAAATTCTGCATTTGACTGTGCATCATAAATATATGCGCCCGCATTACCGAGGGTTATTATTATAATCTTTAAATTTTTATATTGATTTGCGATTTCTTTTGCCGCTGTGGCATATGAAAGCTCGTGACCGAGAATTTCTTTTGTAAGAGTAGGAAGCTCCTCGTCACTGATTTTTATAATGGTTGCATGCTCAAGAGCTATTTTCATCGTTTCGGGATAGATAAACGGTGCGCGCAAATTAACGTCTGCAAATATCTCTCTGAATTTATTTTCCGAGAGTAGCTTTAAAAGACTTTTTCTGTTATAATCTCCGCGAAGCGCGAGAGTGCCAAAGTAGAGAAGGTCATCTTCGTTTATAGAAACCGAGTCGCAATTTATATAGTCGTAGGCTGTGTCTTCGGTGATTCTGTATGATGGAATGCCGTTGTCATTTAAGGTGATAATGCTTTCACCTGTTCTTTTGAGTTTTAATATGGATACGTAATCGGAATTAATTTTATAGTGCGAGAGTGTGGCGAGGGCATCCCTTCCAAGCTCGTCATCTCCGAGTGAGGAAAGCATAAAAGACTCACCCCCGTGTAACGAAAAATGAGCCGCAAAGTTAAGCGATGCACCGCCAATATGGCGTTCTTGCAGGAATATGTCCCAGAGTATTTCTCCGAATGCAAACAGACGCATGGTTCTCTCCTTTTGTCTTTTTTATAATTATAAACCGAAAAGTGGGTATTGTCAACATCGTTGCAAACAAATTGCTATTGATTTAAATGTACTTTTATGCTAAAATAGTTTTAATAATAAATGTAACGGAGATTTTTATGAAATACGTTATAGGAATAGATTTCGGAACTCTTTCTGCGAGAGGGGTGCTTGTGGAAAGCAAGGGCGGTGCGGAGCTTTGCGATGCAACCTCGGTGTATCATCACGGTGTTATGGATACATCCCTTCCGTGCGGAAAAGAGCTTCCGATAGGTTTTGCGCTTCAGCATCCGATGGATTATATAGATGCGCTTTCCGACGTCATATCGGGGCTTATATCGAAATCGGGAATAAATTCAAAGGATATTGTAGGTGTTGGAATCGATTTTACCTCATCTACGATTCTTCCGATAGACGAGAAGGCTAATCCTCTTTGCCAAAGAGATGAATTCAAAAGCGAGCCGCATGCTTATGTAAAGCTTTGGAAGCATCATAGCGCGGAGCGTGAGGCTGATGAGATAACCGAGGTCGCAAGCAATCGCGGCGAAAGATTCCTTTCTATATACGGTGGAAAGGTTTCGTGTGAGTGGGCAATTCCCAAGGTTCTTGAAACTCTGCGAGAAGCTCCTCCGGTTTATGAAAGTGCATACCGTTTTATTGAAGCAGGTGATTGGCTTTCACTCGTTTTATGCGGTGCGGAAACTCGTTCTGCTTCTTTTGCAGGCTATAAATGGCTTTGGAATGCCGCAGATGGCTACCCGTGTAACGAATTCTTTGCCGCGGTAGATAAAAAGCTTGACGGTTTTGTTGGCTCGAAAATACCGTGCGAGGTTCTCGGAATGGATTCTATCGCAGGATATGTCAGCGAGCGTGGAGCAAAGCTTTTCGGTCTGCCGCTTGGATGCGCCATAGCACTTCCCATAATTGATGCGCACGCACCGATGACTGCGCTTAACCTTGTTCGTGACGGAGATATGATAATGACTCTAGGCACGTCGGGATGCTATGTGATGCATAGCGAGTGCGGAATCGATGTTGAAGGACTTTGCGGATATGTAAAGGACTCTGTTATTCCGGGGCTTTATACCTACGAGGCAGGGCAGACTGCCGTGGGAGATGCTTTTGATTGGTTTGTGAAAAACTGTGTTCCCGAATCATATATCACAGAAGCACAGTCGCGCGGTATCGGAATACACGCCCTGCTTTGCGAGAGGGCAGAAAAGCTCTCTGTCGGAGAATCGGGACTCATATCTCTTGATTGGTTTAACGGAAATCGCTCGGTTCTTACCGACTTTAACCTTTCGGGAGCGATATTTGGCTTGAATCTTCAATCTCGCCCCGAAGAAATATACCGTGCTATAATCGAGGGAGTTGCTTTTGGTACAAAAGTCATCTTTGATAAATATGGAGAAAACGGAATAAAGATAAAGCGTGTTGCCGCATCGGGCGGTATCGCAAATAAAAATCCAATGATTATGCAGATCTATGCCGACGTTTTGAATATGGATATCGAGGTTTCGGATATCGATCTTGGCGGTGCGCGCGGCGCGGCAATATATGCCGCAGCCTCTGCAGGATGCTATGAGTCTATAAAGGATGCGGCTGCTGCCTTTTCTCATTTCGAAAATAGGATTTATAAGCCGAATTCCGAAAATGCACGCGTATATGCGGAGCTTTACCGAGAGTATCGGGAGCTTCACGATTATTTTGGTAAAAATACTAAAATAATGGCGCGTCTTAAGGCCATAAAAGCACGTGTAAAGAAAAAATAATTTGCCACGGGTGGCTCTTTTAGCTTCGTTTTTGTAAAAATTCGGGCATTTTAGCGAAATTTTATCCTTTTGAATAATAATAAAAAAATTGCAGTCTTTAGAGTGTCACTCTAAAGGACAGTTTTAAAATACGGTATATCTCGAAAGAGGTATGCCGTATTTTGCATTTGTGGAC
>CAYRJG010000142.1:0-5087 GCA_964424525.1 uncultured Ruminococcus sp.
TGCTATTTCGCAACCACCGCTTTTGAAAACGGATTTTACTTTGGCAACTTACTTTAAAATTTTATTTAAAACAAATCACCCTATTTTTGCTAAAACCTATTGACAAAACCGAATAGTTTTGATATAATATTTTGGCAAGTTACTAAACGACGACTTGCTACTTTGAATGCAGAAGTACTCAAGAGGTCGAAGAGGCGCCCCTGCTAAGGGTGTAGGTCGGTATTCCCGGCGCGAGAGTTCAAATCTCTCCTTCTGCGCCAGCAAAAAAGCATCCCATTTTATGGGATGCTTTTTTGCTTTCGTAGAGGCGAGATTTTCCTCTCTTGCGCCGTCGCTCGCATAGCAAGCGTGGCGCAGATAACGCAGCGAAGCCGAGTCGACAAGCTCGCTTGTCAGCGAGGCGAGCAAAGTTGCTCCGTGGCGGCTCGGCATTTTGCCGAGCATAGTGCGTTTAGCACCAAGGGCGCGTAGCGCGCTTGCGCCACATTGGAGTAGAGTTCAAAAAATCGACAAGTTTTGACAGAAGCTTGCCGATTTTTACTTTTTCACTCTTTACTCTTCACTCTTCACTTTTCACTAAACCCCTTGTCGATTTTTGCCGGCAGCTTCCGCTTCACTAGCATCGGTAGGATAATCGACATCTTCCTGTGATTCCAAAGTAGTGTCTTTTTTCTTTGTAATCTTCCCTTTCATCCAAAGGAACGCCATTTTTGCGTCTTTAGCAAAGCTCTTACCGTCAAAGACTAAAGATACAAGGAATGAAAGTATAGGAACGAGAATATAGACCGGAACTATCATCCAGAACCAAGGCCAATATTTCGTTTGCCCTGCAAACTCACCGACGGGAACGGTTTTGAAAAACGGTGGGCAGAAGGTGGCTAAAAATTCGCCTATAGCATCATTTTCTCCGGGGCCCCAAATGTAGGAGGTGTTCTTATAACCTATTGCAAAGAAATCACTATTTGAACGAAGCGGCACAAAACCAAGCTCTGCTTGGAAAATCTGGTTCAGCATTATAAAGAGCATAAGAATCAAAAGTCCTGTCGGTGCAGACCATATACGCCTGTATGATACCTTATGATGACCAAAAAGAACCGACAGAAGCGGAACTGCAAGAACCATCCAATGATGATAATAAAAACGTATTATATCAAGCTGCTCTGCAAGCTGATCAACCTTTGCCATCGGTTCTTGCGGATAGAAAAGGGCGATCAGACCGCTTAAGACACCTATGAAAAACATATAGTCCCAAGCGTGCTTGTTTTTTGAGAAAAACAGAAATGGAAAAAGTGCAATATTTGCACCGCAAATATTTACGAACCAGGAATCTCGTAACATTCTCGCCTCGTCTACCGAGTAAGGCGGTATGTATACCTTCAAAAAGTGAAGAAGAAATCCCACCAAAAGCAGAGAAAAAAGGACTATTCGCTGTGTTCTCTTTGACTTATTACGAAGGAGAAAATAAAGACCAACAGTGATTCCGCCGAGAAGCACTATCCAAAAGAAATACCAAATGTTGAACATTTCAATAATCATAAATGCTACTCCCAAGTATGGAAATCCATACCGTTTTTATAAATTTTTTCTATTCGTATTTTAGCAATTTCAAAAGAAAAAATCTTTATTTTTAAGAATGGTTAACATAATTTAAGAGTAGTTAATTATAGTTAAGAAGATTTAATAATTACAAAAAAGCAAGAACAGCGAGACGGTACTCTGCTATTCTTGCTTTCCAAATGTGTTTTTATAGTTAATTACATCAAACTTGAAAAACGGAAAATTATACCCAAATTATTTATATTCCGGAAGCCAACCGCGGTGGGCTTCGATAAGCTCATCGCACATTGAAATTATATCATCTATCGAAAGCTCTGCTGCAGTATGCGGGTCAAGCATCGCTGCTTGATATATGTATTCCTTCTTTTTGGTTTTTGCCGCTTCTATGGTGAGAAGCTGGGGATTGATATTGAGAGTATTCATAGCGGCAAGCTGTACGGGAAGGTCGCCTATAACGGTGGGCTGAATACCAAGCTTGTTAACAAGGCAAGGCACTTCAACACAGGCATCCTTCGGAAGGTTGGTAATAAGTCCGTTATTCAGAACGTTACCGCCTATCTGATAAGGCTTATCGGTGACAACGGCTTCCATAATATGCGATGCATACTCTCTGGAACGGTTGTGCTCTATTTCGCCTGCAAGATACTTTTTCTTATCCTCGCGCCAATCATTTATCTGTTTTACGCAACGACGAGGATATTCGTCAAGCGGAATTCTGTATTTTTCAATGAGTTCGGGGTATTTTGATTTGATAAAGAATGCGTTATATTCCGCATTGTGCTCGCTCGACTCGGTACAGTAATATCCAAGGCGACGAATATATTCAAGTCTTACAAGATCCTTGAAATCCTCCGGCGGATTTTCAAGGTACTCTGCCGCACGACGACGAATTTCGGGATAGAGGTCAACCCCATTTGCATCCGAGAGCTCAAGGAGCCATGCCATATGATTAATTCCCGCAATCTTTTCGCGCCACGGACCGCGAGAGGCAACCTCGTCATACATTCCAAGACCTTTGAGCAGAGATTTGGTGCATACCTGCACACTATGGCAAAGTCCGACGCATTTTACATCGGTATATCTTTGCATATATCCTGTAAGCATAGCCATCGGATTAGTATAATTCAGCAAAAGAGCATTAGGGCAAACCTGCGCCATATCCTCGGCAAAGCTCTCCATTACAGGAATGGTACGAAGCGCACGGAAGATACCGCCAATACCAAGGGTATCTGCGATGGTTTGACGAAGACCGTACTTTTTGGGAATCTCAAAATCGATTACAGTACAGGGCTCATATCCTCCGACCTGTATTGCATTAACAACGAAATCCGCACCGCGAAGAGCATCCTTGCGGTTCTCTACTCCGAGATATTTTGTGATTTTTGCCTTACCGCCGTTTACATTTTTATTGAGAGTTGTAATCATAAGGTAGGACTCTTCAAGACGCTCTGCATCTATATCATAGAGTGCATATTCAAAATCCGAAAGAACCGAGGTCATCATTGAATCACCAATTACGTTTTTGGCAAAAACGGTGCTACCGGCACCCATAAAAGTGATCTTTCCCATATTATTTTCCTCTTTTTAATATAACATCTTTTTTATATTCCGCAGGAGTTTTACCTACATGCTTTTTGAAAAATCTATAAAAATACTGTTCTGAAGCGAATCCGCACATATCCGATATTTCGGACACCTTTCGATCAATATCAGATGAAAGAAGGAGCTTTGCATTTGCAATACGGCAGGACTCAATAAATGTTTTGGGCGTTGCTCCTATTGCATATTTAAAATCTCGGTCAAGCTTTGAACGGCTTACTGAAAACCTTTCAGCAAGGTGGGATGTATCTATATCCTCTGAAAAATGCTCTGCAATATATTTAAGAACGTTCTGCACATAATAAGAATTAGTTCCTACGCCAATCATACGCTCATCTTTGGTGAAGGAATATATCTTATTCAATACAAACGAAAGGACAAGTAGCTTTTCCTTTCTGTCAAGCGGATATTCGGGGGCAAGAACGTCAATTATAACGCGCTCTAAATATTCAGCCTCACTCGGTGTAAGGCGGAAAAGAATTCCCATACTGCCTTCATCAAGCACGCCTTCGGGAAAGAAATTGATACCGAGGGTTCTGGCATCCTCTTCGCTGAAATAAAATATGTATCTGCGGTAATCGGTTTTACAATCCTCAAGACAGGACATCGAATGTATTGTATAAGGCTTTGAGAGGATAGCGGTGGGATAGACGTGGTCATATTCCATACCGCATATCACCGAATGCTGTGCGATACTTTCGGGGCAAAAATACAGCTCGTAAAGCGAGTGAATATGCGGAGCATACATAATTTTCACACCCGTTTGCGCTTGAATAATAACCTCCTCACCCTTATCGGAGAGAAGACCGTATTTATATCTATCTAACAACTAGCCACCTCCATTAGTTATTTGTTTTATTATACATCAACTTTTTAGGCAAAATCAATACGATTTTTTGTCATTTTGGATATCAAAAATATCTTTTTTGTTCAATCACTTTTTATAACGCCCGATTATCGAGATAGCCGCAACAACACCGTCCCTCGCGGAAGACACTATTCCACCGGAGTAGCCTGCGCCCTCACCTATCGGATAAAGTCCCAAAACTGCCGGTGACTCAAGGCTTTCACCGCGCAAAATTCTCACAGGCGAGGTTGTGCGAGTTTCGCATCCCGTAAGCGGAGAATCAGGAAGATAAAAGCCCGGCATCCATTCATCAAAATCAGAAATCGAAGCGCATAGAGATGAGGATATAAATTCGGGAAGATAGGCATCGGGAGTTAAAGATACCGTGCCAATAGGATAGCTTGGGCGAATTGAAAATCCCGAGCTTCTTTTTTTTCCTGCAATAAAATCCTCCATTCTTATCGCGGGAGCTTTATAGCTCGAACCTGCCAAAGTGTAGGTTCTGCCCTCAATTTTCCTTTGAAAATCCATACCCGCAAGCGGATGCGAAGACCCAAAATCAGAAGGAAGAACCGACACGAGAAAGGCGGCATTTGAATTTTCACAGTCACGCTTATACTCACTCATACCGTTAGTTACAATTCCACACGGCTCACTTGCCGCGGCAACGACAGTGCCGCCCGGGCACATACAGAAGCTATAAACGCTTCTGCCGTTTTTCAGGTGAGTGACTAGGCGGTAGCTTGCCGTACCGAGTCGAGAGTCATAACCTTTGCCGTATACAAGCTCGTTTATATATTCACGCGGATGCTCTATTCTTACACCGACACCAAATCCGCGCTGCTCCATTGGAACGCCCTTTGAATAAAGCATTTCGAAGGTTTCCTTTGCACTATGCCCAATTGCAAGTATGACTGTATCGGTATCAAGAGTTATTATGTCACTTTGCTTTTCATATTTTACAGCGCGGATGTTACCATCCTTTATAATGATATCCGAAAGGCGCGCGCCGAAGATGACACTGCCGCCGAGAGATATTATTTTTTCTCGGATATGCTTTACAATATCACAAAGCTTATCCGTT
>CAYRJG010000143.1:0-5062 GCA_964424525.1 uncultured Ruminococcus sp.
GCAGATATTTTGCAAGATTTGACGAGAGCCCCACACCGAAGAGCCTGGTCAACGGTCAGTACGTTAAGGAGTACTGGGGCGAGGGCTCAAACAGAGCAAGAAACTGGCAGAGATACGACCTTGGCGGCAAGGCAAAGCTTTCCTTCGAGGAAGGTGTTGACTCCTACGTTACCTATGCAGGACCTCTTCATGATAACGTTGAAAAGTCGCTCTATAAGGTTAAGTCTACTATGTGCAACTGCGGAGCTATTACCATCGAAGAGCTTCAGCAGAAGGCAAAGATGACTCTCGTTTCGGCAACGAGTATTGTCGAGGGCGGTTACCACGACGTAATGCTGAAAAAATAATAAATTATTTAACTCGGAAAAATCTTTCGCGTGTCGGGGGATTTTTTCGTTTTATCGATAGGCTTTATGCCGAAAATAATAAAAGGGTATACCCGTGTAGAGGTTTTTGTTATGAATAAACTGTTTATTCCCGAAAATTATAAATCAAAACTTGACGTTTACAGAACACAGAAGGCTATCGCGTTTATAAAGCAAACCTTTCAAGCGCGCCTTGCGGAGGCTCTTAATCTTAAGCGCGTAAGCGCACCGCTTTTTGTTGGCGAAAACTCCGGTCTTAACGATAACCTTAACGGATTTGAGCGCCCCGTCAGTTTTGATATTCCCGCAGTGGGTGAGAGCGCGCAGGTTGTTCATTCGCTTGCAAAATGGAAGCGTCTTGCTCTTAAAGAATACGATTTCTTTGTAGGCAACGGTCTTTATACCGATATGAATGCTATACGCCGTGATGAGGATCTTGATAATATTCACTCTATATACGTTGACCAATGGGACTGGGAAAAGGTTATAACCGACGAGGATAGAACGATTGATTACCTTATCGATACGGTAAGAAAGATTGTAGGCGTTATCTGTGATACAAACGATCTTCTCCGCGTTGATTTCCCGGAGCTTGATGTGAAGCTTAACAGAAATGTTAAGGCGTTGACTACACAAGAGCTTGAGGATCTTTATCCCGATCTCACTCCGAAGGAGCGCGAAACCGCTATTACCAAGGAGTACGGAACCGTTCTTCTTATGCAGATAGGAAAAAAGTTGAAAAGCGGAAATAAGCACGACGGCAGAGCTCCCGACTATGACGATTGGGAGCTTAACGGTGATATTCTTTTTTATAACGAGGTTCTCGGTGCGTCCTTTGAAATATCCTCAATGGGCATCCGTGTAAACGAAAAATCCCTTGACCGCCAGCTCAACGAAAGCGGCTGTAACGATAGAAGAAACCTTCCTTTTCACAAAATGCTCCTCGCAGGAGAGCTTCCCCTTACCATAGGCGGTGGCATCGGTCAATCCCGTCTTTGCATGCTTATGATGGGATGTGCTCATATAGGCGAGGTTCAATCCAGCATCTGGGATGAGGAAACTAAACGCGGTTGTGCCGAGGCGGGAATCAGACTTCTTTGATAATACCGCATTTGATAATGCCGCAAAGCTCGAAAATCGCACAAACCTGAAATGTGTTAAAATTGTTTATAAATGCGAAGCACAACTTGAATTTACATTTTATATACAACAATAAACAATTTTGAAAGGAATTTTAAATGGAAACTTTAAAAAAGCGTTACGGTCTGTTTACCGCCATTTGTATGGTAGTCGGTATCGTTATAGGCTCAGGCGTATTCTTTAAGGCGAAAAACGTTCTTGAATTGACTCGCGGTAATGCTCTTCAAGGTGTTTTTGCTTGGCTTATCGGTGGAGCGATAATGGTTGTTCTTGCGACTGCCTTTGCAATCATGGCAACGAAATATGAGAAGGTCAACGGAGTTGTTGACTATGCAGAGGCTATCTGCGGCAAAACCTACGCTTATTACATAGCTTGGTTTTGTACCTTTATTTATTTCCCTGCTATGACATCGGTTCTTGCGTGGGTATCCGCAAGATATACTCTTATTGCAGTGCTTGGCGTTGAGCGTGACGGAGAGATGATATTCTCGGCAGAGTGTTTACTTATTGCCATAGTATATCTCATTCTCATCTATTTCATAAACGCAATTTCACCGAAGCTTGCAGGAAAATTCCAGGTAACTACTACCGTCGCAAAACTCGTTCCGCTTATTCTTGTTGCCGTTGTGGGAACTATTATAGGTCTTGCAAACGGAACTCTTTCGGAAAACTTCTCTCTCGGAGCTATTCTTCCCGAGGTTACGTCGAGTGGCGGCGCAACAGGTCTTTTCCCCGCGGTTTGTGCAACTGCCTTTGCTTATGAGGGCTGGATAATTGCTACCGCAATTAATGCCGAAATTAAAGACGCAAAGAGAAACCTTCCTTTGGCACTTCTTCTCGGCTCTGCTGTTATTGTTGTTATTTACGTTGTTTATTATCTCGGTGTTCTTGGTCTTGAATCTGTTGGCGTGCTTGCGAAGAACGGAACTCATGCGGCATTCAATTCCTTCGGAACTGTCGGTGCGGCAATTATTAATATACTCGTTGTCGTATCCTGCCTTGGTACTCTTAACGGACTTATGCTCGGCTGTACTCGCGGTGCATATGCTATCGCGGCAAGAGGCGAGGGAATTGCTCCCAAAACTCTCAGTCGCATAGATAGATCCACCAACGTTCCCAATAATTCGGCGGCGGTTGCTGTGCTTGTTTGCGCACTTTGGCTCTTCTATTTCGTTTCGGCAAACGGCTTCGGTTGGTACGGTGAATACGGATTTGACTCTTCCGAGCTTCCCATCATTATGATTTATCCGCTCTACATCCCTATCCTTATCGGATTTATGATAAAAGAGAAGGATGTTCATCCCGTAAAAAGATTTATAATTCCTACGATTGCTATTATCGGCTGTGGCGTTATGGTTGCAGCTAGTATTTTCAGCCACGGAATGGATAACGTATATTTTATTATTCTTGCCGCGCCCATTATGGCGCTTGGTCTGATTTTCCAGATTATTAATAAGAAAAGGGTTGACCGCGGAAATGGATTGATCTCCGAGGAGGAATAATATATCATTAGGCGGCTCGGCGAGAGCCGCCTTTTTTCAGCGGAGGGATTTTTGATATTGTTTATAAATTTTGCGCTTGATTTTGATTATCTTATGCGTTAAAATATAAATGAAGAAATCTATGGAGGGCAATATGAAAATACTTTGCTTTGGCTCGTGTAATATAGATTATGTGTATTGTCTTAATCATATAGTAGCTCCGGGAGAAACGGTAGCCGCGGCATCGGTCAACTGCCATCCGGGCGGTAAGGGTCTCAATCAAGCTGTTGCGCTTGGCCGTGCGGGAGCAGCCGTGTGTTTTGCCGGATGTATAGGTGAGGATGGCGAATTTTTGCTTGATTTTATGCGTGATTGCGGAGTAAATACCTCATATATCTGCAGAGTAGAGGATAAAACCGGTCAGGCATTTATTCAGGTAGCAGAGAACGGTGAGAACAGTATAGTTATCTACCACGGTGCAAATTACTGTGTAACGCGAGAGTATATTGATTCGGTTCTTTCGGATTTTTCGGAGGGTGACATTCTTACCATTCAAAACGAGATTAGCGAAATAGAATATCTTATTGACCGCGCATATTCGATCGGTATGAAAATATTTCTTAATCCCTCACCGTACGACGAGGTTATGATGGGGATAGACCTTAATAAAATATATTGTCTTATTGTCAACTCTCACGAGGCGGCAGGATATATCGCAGGAGGCGAGCCGGAGCAGTTTATCGCCTTTGCGCGAGAAAGCTATCCTTCTCTTACCGCGGTTATAACCCTAGGTTCACGCGGCTGTATCTGGTTTGACGTTGCACAGGAAATTTATCATCCCGCATATAAGGTTAATGCGGTTGACACGACTGCCGCAGGCGATACATTTTCAGGATATTTCATTTTTGCTCTCTCAAAAGGATACGAGATTGAAAAAGCACTTAAATGTGCATCCTGCGCGGCGGCTATAGCGGTTTCATCTGCGGGCGCGGCATCATCTATTCCCAAAATCGATGATGTTAATAAGAAAATGCAAGAGAGGTAGATTATTATGGAAAAAATGTTATGCGTTCCAAAAGGAAAAATAGATGCGGTTTTGGATACCGATGCATATAACGAGATAGACGATCAGTTTGCAATAAGCTATATGCTTCGCTCCTCGGACAAAATCAATACCAAGGCGATTTATGCAGCTCCGTTTCATAATTCAAGATCCACCTCGCCCTGCGACGGTATGGAAAAGAGCTATGACGAGATAATTAAACTGCTTGAGCTTTGTAAAAGAGAAGATCTTAAAGACTCGGTCTATCGCGGATCGAAAAAATATCTCTCGGATGAAGATACCCCAATAATCTCTGATGCGGCAGAGGATCTTGCCAAAAGAGCTATGGAATACTCGCGACAAAACCCGCTTTATGTTGTTGCAATCGGTGCAATAACCAACGTCGCATCCGCCCTTCTTATTTCTCCCGATATAAAGGATAAAATAGTCGTGGTTTGGCTTGGCGGTCATTCTCTCGAATATGACTCTGTCGGAGAGTTCAATATGGTTCAGGATATTGCGGCGGCACGGGTAGTTATGGGATGCGGTGTACCCTTTGTTCAGCTTCCCTGTCTTGGAGTTGTAAGTGAATTTCGTCTTTCCGAGGCAGAGTGCGATGCGTGGTTAATCGATAAAACCCCTCTTTCGGATTATCTTGCTCGCAATACCAAAAAGGCGGCAAATGAATATGCGAAGGGTGAGCCTTGGACTCGTGTTATATGGGATGTTACGGCTGTTGCATGGCTTCTTAACGACGGTGAGCACTTCATGAAGACAAGGATTATTAACACACGCCTCCCCTTATACGGCAAAGATTCCGGCTACGAGAGGGAAGAGCAACCCCATAAAATGTGCTATGTTTATTACATTAAGCGCGATGCTTTGATGAAGGATCTTTTCGATAAAATTCTCGAAAGCTGAAACGGATTTTTTTAGAAATACATTTGGCGAACTTTCTAACCCGTGTAAAATTAAAATAAAGAGGGTAGCTCAAGTTCAAAAAACTTGAGCTACCCTCGATGCGTTAAGGGGCT
>CAYRJG010000144.1:0-5029 GCA_964424525.1 uncultured Ruminococcus sp.
TGTGCAAGCCACCGGTTTACCGGTGGTTATGACTTTTGGGGTTAGCTTAATGAGCTAGCCTCATAATAAGCATAAATTTGAGGAAATCAAGCTTGAAAACTCCATTTTTTAAAATGGATTTTGTGAAATATCGGTAAAATCTGTTCTCGCACGTAAATATTCTGCCAAAAATTACATCTGCTTTTGTGAAAATTGCCTATTTGCATTTTTTGAAAAAATATGATAAAATATATATATCCGCTTGGCAGATTTTTTGTGCAAATGGAGGCGCGTGTAATGGCAGAAAAGAAATTTTCAATAGGTGAGATGATAGTTTACGGCTCGGTAGGCGTTGTAAAAATCATAGATATAAGAGAGGAATGTATTACCGACACTCCTCGTGAGTATTACGTCCTTTGTGACGTTTGCTCGCGTGCCGATTCCCAAATTTTCGTGCCGACCGATAACGAAAAGCTCGTTTCCACTATGCGCAAGCTAATTTCGCGAGAGGAAGCCGAAGCGCTTCTCGCGATTCCCGAATCCGAGCTTCCCAAAATCGAGTGGAAGCGCGATAGCCGCGCGCGGATGGAATATTTCCGTGGGATTATCGAGTCGGGCGACCACAAAACGATGATCGCGATGATAAACGCGATCCGTCGCGCTGGTGAGGCGCGCCATGCCGAGGGAAAGAAAAACTTTCTATCCGACGAAAATATGCTCCATAAAGCCGAGCAGCTGCTCGATGCCGAGTTTAATATCGTCCTCGGAAGAACAGAATAAATCAGCTAATATGTTTATAACAAAGCAAGGATAGTTTTAATTGACCGATCCTTGCTTTTTTCCTTTAATTGTCTTTTGGTACTTTTGGACTCCAAAAGTACATATCCAAAAGTACATATTATTCCTTTCTCCTCTTGAAATTCGATGCTTAATATGCTAGAATGAAAATAAAAAAGCGAAAGTGAGAAGGGAAATGAAAAGAATAGTCACCCCTTATACAGTAACTAAAGACCTGCTTTTGGCAGGCGAGTCGCTCGTTGTCACAAAGAATATAATCAAAACCAATAAAAGAATGACCTTCACCGCGGATATTCCCGCACTTGGCGAGGGCAAGCTCATCCTCGGTCACGGCTATATGGAGTCAAACGCAAGCTGGGTGGAGCTCACCTCAACCGAGGTCGAAGGTCATAACTATTTCAGCTATGCAAATCCCCCAATGTCAAACCTCAATAAGGAACAGATTCTCCACGGTATCGAAAAAATAGAAGGCTTTATCACGGTTAATATCGACTACAAAACCGAAACTAAGGGTGCAGACGTTGTAATAATGTCGGCAGGCGGTATGTATAAATGCTTTCTTCCCGGCTGGTTCGGAGCAGACGGTGAGGTCTTTGCCCGCTTTGAAGGAATAGATGCCAAAAACTGCAAGCTCACCTGGACAAGTGACGATTTTGCAAAGCCGATTTGGCTTGTCGGAGATTCCTATACCGGCTTTGGTCACGATGCAAGATGGCCCTACTACCTCCACCGCGACGGATATCTCAATCTCCTTATATACGGTTTCCCCGGAATGGGAAGCAGAAGGGGAATAGACGAACTCAAAGCATCCATTGATAAAGGCGAGCCGGAATATATCGTCTGGTGTATGGGAATGAATAACGGAGATAAAGAGGCAGGCAAGATAGATCCCGATTACCTTTCGGCAACCGAAGAATTCCTCGCACTTTGTAAAGCGCGCGGCATCACCCCGATTCTCTCCACAATACCGAATACCCCGAAAGTCAACAACCGCGAAAAGAATGCCTGGGTAAGACAAAGCGGCTACCGCTATATCGACTTTGCCCGCGCCGTCGGCTCCGACGAAAAAGTTGAGTGGTACGAAGGAATGCTCCACGCGGATGAGGTGCATCCCGCATCCCGCGGCGCCGCCGCCCTCTATTCGCAGGTGCTCGTAGATTTCCCCGAAATTATGCAGCAAATATAAATAAAGGCGAATATGCGTGGGCGTGCAAGCACGCTCGAATTCCGATGGAATTCGGAGCGCGAAATGTGAATTTTGAATGTCATAATTAATCTGTCTGTTGCAAAGCAATAAACCTCATCGCGAGGAGGCGAGCGACGTGCAAAGTCCGACTTAGGCTTTGTGAATATACCCAATATACACATTTGAGGCGTGCCGATTTGGTGCGCCTCTTCACCTCTTTTTACCTCTTCACTTCGCCTAAATAAGTCGAATTGAACCTGCTCTATAATTGTCTTTTGGACTCCAAAAGAACATCCTCGTATCTACATAATATTTACGATAGTACAAAAAATATTAACTATTTTATAAATACAAGACTTCTGCAAAATGCTAAAATTAAAGTAGGGTATTATGGTGATTTTTACGCCTGTATCAATGCCCGTCTTTTTAAAACAAAGGAATTTAAAAAAATGCTTAAGAACGAAAAGAATTTCGATTTTCAAAAACGAATCTGTAATATCCACCGCCCGATTCCCTCGGCACTGTGGACAAAGCCCGAAGCCGACGAATACTCATTCGGCTCGTCGGTGAAAATATCTCTCCTCTGCGAGGATACCGTCGCGCGCGTTGCAGTCGAGGATCTTGTTGCCTGCTTCAAAAAGTGCTTTGGTATTACGGCTACCGTTTGCTCCTGTAAGACCGGCGCGGATATCACGCTCTCTGTTGATAAGAAGAGCCTCGGCGAGAATGCAAACGGCTATATGGGCAGGCGTATTGAGGTAACAGAGAAGGGCGTTACCGTTGAAGCTTATGACGAGCGCGGTATCGCTCAAGCTATCTATTATCTTGAGGACAGAATGAAAAAGAGATGCGCTCCCATACTGAAATTCGGTGTCACCGAAGCGCGCCCCGCTTTCTCTCCCCGTATGGTTCACTCGGGCTATGATATGGACGTATTTCCCGATGAATACCTCTCGGCAATCGCACACGAGGGATATGATGCTATCATAGTTTTCGTTAAGGATGCAAAGCACTCCGCGCACGGTGAGTGCGACTTTGTCGATATAGTAAAAAGAGCAAAGAAGTATGGTATCGACGTGTATGCATATAGCTATCTTGTTAACTTTATGCACCCCGAAGAGCCTGGCGCAAAGGAGCATTATGCCGAGCTTTACGGCGGTATCTTCAGAGATATCCCCGGCCTTCACGGTATGATATTTGTCGGCGAGTCAATCGAGTTCGCAAGTAACGATCCCCACGTGGCAAAAAAGAGAGTCCACGATAAACCAAAAGACGGAATTCCCGACGGAAAGATATCACCCGGCTGGTGGCCGTGTGAAGATTATCCCGAATGGATATCCCTCGTGCGCGACAGTATCCGCGCACAGAACCCCGATGCCGATGTAGTATTCTGGACATATAACTTCGGCTACGTTGAAGAAAAATACAGAGCCGAGCTCATAAGAAAGCTCCCCACGGATATATCTCTTCTCGTCACTTATGAGATGTTTGACCTCTACTCAATGGGCAACGGAGAGGGAATGGTAATGGATTATACTATATCTCATGTAGGTCCCGGAAAATATTTCGTAAGCGAAGCAAAAATTGCGGCAGAACGGGGAATTCGCCTATACTCGCAGGTCAACACCGGCGGTAGAACATGGGACTACGGTATAGTCCCCTACGAACCCTTCCCATATCAGTGGAACGCGCGCCATAAATCCCTGCTTGAGTCGCGCGAAAAGTACGGTCTTTGCGGTCTTATGGAATCCCACCATTTTGGTTTTCTGCCTTCTTTTGTATCGGAAATTTGCAACAATAACTACACTCTTGGCGGTATGAGCTTCGAAGACAAGCTCACCGAGATCGCTCGCGAATACGCAGGCGACCAATATGAGAAATTTATCGAGGGAATCAAGGCGGTAGACGAGTCTATCCGTCACTACATACCGAGTGACGAATGTCAGTACGGTGCATACCGTGTCGGGCCTGCGTATCCCCTTTGCCTTGTAAGGGGCATTAAGTATCCCAACCCGCCCGGAGTTTATATGGGCAACCGCATCTACGGAACGATGCGCGATAACTACGACCATTGGGGCAGACACGATTGCTACTCTCTTCGCGTAAGAGCCGAGATCGAGGAAGAGAAGATAGGCAGAGAATGCGTGAAACGCGGACTTGCTATCTTCAAGACTATTGAAAATCCGAGCGAGAAAATGGAACGCCTTATTAACCTTACCGCCTTTATCGAGAAGTGCATCACCACCGCGATAAACGCGCAGGAATTTTATGTTGAAAGCTATAAGATGTACTGTGCAGATACCAAGGCAAAGCTTAAATCATCACTTACCAAGCTTGAGCGAATTGCAAAAGCCGAATATAAAAATGCAAAATCCGCAATTCCGCTTGTCCGCCGCGATTCTTCAATAGGCTTTGAGGCATCAATGGGTTATCAGTGCGATGAAACCGCAATCTGCTGGAAGCTCCGTCAGCTTGATTATCTTCTTAATTCCGAAATTATGCTTTATAAGCGCTCGGTTGACCCGAAATTCGGAGAAGGCAAGTATATTAAATTTTAATATATAAGATGGTTCAAATTGCTTTTTGTGAAAAGTGTATGTATATACGCTTAAATTTTGAACTAATTGACCAAAAGAAATGTATATATCAACAGATATTATGTGAATTTTCTAACAAATTTAGTTTTTTTTCGTAAAACTATAGAATTTTTTAAATAAATATGTTATAATACAAAAAGGATTTCTGCGCGCGTGGGTGTATTGCGCCTTTTCGCCGGATTTCTTAAATCGAGTTAGTCAAAAAATAAAAATTATATTTTGGAGGAAAAAACAATGAGCAAGAAGTATTGTTATCTCTTCTCCGAGGGTAACGCAACCATGCGTGAGATCCTTGGCGGTAAGGGAGCTAACCTTGCAGAGATGACCAATATCGGTCTTCCTGTTCCCCAGGGCTTCACCATTTCTACCGAGGCCTGCACAAAGTACTATGAGGACGGCAAGCAGATCAACCCCGAGATCATGGCTGAAATCATGGAGTACATCGTAAAGATGGAGGGCGTTACCGGCA
>CAYRJG010000145.1:0-5021 GCA_964424525.1 uncultured Ruminococcus sp.
CCTTGTGCGTGACGCGCAGGGAAGAAAAATGTCTAAATCCCTCGGCAACGGTATCGACCCCTTGAAGGTAATCGAGGAGTACGGTGCAGACGCACTCCGCTTTGCTCTCGCAACGGGTAACGCTCCCGGTAACGATATGAGATTCTCGGATGAAAAGATAGAGTCCGCAAGAAACTTTGCAAACAAGCTCTGGAATGCATCGAGATTCGTTCTTATGAACCTTACCGAGGATGACGAAACTCTTCTCACCTTCCCGAAGGACGAGGAGCTTTCGATAGAAGATAAATGGATTCTCTCGCGCTTCAATAAGCTTGCAAAGAGTGTTAATACCAATATAGAAAACTACGAGATAGGAATAGCACTCGGTGAAATTTACACCTTCGCTTGGGACTATTTCTGCGACTGGTATATAGAAATGGCAAAGAGCCGCATATTCGCTGTCGGAACACCCGAGGCACTCACCGCAAAGAGAGTTCTCGTTTACGTTCTCACGGGTATAGTTAAGCTTCTTCATCCTTATATGCCATTTATTACCGAGGAAATTTATCAGGCTCTTCCTCATACCGATGAGTCGGTAATGATTTCCGAGTATCCCAAGGGCTCGGATGCTCTTGACTTTGCAAAGGAAGAGGATGACGTAACGAGAATTATCAATGCAATAGTTGCTATCCGTGCGCGCCGCGCCGAGATGAACGTTCCCCCTTCAAAGCGTGCAAAGCTCTTCGTTGTTACAAAGTATGAGGATACCTTCGCAAAGACCTCGAAGATTCTTGAAAAGCTCGCAAGCGCATCCGAGGTTGAAATAGTTGATTCCTACGAGTCTGACGATGCAGTTATGATTGCAACCGATGTCGGAAGCCTTTATATCCCTCTTGCCGAGGTTATAGACTTCGAAAAGGAAAGAGCTCGCCTTGAGGGTGAGATGAAAAAGAACGACTCCGAAATAGAGAGAATCGAAAAGAAGCTCTCAAACGAAGGATTCGTTTCCAAAGCACCTGCGGCTGTAATAGATGGGGAGCGTGCGAAATTAAAGAAGTATCTTGAAACTCGCGAGTCGCTTACCGCAGCTCTTGCAAAGCTTAAATAATGCAAACATAAGTTAGCAAAATGGAGAATTTTGATGGATTTAAAATTCACATCATCCGAAATAGATAAAATAAATGAAAAAGAAGACGAGCCGATACGCGTAGTCTATTCGGGACTGTATGAGGATAGCCCCGAAAATGCTTGCATTACGGTAGAGGAGGGAATAGAGGAGATTTCGGAGAACGCTTTTCGCGGCTTTGAAAATCTCACCTCGATAACCCTGCCGAAAAGCCTTAAGGTTATCGGTCCTGCGGCATTTGCCGAGTGCAAAAACCTCAAAAGCGTTGTAATGCAAAACGGACTTGAAGAGATACTTGACGAGGCGTTCTCCTCCTGCTCATCCTTGAATTCGGTCATAATGCCCGACACGGTGAAAAGGGTAGGAGAGGGCGCGTTTGAGGGCTGCGCCTCGCTCACGAAGCTGAAAATCTCCGAATCCGTGCTTATGATAGGCGCATCAGCATTCGCCTTTTGCTTCAATCTTCGCGAGGTAACGGTGCCGGATTCCTGTATACTCGTCGAATTTAACGCCTTTGCATCCTGCTTTTCGCTTGAGGCGATAAAGCTTTCGGATAATATGGGTCTTATCGACGAATCCACCTTCGAGGGATGCCGTTCTCTTGCTATCGTTGATATGCCTGCAAGACTTTCAAAGGTCGGAAGGCGCGCCTTCAAGGGCTGCACCTCTCTTAAATCCCTCATCCTTCCGCGCACCGTTCGCGAGATAGGACTTGATGCTTTTTGCGAATGCAGCTCGCTTTCGAGAATTGCAATACCGAAGGATATAAGAGAGCTTGAGGATGAAGACGTATTTGCCTCCTGCGACTCTCTTACAGATATTTCCTTTGGCGGCTCCAAGGAAAAATGGGAGCTTCTCACACACGGTAAGGTTCTGACCTTCTTGAAAAGCGACCTTACTCTTGCAACTCCAAAAATTCACTTTATGGATTTAAAAGATGAAATATAAATGCTTGATACTCGACCACGATGACACACTCGTTAACAGTACCGCAACTATTCATTATCCCTGTTTTATAAAGTACCTTTCCGAGCGTCTTCCGCATCTTGCGGATAAGTACACGCTTGACGATTATTTTGTCAAAAATTTCTCTCCCGGAGTGCTTGAATTTTTCACCGAGGAGATAGGGCTCACCCCCGAAGAAATGAAGGAGGAAGAGGCATACTGGGCGGACTATGTTAAAGGTCATATCCCGAAAGCCTACCCCCGTGTAAAGGAAATTCTTGAAAAATACCGTGCCGAGGGCGGATTTATCGCAATCTGCTCGCATTCGTTTGAAAGATATATAAGACGGGATTTCGAATATAACTCACTTCCCACCCCCGATGCAATTTACAGTTGGGATATCCCGAAGGATATCCGAAAACCCCATCCCTATACCGTTCTTGATATTATGGAAAAGTACGGCTTTCAAAGGGATGAAATACTCGTTGTTGACGACCTGAAGCCGGGCTATGATATGGCAAGGGGCGCGGGTGTCAGTTTTGCGGCGGCAGGCTGGGCGTATGACGTCTTTGAAATCGAGGATTTTATGCGTAAGAATTGCGATTTCTACCTAAAAAGTACCGACGAGCTTTACTCGTTGCTTTTCGGAGGTGAACAATGAAAATTATGGTTATCGGCTGCGGTAGATGGGGCTCTTTTATAGCTTGGTACCTTGATTCAATAGGTCACGACGTCACCCTCTACGGCAGAATCGGCTCGGAAAATATGGAAAGATTAAAGGCAACCCGAAAAAGCGGCCCTCTCAATTTTTCCGAATCGATAAAATTCTCATCCGACCTAAAGGATATCTACTCTGCCGAGGTTGTCGTTATATCTATCGGCTCGCAGAGCCTTTCCTCGCTTATGGATTCGATTGCCGCACTTGAGCCCGAAGGAAAGACCTTCGTTCTCTGCATGAAGGGCATAGAAATTGACACGGGGCGCCGTCTTTCCGAGATTTGCGAATCAAAAATAGATTCAAGCTCCTCGGTTGCGGTATGGCTTGGTCCCGGTCACGTCGAGGATTTTGCACAGGGGCGACCTAACTGTATGGTAATAGATTCGCGCACCGAATCGGTAAAGCACCGCTTGATATCCGAATTCAGCGGGCCTCTCATCCGCTTCTACTACGGCACCGACCTTATCGGTAACGAGGTTGGCGCGGCTGCAAAAAACGTTATCGGAATTGCCGCAGGAGTCCTTGACGGACTCGACCTCTCCTCATTGAAAGGCGCACTTATGGCGCGTGCACCGCGTGAAATATCAAGGCTTGTTTCGGCTATGGGCGGTGACCCCGTTTCGGTCTACGGACTCTGCCACCTCGGTGACTATGAAGCAACGCTTTTCTCAAAGCACAGCCACAACCGAGCGTTTGGTGAATCTCTCGTTACAGGAGAAAAATTCGAAGGACTCGCAGAAGGGTATTATACAGTGCGCGCATTACTTTCTCTCGGTGAAAAATACGGAGTTGACCTTCCGATATCCACTGCGGTCTATAACATCGCATACGAGGCTAAAAATCCCAGAGATGAAATAAACGCCCTCTTCAGCCGTTCTCTCAAAAACGAATTTTGAGGAGATTATTGCCTTTAAAAATCCTCAAAACTATTGATTTTATTGTTTAGATATGTTACAATGTACCAAAAGGGGTGATAAACATTTTAAATTTAAAGCTTATTGCCGAAAACGGCGATGTAAAATTCAAAGCGTATGGCGAAGAAATAGATGTTCGCTATAACGGCACCTATGAGGTAGGTGACAAGTGGAGAGTCGAGCTTTGCGACGGTGAGTTCGTAAAAATCAAGCTTGACGAGTCGCTTTGCGAGTCATTTGTCTACGTTCCCGACGGAGTTTTTGAATTTCCTATTCCGTTTGAGCGTCAGAGAATAGCCTGCTATGCTCCCGGTGCCTTTGAGGGTGACTTTCATCGCATAATATGCTCCGAGCCCTGCGAGGCGGAGATATACGGTGAGCGTGCAATCTCACTCAACTCGCACGATATGCACAACGTTCCGAAGTATTTCCCCCACGCGGTTGCAAATTTCGTTACCCGTGAGGACCCTTGCTTCTTTGAGCGTAACGCAATAGACGGAGTTACGGATAACCTCGGTCACGGACTTTATCCCTTCCATTCCTGGGGCGGCGGTCTGCGTGAGGACCTTGAATTCTGGGTGGAATTCGGTATGGAAACAGAGGTTTCCAAAGTCACAATTCACCTTCGCGCGGATTTTCCGCACGATACCTATTGGAAGGAAGCCGACCTTGAATTTTCCGACGGCTCTAAAATACACATCGACTTGAAGGGCATAGCCGATGGGCAGACCTTTGAGTTCGAGCCTAAAAAGACCACCTTCGTGCGTCTTACGGGCTTCAAGCAGCAGCGCCTTGAGGACGGTTCGCTTTCCTTCGCTGCACTTTCACAGTTCACAGTTTACGGAAAATATATTAAAAAGGAGAATGAAGGCATGGAAGTAAGAGATGCGTCCAATGCAAAAGACGTCAAGTATTATACTACTGACAGACTCAGAGAGGAATTCCACATCGCGAACCTCTTTACAAAAGACAACATTAGAATGGTGTATAGCCACACCGACAGAATTATCGTTATCGGTATGATGCCGATAAAGCTTGAGCTTAAACTTGAAGCAGGCAAGGAGCTTGCAGCCGACTATTTCCTTGAGCGCCGTGAGCTCGGTTGTATCAACATCGGCGGTAAGGGTATTATCACCGTTGACGGAGAGGTTTACGAAATGAACGCGCGTGACGGCATCTACGTTGGTAAGGGCCATCGCGACCTCACCTTCAAGAGCGTTGACGAAAAGAACCCCGCAAAGTTCTATATCACCTCCTGCCCGGCACACACCGAGTATCCCACCGTTAAAATCGACATCACCAAGGCTCGTAAGGTTCCTTGCGGCTCCGTTGAGGATTG
>CAYRJG010000146.1:0-5008 GCA_964424525.1 uncultured Ruminococcus sp.
ATATTATAGCTTTTCAATCACAGTAATTGTATCATATAGTTATATAAAAGTAAATATTTTTTAAAAAATTTTACATTTTTTATCGATATCTTCAAAAACGATTGTGCAACATTTACAAAACTCAAAAGAGCGTTTATATAATTGAAGCGACAAAAGCATGTCTTGCTTATGCCGCTTTTGATTAGTTTATTAAAACAAAGATAAGATTTTCATCGATTTAAACATCAAGGGCTGTAAGATGCTCGGGGGTTTCACGACGAACGGCAATATAGCTTTCACCTTCGTTAAGCATTACAATCGGAGGTCTTGGAAGACGATTGTAATTAGAAGCCATCGAGTAATGGTATGCTCCGGTGGTAAGGCACGCCAGCAGATCACCGCGATGGATTCCCGAAGGAAGGCTCACATTTTCTTGAATGATATCGCCACTCTCACAGCACCGTCCAACAACAGACACACACTCCCCTTCTCCCTCGATAGTAGAATCAACGGGAAGAATCGTATAGGGAGAGCCGTACAAAGCAAAACGGGGATTATCGGTCATTCCACCGTCAACGGAAACATAGGTTTTATATCCCGGAATTCTTTTAACGGTTCCTACTGTATATACCGTGAGTCCCGCATCTGCTACGATGCTTCTGCCCGGCTCCATGGAAATTACCGGAAGCTCTATTCCAAGTTCCTCTGCAC
Organism: uncultured Ruminococcus sp.; assembly: GCA_964424525.1. Taxonomy (GTDB): domain Bacteria; phylum Bacillota; class Clostridia; order Oscillospirales; family CAG-272; genus UBA1740. The sequence continues at coordinate 691 of CAYRJG010000146.1, forward strand.
GGTGAATCATAAATTTTCCCACCTCTGCAATATTAGCCGCTATATCAATACTCGGCTGTGAAGGAATATATTTAACACCGTATCCACCACCAATATCGAGCTCTGCCGCTAGATATCCAAGCTTTTCATTCATTTCCGCAACAAACGAAAGCATAACCTCCGCCGCACGAAGATAGACATCCGAATCAAAAACCTGTGATCCCACATGACAGTGAAATCCGCGAAGGTTTACCGATTCAAGAGAGAGCGCAAGGCGAGTTATTTCTTCAGCTTGTCCCGTTTCTATTGCCGAGCCGAATTTGGAATCAACCTTACCCGTGGCAACCGCAGCATAAGTATGAGGGTCTATTCCGGGGGTAAGACGTAAAAGAACCTTTTGAACAATACCTCTATCACGCGCAATTCTATCTATTGCGTAAAGTTCTTCTGCATTATCGACAACGAAATATCCGATACCGCGCTCAATTGCATACTCAATATCGGCATCTGTTTTATTATTTGAATGGAAATAAGCATTTTCAAGCGAAAATCCCGCAAGAGATGCGGTATATATCTCACCACAGGAAACAACATCTATTCCCATTTCTTCCTCTCGCATTATTTCATAAAGACGACGGAAGGAGGCGGCTTTTGAGGCATAGAGTGCCTTTGCTCTGCCCGAAAAGGCTTTTTGGAGAGCATTTTTATAAGTACGGCAACGCTCTCTTATTCTTTCTTCATCATATAGATAAAGCGGAGTTCCGTATTTTTCGGCAAGCGATGTAAGCGGCATACCCGCAAAGCAAAGCTCGCCCTGTGCATTATACGAAACATTCTCGCATATCATTTCCGTTTTTTGAGTTGATGTTAACAATTTAAACTCCTAAACAATTATTAAAGCATATGTGCGCGAAGCTCCTCACCGCTAACGTAAGAAAGGTCAGCGGGGGCAATATCAAAGAGCGTTATAGCTCCAACTCTTCCGCGCGAGTGCATTCTGTAAACGGCGCGCGCCGCCGCAACGAGTACACTTCCCGTAAACTCGGGATTTGAATCGAGCTTCAACGAAAACTCAACCGTATGTGAATTACATTCATCAACACCTGTTTTGCCGGAACGTATAACCGAGCCACCGTGAGGTATACCCGTGTGATTTTTTTGAAGCTCCTCCAGTGAAATAAAATTTACCGTTGTTGTGTAATCGGCAAAGTAATTGGGCATGGTTTTTATCTCGCGCTCGATTCGCGCAAGGTCCGCGCCCTCCTCTGCTACAACGTAGCATTCACGAAGATGTTTATCCTTTGTTTCAAGTTTTGGACATTCTCCACGCCTTACAGCATCAAGTGCTTCAGGAATAGGCACGGTATACTGACGAGCGTCTATAACTCCGTCAATACGACGGATAGCATCCGAATGACCTTGGCTCACTCCTCTGCCCCAAAATGTATAATCAACACCCGACGGCAGTGCCACCGATGCATACAGACGTGCAATTGAGAAAAGCCCGGGATCCCAGCCTGCAGAAATAAGAGAAAGGTTCCCCCCCTCCCGTGCGGCAGAATCGGTGCGCTCAAAATGCTCGGGTATTGCCGCGTGAGTATCAAAGCTATCGACTACGTTAAAGCTCTTTGAAAGCTCGGGAGTCATCCTAGGAAGATCTGTAGCACTTCCTGCACATATTATAAGAACATCTATTTTTCCTTTATACTCACAGAGCTTATCCGAATGAATTACGGGTAAGCCCTCGGTAAGAGTCTTTACCGATTCGGGTGAGCGTCGAGTGAAAACACCGACAAGCTCAACGTCCGGATTTTGCCTTGCGGCAAGCTCTACGCCTTTGCCGAGATTTCCGTAGCCGTATATAGCTATTTTCATATATTTTCTCCGATAGATTGATTTTGCTTTTAAAAAATTATTTTGAGCTGACAAGGCTCTTCATATCGTAAAGCCCTGCACCGCATCCGATAAGGAATTCCGCGGCGGCAAGTGCGCCTTCAGCAAAGAGCGCGCGGCTGTGAGCCTCATGCTTTAAGGTTATTGTCTGATTCTGCGTTCCGACTATGACCTCATGCTCACCAACGATATTACCCATTCTTATAGCGTGGATGCCTATTTCATCGGGAGTGCGCTTTCCTTGCCCCGATCTGCCAAGATTCAACTGTGCTTTAGGACGAACCTCACATATTGCGTTTGCAATCATAAGAGCTGTTCCGCTTGGAGCATCAACCTTGCGGTTATGATGCTTTTCGATTATCTCTATCTCGGCCTCGGGCATAGCAAGTGCAACTGTTTTTGCAAGCTCGACAAGAAGTGCCACTCCAAGTGACATATTTGCAGAGAAAAAGATGGGTATTTTTTCGGCAGCAGCGTGAATAGCAGAAATTTCATCCTCGGTATGCCCGGTTGTACAAACAACCGTGGGAATTTTGCGCTTTACCGCATAGGCAAGAAGCGAGGGGGTTGAGGTGTGATGTGAAAAATCCACTATACAATCAACATTCAGATCATCGGGAATTGAATCACATCCCGCATAAATGGGTGCGCCCGACATTTCGCCCGATTGAAGGTCAATTCCGCCCGAGAGCTCGGATGAACGGTATCCGTCAAGTGAAAGACGGGCAACCTCTCTGCCCATATGACCGGATATGCCATTAACTAATATTTTCATAATTTTTTCCTTTTTATATAATTCCCTCTTTACGCATAAGATCAAGCATAACAGCTTCCTTTTCGGGATCCATTGTTGTAAGAGGAAGACGAACGTAGTTTTCGCAATATCCCATAGCAGCAACGGCAGCCTTTACGGGAATGGGATTTACCTCGCAGAAAAGTGCATTGATAAGCGGAAGAAGGCGGAGCTGAATCTCACGCGATTTTTCAATATTGCCCTCAAAGAAATATTTGCAGATATCCGAGGTTTCCTTCGGCATAATATTTGAAAGAACAGAGATAACGCCCTTACCGCCAAGCGAGAGTATGGGAACTATCTGGTCATCATTTCCCGAATAGATATCCATTTTATCTCCAACGAGAGCCGCAAGCTCGGCAATCTGCGAAATGTTACCGCAAGCTTCCTTAATAGCAACGATATTTGGGTGATCAGCAAGAACGGCGCAGGAGGCGGGGGTGAGGTTACAGCCGGTGCGGCTGGGTACATTATATAATATGCAGGGTTTATCCGATGCATCCGCTATTGCCGTGAAGGACTCTATAAGTCCTCGCTGGGTTGCTTTGTTGTAATAGGGGGTAACAAGAAGCATAGCATCTGCACCAACCTCACAAGCAAATCGGGTAAGCTCAATTGCATATGCAGTATCATTCGAGCCGGTTCCAGCAATAACGGGAACTCTGCCGGCAACTCTATCAACGCAGAAGCGAATAGCATCTTTATGCTCTGCATCCGAAAGGGTTGAGCCTTCGCCCGTCGTTCCGACGGCTACGATAGCATCAACGCCTGACTCTATCTGCCAATCGATGAGTCTGCCAAACTGAACGTAATCAATACCATCCTTGGTAAGAGGAGTAACTATTGCGGTTGCAACACCTGTAAAAACCGTGTTTTTCATAATATAATTTCCTTTCGTTTTTGGTTTGGTCTTCAGAAAGAAAAAAGATAGTCACGAAGACTATCCCACAAACCCCATCCTATGAAAATACACGCGATGTTTGTTGATAGCCCTCCGCATTTCTGCGACAACAGAACGGATCTTATCCGAGCTGCCAGCAAGCACCTTCCACAGTACAAGCTTCGGCACCCACGCCTTTCCCGCACGGCCTTGGAGCCTTTCTCGGTGCGGTACTATTCATAAGGTGCGCCTCTATCTCTTAAATATTCAAAACTAAAGCACAAGCCAAATTGCTTATGATTTACTGCATTATTGTAACATATATCTTATGGTATTGTCAAGTGCTTTCAAAAACTTTTTTTCTTTTTGTTTCTAGGAGAAGGATTTTACACAGTTTTCCTTCAAATTGTGCAATACTGTCAAAACAGCAGATTTTTTTGTTAATTTATTTAAAACCATCTTGACTATTTTATATATTTAGTATAAAATAATATAGAAAATATGACAAACAATCGGAAGGATACATTATTATATGAAGAAAAAGCTTTACGAAGAGCCTTTTATCGAAATCTCAAGCGTAATAACCGAAAACTTTCTTACCGAAAGCGACGATATAATTATTCTCCCGCCTCACGAATTCAGCGTGTTCTGATATGAAGGAAGGCTTTAAGGTCACGGTCACATCGGCTGATGACGGGCGGCTTATGCGAGATTTTCTTCGCGGCACTTTAAAATTTTCCTCTTCGCTTATAACTAAAGTAAAATTCGGCGGC
>CAYRJG010000147.1:0-3998 GCA_964424525.1 uncultured Ruminococcus sp.
TTCGCTCTGAACGCCTCTTAAACCAATTCTCCGCGGAATTGTATAACTCTCAAAAACGAGGATTTATCTGATCCTCTTTTTGTCATACTCATTTTTGCCTCATTTTGAGGCTTTTTCTTTTTTTCCTAACAAGAAACTCGCTAAAACACAAAAAAAGAACTAGCTCAAACACATTTTACTGCATTTGAGCTAGCCTCTTTTAATTTATTGATTAATAGATTTTTTGTATTCAAGATATTCTTCGTAAGTGCATTTTCTATCAACAAACCCATCGGGTGTTATTTCGATAATTCTATTTGCAACTGTATTAACTATCTCATAGTCATGTGAAGAAAACAGAATATTGCCCTTGAAATTTTGCATACCTTGGTTAACAGCTGTTATGGATTCAAGATCAAGGTGATCGGTAGGTTGATCAATAATAAGCATATTCGAGCCGAACATCATCATTCTCGAAAACATGCATCTAACCTTCTCTCCTCCGGAAAGCACGTTAACGGGCTTAAATACCGCTTCATTCGAGAACAACATTTTTCCAAGAAAACCGCGAAGATATGTTTCGGTCTGATCCTTTGAATACTGACGCATCCAATCAAGAATTGATTCATTATGCCCATCAAAATAAGGTGAATTATCATGAGGAAAATATGAGGTTGTAATTGATACACCAAATTTAAAATCTCCGGAGTCGGCCTTTTCTTCTTCATTCAGTATCTTAAAGAGATGAGTAATAGCAAGCTCGTTTCCTATAAAGGCAATCTTATCGTCCTTGAAAACATGAAATGATAAGTCTTTAAAGAGCTGCTTACCATCAACTGCTTTCGAAAGCCCATCAACATGAAGAATCTCTTTTCCCGGTTCGCGATCCATATCAAAACCTATAAACGGATATCTGCGGCTGGATGCAGGAAGTTCTTCAATCGTGAGCTTATCAAGAAGCTTTCTTCTGGATGTTGCTTGACGAGATTTGGATTTATTTGCAGAAAAACGGGCGATAAAGCTTTGCAGTTCAGCGATTTTCTCCTCGTTCTTTTTATTCTGCATTTTAATCATACGTTGAATAAGCTGACTTGATTCATACCAAAATTCATAGTTACCAACGTACATTTTAATCCCCGAATAGTCAATATCGACAATATTGGTACACACATCATTCAAAAAGTGTCTATCGTGCGATACAACTAAAACTGTACCAAAATAATCCGAAAGGAAATTTTCAAGCCAAATAACCGCATCTATATCAAGACCGTTAGTCGGCTCGTCAAGAAGAATAATATCAGGATTACCAAAGAGTGCCTGTGCAAGAAGAACCTTAACCTTCTCGCTTTCCTTCAATGCAGACATATTGGAATAAAGAAGCTCATCTGTAAGACCAAGTCCTTGAATAAGCTTTGAGGCCTCGGATTCAGCTTCCCATCCATTCAATTCTGCGAACTCTCCCTCGAGCTCTGATGCCTTAATCCCATCTTCATCACTGAAATCCTCTTTTGCATACAGAGCATCCTTTTCCTTCATGACGTCATACAACCGCTTATTACCCATAATAACGGTATCAAGCACTGTATATTCATCAAAAGCAAAGTGATTCTGTTTTAAAACAGACATACGAACCGTATCAGGAATATAGACATCTCCACGTGTCGGCTCGAGCTCGCCGCAAAGTATTCTTAAAAAAGTGGATTTACCGGCACCGTTTGCACCTATTATACCATAGCAATTGCCGGGAGTAAATTTGAGATCTACATCCTTAAACAGAAGCTGACCGCCAAATTGAAAACTCAAATTACTAACTGTTATCACTCTGAATTCACCTCATCAAATACGCTCATAAAGCTCACGAATATTATTAAGAATATAGGTAGGCTTTACATCCGACTCCTCAACATCCGTCATTGTTCCTTCACCGGAAAGCACGAAAACAGTATCAATTCCTGCATTATATCCGGAAGCAATATCGGTATAAAGTCTATCACCGACCATTACAGCGTCTTCTTTGCGGTAACCGAATTTTTCAAGAGCCAAGAGGATCATTTCGGGTTTTGGTTTACCGATGAAAACAGGCATCTTATCTGTCGCGCGTCTTATAATATCGGCAAAAGAACCGCAATCCGGAACGTAACCGTAAGCAGTGGGACAAACCCAGTCGGGGTTGGTTGCAATATATTTCACATCTTTACCAAGAAGAATGCAAACATCATCTAACTTTTTAAAGGTAAGCTCTTGGTCGTTCGAAATAACAACTCCAAAAACATCGTTATCAAGAGTTGTAGTAACAACAATTCCTGCTTCTTTGAGCTGATGAACGAAAGATGCTGTTCCCATGACATAGAACTTTCTGCCAGGATAATTCCCCTGCAAATAAAGAATTGTTGCATCTGTTGATGTGAGGAAATCATTTTCTGTTGACTCTATACCCAGCTTTGCAAGCTTCTTAACATAAGCATCTGAGCTCTTCGAAGAATTGTTAGTTAAAAACAAGTATTTTCCACCGTTCCTCTTAACCTTATCAAGAAAATCAAGAGTTCCGTCAAACAAATCATCATCAAGATAAATTGTTCCATCCATATCAAGGAGGAACAATTTCTTTTCGCAAAGTCTAGCCATTATATATCTCCTTAAATAAGAAAGAGGCAGCGCATAAGCAGTCGCCTCTTATTAAAATCAGTTATCGGGATAGCCGTCGGGATTCATTCGCTGCCATCTTGCAGAATCAAGACACATATCCTTAAGATCGCGTTCTGCGGTCCAGCCGAGAACTTCGCGTGCCTTTGTGGGGTCAGCATAACATTCTGCTATATCACCGGGACGGCGAGGAGCAATCTTATATTTTACAGGAGAGCCCCAAGCATCGCCAAATGCCTTTACCATTTCAAGAACAGAATATCCGTTGCCTGTTCCAACATTGATATAATCTATACCTTTCATCTTTCCGGTATACTTTATTGCCTTCAAATGTGCAAGAGCAAGATCTACTACGTGTATATAATCGCGAACTCCCGTGCCATCCTTTGTAGCATAGTCATCTCCGAATACGCTCAAGCATTCAAGCTTACCTGCTGCAACCTTTGCAATATAAGGAAGAAGATTGTTAGGAATTCCGCGAGGATCCTCTCCAATAAGTCCGGATTCATGAGCACCTATCGGATTGAAATATCTAAGCACGCATACAGAAAGCTCTGGATATGCTACTGTGCAATCTTTAAGTATGCGCTCTATCATCAACTTTGTTTCACCGTAAGGGTTGGTAGTAGAAAGCGGAAAATCCTCTCTGATCGGAACACTTTTGGGAAGACCGTAAACTGTTGCCGAGGAAGAAAATACAATTCTATAAACGCCATGTGAAACCATCGAATTGAGAAGATTGAAGGTTCCCGTAAGATTGTTGTGATAATATTTGATCGGAATAGAGCAAGACTCTCCGACTGCCTTTAATCCGGCAAAGTGAATCACCGATTCGATATTCTTATGAGTATCAAAAATTTCATCAAGTTTTTTTGCATCAAGAAGATCGCATTTGATGAATTCGGGACGCTTCCCTGTAATTTTTTCAATTCTGTCAAGAACGCAAAGTTTACTATTGCAAAGATTATCAACAATAATAACTTCTTCTCCGGTCTTCAAAAGTTCAACTACTGTGTGCGAACCGATATATCCGGTACCACCTGTTACAAGAATGGACATTTTATCTTCCTTTCATAATAAATAATAAAACAATATAAAACAAAAAAGAGCAGTTCGAACCACTCTTTTTTGACAATATTAGTCAGCGTAAACGCTAACCTGCTTCTTACCGCCGGAAATGTGTTCGAACTTAACAGTTCCGTCAACAAGCGCAAAAAGGGTATCATCAGACCCGATACCTACATTGTTACCGGGATGAATCTTTGTTCCGCGCTGTCTTACGATAATATTGCCTGCTATAACTGCCTGTCCGTCAGCCTTCTTAACGCCAAGGCGCTTAGACTCGGAATCACGGCCGTTTTTAGTAGAACCAACGC
>CAYRJG010000147.1:4008-4952 GCA_964424525.1 uncultured Ruminococcus sp.
CTTCTTGTGGGCGAAGAATTGCAAACTGAGCTTTAACATTTCATGTACCTCCGTATAAAATATGGCTCTCGCCGTGGGTTTGCTCAAATCTCTCGCTCAATCTCTTTAACGTCGAGGAACTCATAATACTCCTCAACAAGATCCATAAGCTGAAAGAAATAAGCCTGTATAAGACCCGAAACAGCAAACTGTTTCTTTTCATCCTTTTCATATTTCGGGAGTGCGGATTTTGCAATTACGCGTATATCGGTTGTCTTTTCATCGATGGTGTAATCTACATCACAAGCATAGGACACCTCGATTGCATTTATCAAGAACATAGTCATACTTGAAAGAGCCGCACAAAGTACGTCATCTCCGGATTCACCGTAACCTGTATGTCCCTGCTCTTCAAAACCGTAGTAAAATCCATTGGTCTTATAAAAGATAATCGTTGTCATTAATTTCAGCCCTCGATTTTTTCGATCTGAATCTTAGTGTAGTCCTGACGATGACCGATCTTCTTCTTTTCGTTCTTCTTGGACTTATACTTGATAACGTCGATCTTCTTGGACTTGCCGTTCTTAAGAACGGTAGCAACAACGCTTGCGCCTTCAACCTTGGGAGTTCCAACGGTCAAGGTATCCTTAGAAAGTGCAAGAACGTTATCAAATGTAACCTTCTCACCCTCGGCTGCACCAAGCTTCTCTACGAAAACTACGTCACCCTCGGAAACCTTGTACTGCTTTCCGCCCGTTACGAAAATAGCGAACATGAAAAAGCACCTCACTTTCGTGTATAATCGCTACGATAGGCGTGTATACACACTTTGCGAGCCTATCAATATGCGTCGTAATATTATACAATAAGATTTTTTATTTGTCAAGAGATAAATAAAAATATTTTTAAAAAAAAAAAGTTTTACAATATGTGCGAAAGGCAAAAACCTTGACACAAACAACCTT
>CAYRJG010000148.1:0-4943 GCA_964424525.1 uncultured Ruminococcus sp.
GAAGTTAAGTAATTTCATCTCTAATAAAAATTGGATGGTGTTCGACCTGCTCGAACACCATCCATTCTTTTTTGCGAGGATATTTTGGTAAAAATCTCCGTTTCCCCTGAAATAAGTTACAAAACCTAAATAATTAAATCGCTTGAGTTGTATTTGAAAAGATGGTATAATACCCGTTAACGGCATAGCCGCCAAAGCCACGCGTAACGTGGCAGCTTGCGCAAAGCGCGAAGGCGGATACTATCAGAATATGATATTCTCACGGTGCGCTATTGCGTGTAACGGCAAAACGAGTCAACGATGGAATGAATATGGTTTTTGAGCTTTGGTCGGTTATGCATTTTTTATATATGCTATCGCCGATAATACTTTTTGGAGGAATTTGCTTTTTGGTGCGAGGTCGATCGGAAAAAGTGAAGAATATTGTCGCTCTTGTGTTCGGTGCGCTTTCGGTTTTTATCATCGTTATCAGAAATGTGGATATTTTTGTCCGCACGGGCTGGGATCTTGCGATCATTCCTTTACAGGTCTGCCATATCGCCGGTATTGTTGCGGGGCTTGCCTTGATAACAAGAAAGAAATGGCTTATCGCAACCACCTTTTGCTTTAATATGATTCCTGCGTTTTTGGCTATGGTTTTTGCCGATTCGCCGGCAAATTATGACATTCTATTGAAAATACGTCCGCAAACCTACGTCTGGGGGCATATTCTCATAGTTGTTTGCGCTCTTTCCGGTATGTTTATTCTTTTGCCTCGACTCTCAAAGCGAGATTTGATTATTTCGCTATCCTTTGTCGGCAGTATGGCGCTTGTCGCGGTGATATGCAATTCCGCATTCCGCACCACCCTGGGATGGACTCCAAACTATTTTTATCTCTACGACTATAAGGGAACTCCGCTGAAATTCCTTTATCAGGCTCTCCCAACGTCGAATTACGGGTGGTTTTCGATAAACCGGTTTTATACACTCGTCTTGATTCTGTTTTTCGCCGCGGTATTTATCGGTCTTTACTATATCGGTAATTTAATAGTGAAGAAGCTTTGCAATAAATCGCATATTGGAAATTAAAGGAGCGATTACAATAAAAAAAGCGAAAAATCCTATCACTGTCCTCGGTCTGCACGGGGTATAGCAGGATTTTTCGCTTTTATTTTTTTGAAAATTTATTTTGTCTTCCTCTGTGAAAGGTATTTTTTTCTGACCTTTTCAAGGAATTTCAGAACAAGCTCGGATTGGTAATCCATATATGTCCAAAGTAGCTTCTGCCATTTTCCGCGAGCGTAGAAAAGCGTCATTTCGGTGTAAATACCGCGCTTTAAGGGAATGCGAAAGCTTGCGTTTTTCGTGGTCGAGAGCATAAATCTGCCGTGACTCATAAGGCCGGGGTCAAGATTGATAAGCCTTTTTCCGTCAACGCTGTATTTCTTTTCTATATCGTTTGTAAATTCCTTTATCTCTGCTTGCAGAGTAGGGTCAACGAGCTCTTCGAAGCTGTATATTCTGCGTATTCCCTCACCGCCAAGCTCGTCATCGTAATAGGTAGAATATCCTTTCGAGAAGGAATAGTCCTCGGATACCATATCCCACGCGCCGAATTTTTCACAAACGTCAGCAAGGGCGGCACCCAATATATCCTCATTGTGAAAGATAACTCCGATTACGAGCTTTTCATTTTCAAATTCGTGTATCGCTCCCATTATTCATTAAGCCTCCGTATAAATTCTTCGTAGCTTTTCGGTGCATCCTCTCGGTTTTCTTCGTATGCATCCCAAAGCTCACCGAATTTCAGCGCGCGCTTGCGAGAGATAATAAAATTCTCTATCCAGTAGTCAAATTTTGTGTTGGGAGAGAGAGGCTCAAGTGCCTTCATTCTCTCATACATAGGTAAACCGTCGGATGCATCACGCCAAGTGTCAACAAATGCGTAATTAAAATTCTCACTCGGCATAATTTTCTCTGCGTAAACGAAGGCATCCTCGCAAACTATCCTCACCTTTTCGGGGTGAGAAAATTTCGGTAATATATGCGACTTAAAAAGCTCTATAACATCAGCGCTCTTTTCAACTACCGTAATCGACTCAACCTCTCGCTTTTCCGACGCCATATAAGCATAGTATCCAAGACCGAGTCCAAAGGTCACAACCTTGCCATAAGCGCGCTCTATTGCCTCCTCGCTTGTATCAAGGTCAACAGGGGTAAGAGTCATCCATTCGTTTCCGTCCTCAAGCACGGCAGGGAACTGAAATCCCTCGGTGAAAAAGCCGAGTGGCGGTATTTCGGTGTAATCGTCTTTTATTATCATATCGCCCGAAATCGCTGCACGGTATGGGGGGTAATACTCCCATTTGAGTTCGAATGAGCCGCATTTTGCATCTTCGGGCGCAACATTTTTGTAGTAGGGATTTTCTATATATTTCTCAATATCGAGCACTTTGACAGAAGGAGTTAGATATTCTCTTATGATTTTTCTCTCGATTCCGCCGTTTTCATCATCAAGCCCGAAAAGCTCGGATAGGAGAGCAACTATTGCTTCGTGAATCGTGATATCTCCGTCTGCTGTAATCTCCGAAATCATCTCCTTCGTTATCAATTCCGGATAAATGTTGAGATAATCCGCATAGAGGTTTGTTACCTTGAAATTAGTATCAAATATACCAAAAAGCCGTGAAAGTTTTTCTTTGTCGGAAAAAGTCATACCGTTTTCCTCCTACAGTTAGTACATATTATTTTACTATTTTTTTCTACGTATGTCAAGCAGAATTTTTAACACGGGTGGAGCTTTTTGTTGTTAAATTGTCGCTAAACAAATATATATAATATTCTCGTCCTTGACAAAACAGAAGATGAGTGTTATAATATAAAATACTGATTTAATATTAATATCGCCAATACTGTAAAAACTTTAAGAGGTGTAACAGATGTTATTTATAAAAAACAAGCGTCGTCTATCGCTTTTGCTTATAGACCTTGCGCTATTTGCGTTTACATACGGACTTTTGATCTTAATATCCGTGCTTGCAGAGGGCGGAGTTGCTTTCAAGGTGTCCACTTATGCACTGTCATTTTTGCTTTTTGCCTTTTGCATATTTGCGGCAAGAGTCTGCTTTGGCGTTTATTCAAGCGTTTGGAGATACGCCAGCGCGCGTGTATATCTGAAATTGGTCATTGCCGATGCGATTGGCGGATGCATTTCGGTTATCATAGCTCAATTTTCATCCTTTGACATAGGCTCGTGGAAGGAATGTACCTTCGTATGTATGCTTGATATAATCACGCTTGTATCACGATTCGTTTATCAGCATAAATATCGCCGCCGTAATCTTGAATACAGCGATTCCTGCAACTCGCGCAAGATTCCCGTTGCAATTCTCGGTTCTGGTCAGATAGGTAGCCTTCTTGCAGAGGAGCTTCTCTTTGACAAAAATTCAAAATACAGACCTGTTTTCTTTATTGATAAAGATAAAAACAAGGTCGGCGGCACGATACATAATCTCCGAATTTACGAGGAGAACGAAAAGGTTCTTGAAGCTATAAAGAATAACGGAGTTGAAGAGGTCTTTATCGCAATTTCGGATATCTCGGATGAGCGCCTGAAAGGCTTCTATGAGTTCTATTCAAAGGTCGGATGTAAGGTTAAAATCTACGATTTTCCTATAAAGCCCGACGGCACTGACGATAAAAACGCCAAGCGCGTTGTGCGCGATGTGAGAATCGAGGACCTGCTTTTTCGCGATACTCTTAACGTAGTTGATACCTCTGCGGCAGATTTTTACCGCAATAAGGTCATCCTCGTAACGGGCGGTGGCGGCTCTATCGGAAGCGAGCTTTGCCGCCAGATTGCAAAATGCTCGCCGAAGCAGCTCATAATTCTTGATATATACGAGAACAACGCTTACGATATCCAGCAGGAGCTTATCCGCGCTTACGGCTCGGAGCTCTCACTTGCGGTTGAAATAGCATCGGTGCGTGACCGCGCTCGTCTTGAAGCGGTTTTCGCGCACTACCGCCCCGAAATAGTTTTCCACGCGGCAGCGCATAAGCACGTTCCTCTTATGGAGCACAGCAACTGCGAGGCAGTTAAGAATAACGTATTCGGCACGTATAATACGGCGGATATGGCAGAGAAATACGGAGTTGAAAAATTCATTCTCATCTCCACCGATAAAGCGGTAAATCCCACAAACGTAATGGGCGCATCAAAGCGACTTTGCGAAATGGTAATTCAAGCGCGCAGTGATAGTAAGACCGTCTTCTCCGCGGTAAGATTCGGTAACGTTCTCGGCTCTAACGGTTCGGTTATTCCGCTTTTCAAGCGCCAGATTGCAGCAGGCGGCCCCGTAACCATAACCGATAACCGCATAATCCGTTACTTTATGACAATACCCGAAGCGTCAGGTCTTGTGATGCAAGCAGGTGCTATGGCTAGTCTTGGTGAGCTTTTTGTGCTTGATATGGGTAAGCCGGTTAAAATCATTGACCTTGCACTTAATATGATTAAGCTTTCGGGATACAATCCTTATATCGATATCGATATTATCGAAACAGGACTTCGCCCCGGCGAAAAGCTTTACGAGGAGCTTCTTATCAAAACCGAAAATCTTAAGAAGACCGAAAATAACCTCATATTCATAGAGCGCGATACACCTCTTACTCGCACCGAGCTTGAAGAAAAGCTTGGCGAGCTTCGCGAGGTAATTCGTGAAGAGGAGAACAAAATTGCATCTCCGAAAATCACAGAGGTTATGAAGCGTGTAGTTCCTACCTTCCATTCTCCCGAAGAGGTCAACCGCACGGCAAACGATTCCGATGAGATGAAGCTTGTCACCGCGAAATGAATAAAAAACAAGAGCAAGAATAGAAGGAATTTTTCCTTTTACTCTTGCTCTTTCTGGTGCGCTCGGCACGCGTTACAACTTGGCGGTGAAAGTCCGCTACAGACTT
>CAYRJG010000149.1:0-4920 GCA_964424525.1 uncultured Ruminococcus sp.
CGTTCGATGTACGAGGCAGCGGCAGTTGACGGAATCAAGAACCGTTGGCAGGAACTTTGGTATATCACGCTTCCCACGATGCGTCCTCAGCTGATGTTCGGTGCGGTGCTTGCAATTACCAACTCATTCGGCTTTGGTGCAGTCGTTGATGCACTCTGCGGCTTCCCCTCGGTTGACTGTGCGGCACACACCATAATGCACCACCTTAATGACTACGGTGGCGCCAGATATGAAATTGGTTACGCCTCGGCTATTGCCGTTATACTCTTCGTAATTATGTTCTCATGTAACATACTTATTAAGAAGGCGCTCTCGAAGGTAGGTGAGTAAGATGGCAAAAGCGAAAAAGTTAAGAACCAGAGGACATAAGGTCGTCCTTAACCGCTCTGCCGGAGGTGACACCGGTATTACCATTATGCTCGTAATCATGGGTGCATTCATGTTCCTTCCTATGTATTACGTTGTAGTTCAGTCACTTAAGCCTCTTGATGAGCTCTTTATGTTCCCCCCTCGCTTCTACGTTATTAATCCTACGTTTGATAACTTTTCGGATCTTGTAACGCTTATGAGTGACTCGTGGGTTCCGTTCTCAAGATACATATTCAACACCGTATTTATTACGATATGCGGTACGGTCGGAAACCTCATATTTGCTTCCATGGCAGCTTACTCGCTTGCAAAGCTTCGCTTCCCCGGAAGAAATGCGATATTCCAGATCATCGTCATGTCGCTTATGTTCCATTCTACAGTTAACACGGTAACGCACTTTATTATTCTTTCGTCATTTGGATGGATAGATACGTATCTTGCGATAATCGTTCCATCAATGGCGGGAACAATGGGTCTTTACCTTATGAAGCAGTTCATGGAAACATCGGTTCCCGATACGGTTCTTGAATCTGCAAGACTTGACGGTGCAAGTGAGTTCAGAACATTCCTTACTATCGCGATGCCGATGGTTAAGCCTGCATGGCTTACTCTTATCATCGAGTGCTTTAAGGGACTCTGGAACTCCGGTTCGTCGGTTTACATTCACTCAGAGCAGCTCAAAACCTTCAACTATGCTATTCAGCAGATAGTTACCGGTGGTATTGCACGTTCCGGTGCAGGCGCAGCTGCTACCGTTGTTATGATGATAGTTCCCATTCTCGTCTTCGTTCTTAACCAGAGCCAGATTATTGAAACGATGGGATCTTCGGGTATGAAAGACTAAAAGGAGGAAATATGAAAAAGTTAACAAAAGTGTTGATTTTGGTCATTGTAGCAGTAATGCTGTTTGGCACGGTATATTCCTCCGCAGCAGAGCCCTACGATACCTACACATACTCGATAGACGGAGAGCCTCTTACCTCGCCTCACGCGTATTCGGCAATTGACTCTTATGACGCTATCGGTATGAATCTTTCGAAAACATCCGTTTCGAGCCTTTCCTCTTCGGTTAGTGATATTGTTACTGACAGTGCTGCAAACGTTTATATTGCAGACAAGGGTAATCACAGAATCCTGGTTCTCAATAAATCCTACGAGGTTGTTGCGGAGATATCAAAGTATATTGATGAAAATGGTAAGGAGCGGAAGCTCTCTGAGCCTCAGGGCGTTTACGTAACCGATGAGAATAAAACCGTTGATAAAACGAGTTATATCTACGTTTGTGACACGGGTAACAAGCAGATTGTAGTTTTTGACCGTGAGTACAATTACGTAAGAACTATTGTAAGACCGGATAGCCCGGTTCTTGATGAGCAGGCGTTCAAGCCCTGTTCGATAGCAGTTGATATCTACGGAAGAATCTTCGTTATCTCAACCTCATCATACGAGGGCGTTATCGTTCTTTCGAATGAGGGTGATTTCACAGGATTCATCGGTTCACAAAAGGTTTCTTACAGCCTTATCGATATGATTTGGCGTCGTTTTATGACTAAAGAGCAACGTCAGGCTCAGGAAAAGAACATCGCCGTACCTTATAATAATATAACGGTTGACGATGACGGATTTGTATACGTTACTACAAATACTACAGACTCTGACGATATGGCAAACCAGTTTACGTCTATAAAATCAAAGAGTTCCGCGTATTCTCCCGTTAAGAAGCTCAACTCCCAGGGTGTTGAGATTATGAAACGTAACGGATTCTTCGATCCCGGTGGAGAGGTTGCTGTAACCACAAAAACTATTTCACAGATCGTTGACGTTGCTATGGGTAACGAGGGTTCTTGGACAATCGTTGACAAAAGCCGTTCGAGATTCTTTACCTACGACCAGAACGGTAACCTTCTTTTCGCATTCGGTGATAAGGGTGACCAGCTTGGTAACGGTACGGAGAATGGTATAGTTGCTATCTGCTATCAGATAGTTGAGGATACCGAGGAAATCGAAAACGGCACCGGTGACGGCGTAGATTACAGACTTATTGCTCTTGACCAAAAGGCAGGCCGTATAACAGTTTACGAGCCTACCGACTACTGTGACACTATTATGGACGCGCTCCATAACGAGAACATTCACAACTATTCCGAATCACAGCGTTATTGGGAAGAGGTTCTTACCCTTAACAATAACTTTGACCTTGCTTATATCGGTATAGGTAAGGCACTCTATAACCTTGGTAAGTACGAGGAAGCACAGGAAATGCTCGCAAGTGCATACGAAACCGAGCAGTACTCAAAGGCTTTTGCAGAGATTCGTAAGCAGATCATCAATGATTGGCTTCTCCTCATTGCAATTGCAGTTGTAGCCGTTTTGGTTCTCTTTGTAAAATTCCTCGGCTATGCGAAGAAAAAGAATAAGGCTACCTCCCTTAAGGTCGGTAAAAAGACGTATTGGGAAGAGCTCATATATTCATTCCATCTGGTATTCCACCCCTTCGACGGCTTCTGGGATCTTAAGCACGAAAAGCGCGGTTCCGTAAGAGCGGCAACTACCATAATCGCTTTGACTATGGTATCCTTCTTCTATCAGTCTGTCGGACGCGGATATACCTTTAACCCCAGAGATGATTCCTCAAACATCTTTATGTCGGTGCTCCTCATTGGTCTTCCCTTGATGCTTTGGTGTATCGCAAACTGGTGCTTGACAACACTCTTTGACGGAGAAGGAAGCTTTAAGGATATTTATATCGCGGCAGGTTACTCGCTTGCGCCCCTTCCTCTCTTCGTAATTATTTCAACTATTCTTACCAACATTCTTACCGTATCTGAAGGCTCTATTGTAACTCTTATCCTTACGATAGGCTATATTTGGGTTGGTCTTCTACTCTATTTCGGTATGATGGTAACACACGATTACTCACTCAAGAAGAATTTTGTAACCATTCTCGGAACAATACTTGCTATGATAATCATTATGTTTATTGCGATCCTCTTCTTCAGCCTTATTGCTAAGATAATCTCCTTCGTAGTTGCAATATTCACCGAGATTGGAAACCGAGTCTAAAGCAGGAGGTAATATAAATGAAATTTAAAAGAATAATATCGACTGCTTTGACGGTGGTTATGCTCTTTACAACCCTTGCCGCAGTTCTTCCGGTTTATTCCGGTGCGGCACACTCACCGTCCTCGGTCGTTTCTGGATCAACAATGTCCCTTGAGGATATTACCAAGTACATTAACGAAAAGTATCTTAAGTATAATTACAATTCCGCAGAAGAAATGCTTGAAGCAGAGCTTAGTGCAGGCTACCTTGACTACTCCACCACGGCAAACGGACTTTATTCAATGTACGTAAACCGTTATACAGGCTTCTTCTACTACCGTAACAATTATACGGGTCAGATTCTTACAAGTAACCCCATAAATCCCGGCTATAACGATAATAAGGAAGCCGACGAGATTATGGGTCAGATCAGCATTAAGCTGGTAGATTCTTCTAACACCACCAACTCCTACTCATATAACAGCATAGAGTGGGCAGCGCTTTACGGTCAGATCTCCGTATCTCCTATTGCAGGTGGTCTTAGAGTAAACTATACGCTTGGTGATACTGCATCTCGATTCCTTCTTCCCGGTGTAATTACTGCAGAAAAGTTCGAGACAAACATACTTGGTGTTATAATCACCGAGTATCAGGATACTATTTCAATGCTTCTTCCCGACTTGAAAGAGCCTATGGTATTCCTTGGCGTTGAATCCTCTTATGCATACGGTCATATAGATAACGTGGCTCTCCGTTCATTCGTTCAGAATGCAAACGTAGCTGTTGCAAAGGAATACGGTGAATCCTCCGATACCTATAAGGCGTTCTATCAGTTCTCAAACGAACTTACTCAGGTAAGTGAAGCATATACCATCCAGAACCCCGCAGAGTTCAAGGGCGAGGCTATGTATGAAGGTATGCTTAACCAGATCTACGAAAAGTTCCCGATCACAAAAGAGAAGGACATCGCAGTTTATGAGTGTAAGTACGGTACAACTGCACAGGCTGCAAAGAAGAGATCAATATCCAATATTATTAAGAAATATTGCCTTGACTACACCATCAATCAGATGTATGAAGATGAGGCAGAGTGCGGATATATTCACGAAATGGAGCAGAAGCCGGTTCTCAGATGCGTTCTTGAGTACACCTTCAATGATGACGGCTCTCTTTCGGTCCGTCTTCCCGCAAGCTCTATCTCCTTTGACGAAACCGCATACACACTCGAAACTATCACTCCTCTCCAGTATTTCGGTTACGGAGATATGTCTACTGACGGATTTATCTTCTTCCCCGACGGAAGCGGAACGATAGTCGAGTTTGAGGATTTTTATAACAAAAACGTAAACCTTTCGCTTTGGGGCGACGTTTTTGGTCAGGATTACTGCTATTCAAAAATTACCGGTGCTCACCGAGAGCAGATAACAATGCCGGTATATGGTCTTGTTACCGAGCTGAATACCAATAAGACCACATCGAACGCTCTCGCTTACTATGATACATCTCTCT
>CAYRJG010000150.1:0-4756 GCA_964424525.1 uncultured Ruminococcus sp.
GTACGCACGGTGGTGTGGGAGGTCGGCGGTTAATCACCGCCTCCTACCCGATTGTTGAAAAGTTTTTGTGTGAAGCAATATTTATCTTATGGAACCGATAATCTCGTCTATCTCATCGGAAAGCTTTGAGAGTTCTTCCGAAAATTCTCGTGCGCTTACGCGCAGTCCACCGCTTCCCAGTACGATAAGTTGCTCTTCAAGGTCTGATGTGACTACTCTTACATAATGATTTTTGGCAAGCTCATGGGTTTTCTTTTCTATGAAAGTGTCTGCCGTTTCGCCTTCCTTGGTATATACTACCGAAACCTCACCGAGCATCTCAAGGCTTCCCTCACCGCCTTCGCGCTTATATGCGTCAAATACAATTATAGCCTTGCATTTGTAAAATGAGGTGTAATTGCACATTATGCGTGTAAGAATATCTCGTGCAAGAGGGAAATCAAGTCTGGCGTATCCGGCAAGAAAATCCCAGGCGAATATAAGGTTATAGCCGTCGATAATTATATATGTATCACCAAGTTTAGCCGGCTTTTTAGCTCTTTCTTTTTTATCGGTGGGAGCTTTATTCTCCACTCTTTCGGAAACCTTGCGCGGTTTGATTTTTCCGTAGGTTGCTTCAAATATACGCATAAGCTCCCGATCTTCTTCAACGGTGCCGCGATAGCTTACCTTGCCGGGGCGTACTGCGTGTTCGAGCATTACAGCCTCCTCGCTCTTTTCGGCGGAGTCAATATCCATTAGTGCATCTGCCTCGTTCCACGGTACTACATATCCGCTTCCGTTCTTACAAAATACCGAGTTCGGCGTGTTTCTATCGTCGAGCTCCGGTGAATATGCACGTTCTGCTATTACCTCGTCAGAATTATGGCAGGGCTTATACGGACCTATATTTAATGTCAGTCGACCTTCTCCTTTTGTGTAAGCTCGCAAGGTGGTTGCATAGCTTCGCATAGTATATACAGGGCAATTTCCGCAAAGGATGGCATACGTGTCAAATATTTCGGGCGGATCTGCGACTCCACCCATTTCGTCGATGTCACGCATGGCGCGCCCAAGATTCTCAACCGGAAGCTCTATTTTGAAATTAAATGTCGGCTCAAGGAGTACCGATTCCGCCTTCATAAGACCTTGGCGAATGGCGCGATATGTTGCTTGCCTGAAATCTCCGCCTTCGGTATGCTTCTGATGTGCTTTCCCGGCGGTAAGTGTTATTTTAATATCGGTTATAGGTGATCCGGTCAGAACACCGCGATGCGCTTTTTCTTCAATATGGGTTACAATCAATCTTTGCCAGTTGAGCGCAAGAAAATCGGTGGAGCAGTCGGTGGCAGTAACGATTCCGCTGCCTTCTGGAAGCGGCTCCATATATAGATGAACCTCGGCATAGTGCCTAAGCGGCTCGAAATGCCCTGCGCCGTATACGGGTGAAAGAATGGTTTCTTTATAAAGTATTGCGCCCTCGCCAAAGGATACCTCAATTCCGAATCTTTCTGCAATAAGGCGGCGCAAAACTTCAAGCTGTATCTCTCCCATAAGTCGCACGCGAATCTCCTTTGTGCGTTCATTATAAGAAAGCCCGAGTGACGGATCTTCTTCAGTAAGCACGAGAAATTTTAAATATGCCTCGTAAACGCTCACATCCGAGGGGAGAATCATCTTATAATCGAGAACGGGGGATAGGGTGGTTTCGTCGCGATGCTCAATTCCAAGACCACCACCGGCTTCGGTATGCATAGGGCCGAGAACCGCACAAACGATACCCGGTTTTGCTTCCTTTAATGCCTTGAACTTGTCACCCGTGTAAAGTCTTATTTCCTCAACTTTTTCTTCGAATACCTCTCCGGATTGGGTTTTTACTCGAAGAGCGTCCTTTGCAAGCAGGCTTCCGCCTGTTATTTTCATATACGTGAGGCGCCTGCCGTTTTTATCTCTTGCAATCTTATATATCCTTGCTCCGAAAAGTTTATCGGGATAGTGCTTTTCTTTAGTTAACCTGTCGAGCGCTGAAAGAAAATCGGCAACTCCCGTCATTTTTAAAGCCGATCCGAAAAAGCAGGGAAATACGCGGCATTCCGATATTGCATCAATAATTGATGAGTCGGATATCGCACCCGTGTCAAAATATTCAGCCATAAGTGCCTCGTCTGCGCCTGCGACGTCTTCTGTTGTGGCGCTTTCGGTAGAAAAGTCAGCACATGCGGATGAAAGAGATTTTTTCAGCTCTCGCATTATCTCTATGCGTGTTTTTTCTGCGATGTCGGTTTTGTTTATGAAAAGGAAAGTCGGAATTTTTCGCGTTCTCAAAAGATGCCATAGGGTTTTTGTGTGCGACTGAATTCCATCGCAAGCGTTAATCACAAGTATTGCATAATCTTGAATAGAGAGCGCGCGCTCTGCCTCGCAGGAAAAATCAATATGTCCCGGAGTGTCTATAAGAGTTATAAAGCTTGAATTGTAATTTATCGTTGCTTGCTTTGAAAAAATCGTTATACCGCGTTCGCGTTCCAGCGAATAGGTGTCAAGAAAGGAGCTTCTTTTGTCAACTCGACCCTGCTTATCTATTGCGCCCGATGCAAAAAGAAGTCCTTCGGATAAGGTGGTCTTTCCTGCGTCAACGTGAGCCAGTATTCCTATTACTAAATTTTTCATTTTTCTCCTTTCCGTGTTTTTGAAGATGATAAAGAGAAAGGAGCCTCTCAAATTAATTTGAGTAAAGGCCCCTTCTCAAAAAGTGCTTATCCGTGTGAATTATTTTTCGATAATATGTAAAGTGGGGTTTACAATTGAGTCACAAGCTTCAACGGTGGTCTGACGCAAAGACATAAGGCGCATACCCATATTCTCTATAATGTTGCGAGCAGGGAGAGGAAGATTCTGCATTTCCTTGGAGTTTATCTGCTTGGACTTGGACATTATTGAAATGTATCTGTCGTATATGGTGGAGTTAAGAAGTGCATAAAGACCGAAGACGAATCTTGCGCTCATTTCGTCGCGCTTGTCTTTTGTGTCAATAAAGTTTATCTTGTTATGAGTGCTTATATACTTGTAGTTGGGAAGCTGGGATGCAAGATAAATAGATGAGTTAACGAATCTCTCGTCGCTCTTTGCGGGAACGCGCTTGATTATAAGCATATTCTTATTGCGCTGAACGAGGGAGGGATTTACGGGTGCTATGTACTGTCTTTTTATCGGCTGCGGGAAGGTGATAACACCGTTTTTCATAGCGGCAGGGCGAAGGAGTGGAACTGTTCCGTTTACAGGCTCGGTAAAGAGAAGTCCTTCACATTTAGAATCCACTATAAGACCTGTTGACATCTTAAGTCCGAGCGAGGAGAGTGTTTCGGGGAAATCCGAGAGATATTTAACGATCTTCGTGTCTTCAACGCTCTTGGGAAGAGTGAGTATGCCGCTTTCTCTGTCAACCACGAAAGAGTAGTCTACGGGAGGCATAGAGGTGAGATTTTTGCCTGAATCGGTAGAGGTTGATACTGCAATAGTTTCTCCTGCTTCTGCCTTTTTATAGCAAATAACGAAATTTTTCTTAAGAGGAATCGCGCGGTTTTCGTTTTTCTGCGCTCCAACGAAGAGGTGAAGGGCACGCACGGAAAGGCACTCGCCTATTTCGCGTCTTATATCGCGAAGCTGTGCGGCTGTTGCGTAAGTGGTGGGGAGCATAATTGCGAGCTGACCGTTCTCTTCAAGGTGCGTTGCAGCCATTTTCGCAAAGAGAAATGCGCGAGAAAGCTTGAGCTGAGATATTCCGCCAACACCTTCTGCATCCTCGGAATATTTTTCGCAAAGCTCTGTGGGGGGATTGCAAATTATGAGGTCATACTTGTCCTCGATAATATCAAAGAACGAAACCGTGTAATGCTTTTTTGCATCGGTAAGGTAATTTTCAGCATAAACGGTAACGAAAAGCTTAACGTCGTAATCGTGGCGGCACTTTTTGCGGATTCTTTCAAGGTTATCTTCAAGCATAGGTACAAAGTCGAGATTGCTCTCAAAGCAAGTAAGGAATATTTGCTTGCATTTTGTTGAGTTTTTGCATATATGCTCGACTGCAGCTGCACTGAGTATACCTGTTCCTGCGCCGGGATCAAGTATAGTGTATGCTGTTTTTTCAGGGTCTATTTCAAACATTCCCGCCATAAGACGAGCAGTGTCCTTCTTTGTAAAAAGTCTGCCAAGACGAACGTTCTCGCTCTTGGACTTAGCTCTTACGAGCTTGCCGGTGTTTCTTACCGCAAGATTAAGCATTTTTGTCCTCCGAATTTTTAACTTTCAGGTATTGTTTTACGAAATACGGGCAGATTTTTGAGAAATGCCCAAAATTCTGCCTTGCATTATCTAGCAATATTCTAGCATACTTTTTTCCGTCTTTCAAGTCCTTTTCAAAACTTTTTTCAAAAAATGACGAATTTTGTTTTTGAGGCAAAAAACTTATCGAATATGCGAATTTGTGTAAAATGATTTGAAAATATCTTTTATGGAAAACGTTTTTGTTATAGATTGACTAAAAAACTATATTATTTTTGTGTATATTTGCCGTTGCTTTTATTTCCCTTAATATGGTAAAATATTTATAATCTTTGAAAATACTATTTTTAACAAGGAGAATTTCTATGAAAAGATCCAGCAAAATTCTAATCCTTCTTCTCTCGCTGGCGCTTATCACGGGAGCCATCGTGCTTGCAGCAACCGCAGCTACAAGCTCCGATGTTGTTGTGTATAAGGCATCAGACTTTGAAGAAGG
>CAYRJG010000151.1:0-4736 GCA_964424525.1 uncultured Ruminococcus sp.
GCATAAGGAGGTAACGGTAATGGAAAACGTTAAGGTTACGCTCAAAAAGAGCCTTATTGCATGCAAGAAGAATCAGATTGCAACTGCAAACTCGCTTGGTCTTAAAAGACCCGGCGACTCCATCACTCTTGCAAATGATGCAGTATTGATGGGTAAAATAAAGGTTATTTCACACCTTGTAAAAGTTGAAACCGTTTAACGGAATTGAAAGGAGGATATACAATGAAGCTCCATGAACTTTCACCCCAGGAAGGTTCCGTTCAGGAAAAGTTCCGCAAGGGTAGAGGACCGGGTTCCGGCAACGGAAAAACAGCAGGTAAGGGCCATAAGGGTCAGAACGCTCGCTCAGGCGGCGGTGTAAGACCCGGATTCGAAGGCGGTCAGCTTCCTCTTTACAGAAAGCTCCCCAAGAGAGGCTTTAACAATTACAGATTCGGCAAGAAATTTGCCGTTATTAACGTTCAGTCTTTGAATAAGTTCAACGACGGTGATGTTGTTGACTGTGAGGCACTCCTTGCATGTGGCATTATTAGCACTGCTTTTGATGGCGTTAAGGTGCTTGGCGAGGGTGAACTTGCAAAAAAACTCACTGTAAAAGCAGCAGTTTTCTCAGCTACAGCTAAGGAGAAGATTGAGGCAGTAGGTGGAAAGACTGAGGTGGTATAAATGCTTCAGACTTTAAAGAACGCATGGAAAACAAAAGAGTTAAAGAGCAAGATAATTTTCACACTCTTCATCCTTTTGATCTACCGTATAGGTACTGTTATTCCCGTTCCTTTCGTCGAGGCTAACGATTTTGCCAACACTTTCAGCGGTACTATCCTTGACCAGATGAACATCCTTTCAGGCGGTTCACTCGGAACGGCTACGCTGTTTGCACTCGGCGTATCACCTTATATCAACGCATCAATTATACTTCAGCTTCTTGCAGTCGTTTTCCCGAAACTCGGTGAAATAGCTAAGAACGACAAAGAGAAGATGAATTTCATTACGAGAATAGTAACCGTAGTGCTTGCACTCGTTACTGCAATCGGCTACTACTTCCTTCTTAAGAACGGCGGTGCTCTCACGAACGCTGCAACAAGCGGAGAAGGGTCTGTTTGGTGGCTGTACGCTATCGTAATAATCGCGTGCTACTGTGCAGGTGCATCGATTATTATGTGGCTTGGTGAGAGAATTAACGAAAAGGGTATCGGTAACGGTATTTCGATGATACTTTTTGCAAATATCATCTCATCCCTTCCTTCCTTCTTCTACAACCTCATCACTCTCGTAATATCCACTTATTCTTATACGACTAATACTTGGGCTTATGCTCTTGTTTCTACCGTATTTGCAGTTCTTCTTATAGCAGTAATAGTTGCACTCTTTATGTTTGTTATCTGGGTAACCGGTTCTGAGAGAAGAATTCCTATCCAGTATGCAAAGAGAGTTGTAGGACGCAAAATGTACGGCGGACAAAGCTCGAACCTTCCCATTAAACTTAATATGACCGGTGTTATGCCTGTCATTTTCGCAAGCTCGATCGTTTCTCTCATACCCACCATTCTTGCACTCTGCGGAGTTAGCTCGACTGATGAGGGCTTCTGGGGAACCGTTTCGAAGCTTCTCGCAGCAGACGGTATAATCTACCCCGTATCCCTCTTCGTTCTTATTATTGCATTTGCATATTTCTACACTCAGATCTCCTTTGATCCTATCGAAGTATCGAACAATATTAAAAGACAGGGTGGTATCATTCCCGGTATCAGACAGGGCAGACCCACTGCTGAGTATATCAAGAAGATCCTTGGCAAGATCACTCTTGTTGGCGCACTCTTCCTTGGTATCGTTGCGGTTCTTCCCGTTGTGGCAGGACCTCACATCCTTCAGCCTATAATCAAATGGCTCGTTTACGGCTCGATTCCCACAAGTGTCGGTCTTGATGCAGCAACATATGCTTCAATTTTCGGACTTGATTCTACTATTGAGAGCATGGCAAGCACCTTCACCTTTGGTGGTACGACTCTTCTGATTATAGTCGGTGTCGTTCTCGAAACCTTCAGAGAGCTTGAAGCACAGCTCACAATGCGTAACTATAAAGGATTCCTTTAATATATTCGCGTTGAGGTAAAAAATTATGAAAATAATTTTTCTTGGTGCCCCGGGTGCCGGTAAGGGCACTCAGGCAGAAAAGGTTTCTCGTAAACTCGGCATTCCCACCATCTCTACCGGCGTTATCATCCGCGAGGCTGTGAAGCTCGGTACCGAAATGGGATTGAAGGCCAAAGAATTCATTGACAAAGGTGCTCTTGTTGAAGACGACGTAGTAATCGGAATCATAAAGGAGCGTCTACAAAAATCTGACTGCAAAGACGGATTTATCCTCGATGGATTTCCGCGCACTGTACCGCAGGCAGAGGCACTTGATAATATGGGCATCACTCTCGACTGTGTTGTATCTATCGAGGTTCCCGATGAGGTTATCTCCGAAAGAATGACCGGAAGAAGAGTGTGTGCAACTTGTGGATCATCCTATCATATAAGCGACAATCCCTCGCTTGATGGGAAAAACTGCGACAAGTGCAAGACTGAACTTACAATAAGAGCAGACGATGCTCCCGATGTAGTTCTTTCACGTCTTGCGGTATATCACAAAACTACCGAGCCGCTCAAGGAATATTACCTTAAAAAAGGTATACTTAAAACCGTTGACGGTAACGGCAGTGTAGAACAAACATCCAAACGCACCTTGGAGGCTATCGGAGTATGATCATAATCAAGAACTCCGAGCAGCTTTCCCTTATGAAAAAAGCCGGACGTATCACTGCTGAAGCGTTGCTTTTTGCGGGCGATATGATACGTCCGGGCATTTCCACCAAGGAAATTGACAAGAAAATACACGACTTTATCTGTAAGTGCGGTGCAACACCGTCCTTCCTCGGATACGGCGGATTCCCGGCGAGTGCGTGTATTTCGCTAAACTCAGAGGTCATACACGGAATACCGACGGACAGAAGAATTCTTTCCGAAGGTGATATCGTAAAGATCGATGTCGGGGCTCGCTACCGCGGCTATAATGGCGACAGTGCAAGAACTTTTCCTGTCGGCAAGGTAAGCGATGAGGCCTTGAAGCTCATTTCGGTCACTGAACAGAGCTTTTATGAGGCGATGAAGTTCGCAAGAGCTGGTAATCGCATCGGGGACATAGGATCGGCGGTTGAGAATTTCGTCATTTCAAATGGCTTTTCGGTTGTGCGTGATTTCGTTGGACATGGAGTTGGAGCAGAGCTTCACGAAGAGCCTGAGGTTCCGAATTTTGGGCGTGCAGGCAGGGGAGCGCGGCTCTATTCCGGAATGACTCTTGCGGTTGAGCCTATGGTTAACGCAGGCAGTCACGAGGTAAGGGTGCAAAAGGACGGTTGGACGGTAACTACTCTTGATGGTAAGCTTTCAGCTCACTATGAAAACAGTATTGCCATAACCGACGGAGACCCGATTTTGCTTACAGTAGTAAGCTGAAAATTAAAAGCCGCAAGGCAAGAGGAGATATTGTTTTGCCAAAGAACGATCTTATCGAATTTGAAGATTGCGTGGTAGTGGAAGCACTTCCCAACACCGTCTTTAAGGTAAAGCTCCCGAACGGACACATTGTGACCGCAACTATTTCGGGCAAGCTTAGAATGAATTATATCAAGATTCTCGTGGGAGATACGGTAACGGTAGAGGTTTCACCATATGATATCTCTAAAGGACGGATCACCTGGAGAAAGAAGTAATAACATCTGAAAGGAAAGGTATTAAGAATGAAAGTTAAGCCTTCCGTCAAAAGAATTTGCGAAAAGTGTAAAATCATTAAGAGACACGGCAAAATAATGGTTATCTGCGAGAATCCCAAGCATAAGCAGCGTCAGGGCTGATTCGCAGAGATTTACGCAATTCGGACGACATTAAATTTAAAAAGGAGTATATATCGAAATGGCTCGTATAGCTGGTGTTGATATTCCCAACAACAAGCGCGTAGAAATCGCGCTCACATACATTTACGGTATAGGCCTTAAGAGTTCACAGGACATTCTTGCAAAGACCGGAATCAATCCTGACACTCGTGCAAAGGACCTCACCGAAGGTGAAATAGCCGCACTTCGTGATGAGATAGAAGCAAACTATCGCGTAGAGGGTGACCTCCGCCGCGAGGTAGCTCTTAACATCAAGAGTCTGGTTGAAATAAATTGCTATCGTGGTATCAGACACAGAAAGGGTCTCCCTGTAAGAGGTCAGCGTACCAAGACTAATGCAAGAACAAGAAAAGGTCCCGCAAAGACCATAGCTAATAAGAAGAAGTAAGGAGTGAACTAAGATGGCAGTAGCTAAGAAAGTTGTTAAAAAGCGCCGCGAACGTAAGAACGTTGAAAAAGGCGTAGCACACATCCGTTCCACTTTCAATAACACTATCGTTACCATATCCGACACTCAGGGCAACGTAATTTCCTGGGGCACTGCCGGTGAGATGGGCTTCAAGGGTTCCAAGAAGTCTACTCCCTATGCGGCTCAGACCGCAGCAGAGCACGCAGGCAGACTTGCTGTTGATAACGGAATGAAGTCTGTTGAGGTTCTCGTAAGAGGTCCCGGAGCAGGTCGTGAGTCTGCAATCCGCGCTCTTGCAACTGCAGGACTTGAGATAACGATGATTAAGGACGTAACA
Source organism: uncultured Ruminococcus sp. (assembly GCA_964424525.1). Lineage (GTDB taxonomy): Bacteria > Bacillota > Clostridia > Oscillospirales > CAG-272 > UBA1740. The sequence continues at coordinate 4,685 of CAYRJG010000151.1, forward strand.
CCGATTCCTCACAACGGTTGTCGTCCTCCTAAGCGCAGACGCGTTTAATTAA
>CAYRJG010000152.1:0-4526 GCA_964424525.1 uncultured Ruminococcus sp.
AGCCCCTTAACGCATCGAGGGTAGCTCAAGTTTTTTGAACTTGAGCTACCCTCTTAATTTAATTCGAGATTACCTTATCTGCATCCTTTCAAGCTACGGCGGTGTGCCGCATTAGCATTTTATGAGTGCGGGATAATGCCTGTTACAGTGAAAGGTGAGTTATTTATTCTTGAATTCACGTCTGTATTCGCTCGGAGTGATTCCGACCGCGTTCAAAAATACTTTTGAAAAATAAGACTGGTCGTAAAATCCCGTATCCTCGGCAATTCTGCTCATAGAGAGTGATGTTGTGGCAAGCATCTTCTTGGTTTCATTGATTCGCACGTCACATATATAGTTGTTTATAGTTGTGCCGTATTCCTTTTTGAAAGCCGTCAAAAGTGCGGATTTTGAGCACCCAAGAGCCTTGCAGAGCTCGTATATTGTGAGTCTTTCGGAAAAATGCTCGTGTATGTATATTTTTGCAAGCTCGGGCAGTTTTGGCGAGTTGCTCGGAACTACGTTTGTAAGAGTCATATACTCGGCGCAAATAGTCATTATATTTACGAAGGAATCGAGCATATCGCTTCTCACTATCGCTGTTCTTCTTGCCGTTTCAAAAGCCAGCAAGTGGTTTTTGTTTATACCGTAAATTGCCGCTTCGAGAGTGCGAAGATCCAAGTTCTCGTCAGCAACCTGACCCATCATAAGATATCCCGTGAGCGTTCCGAAATTGTAAAGCGGGCAGATTACCTCAACGAGTCCGTGGCGGCATTTGTAAATATGCGCTTTTCCGCTTTCCTTAACCTTTTTGCAAGCACATTCGTCACATTCAAGGCATTTTGAATATTCCGCCAGGTTTTCTTGAATTGCCGCGCAGAAGGGAAGCTTCTCTTCGGGGCAGGACGCAATCTCCTCGAAATCCGTTCCGTGAATCGAAACGCGAAATCCCGAAATTTTATGCAGGTCCTTTAAAACAGAAATAATTTCTTCTTTTCTCATAGTTGTAGCCTTTTTCGTCTGAAAATTTGTATAAAAATGAAAAAATGATTCTTTTCTACAAAACATTGTACCATTTTTCATTGTATTTGTCAATGGGAAATATTAAAATAAAAGTGAAGAGTCAAAACAATATTTGAAATTTCTGTTTTAAATATCTTTTTTGCTTTGTAATTTTTTTGTCGTAGTTTGCTGCGGTGTAAATTTTTGTCGCAAAAGCTCGCTTTGATTTTAGGATAGATGAATTTTTATTGGTGATATCGTTCAAAATTTGGTCTATTTTAATAAAATATTAACAAAATTTAATATTTTTAAAACAAACACTTGCAAAATAAAAAAATATATTATATAATAGAGGGGATAAAAACATGCCAAAGAAGAATTATTGCATAGGTGTAGACCTCGGTGGAACCAATATCGCCGTAGGACTCGTTGATCTTGATTCAAAAAAGATTGAAAAGCAAATCAGTGTAAAAACAAACGCACCTCGTCCCTGTATAGAAATATCGCAGGATATAGCCGACGTTTGCCGTAAGCTTTGCGGTATGGCAAAAATTAAGCTTGACGATGTTCGTTGGATTGGAGCAATAACCCCCGGAATCGTAAAGGATGGCGTTGTCATCAGCGCTGTAAACCTCGGATGGAAAAATGCTCATTTCCGTAAAATACTTTCAACCCTTACTCAAAGACCCACCTACGTTGCAAACGATGCAAACGGAGCAGCGTATGCCGAGGCACTTTGGGGTGCAGGTGTTGGTGCAAAATCTCTTGTTGCCGTAACTCTCGGAACGGGTGTTGGCGGCGGAATCGTTATTGACGGTGAAATGTGGGAGGGCACTAACGGATTTGCTGCCGAGCTCGGCCATATGATAATTGCTAAAGACGGAATTGCCTGCGGCTGCGGAAAGCGCGGCTGCCTTGAAGCATATTGCTCGGCTACCGCCCTCATTCGCGAAACAAAGCGTATGATGGTTCGCTATCCCGAAAGCAAAATGTGGGGGCTTTGCGACGGCAATATCGAGCGCGTGAACGGAAAAACCGCATTCCTTGCAAAGGATAAAGGCGACCGTGCGGCAGAGCTTGTCTTAAACGAGTACATAGAAAACCTTGCAATAGGCGTATCTAATATAATTAACATATTCCAGCCTGACGTTGTATGTATCGGCGGCGGAATATCCAGAGAAGGTGAGAATCTCCTCGCTCCTCTTCGTGAAAGAGTAGAGCACGAGGCGTTCTGTGTCGGTGACAGTAAAACAAAGCTTGTTGCGGCAACCTTCAAAAATGATGCGGGAATCTTCGGTGCGGCATTACTCGGCTTGCAGGAAGGAAAAGCAAAAATGAAATCGGCAGAACAGATAGTATCAGAGCATTTTAACCTTGTCGGAGATTTTTCCAGCGCGACACCCTTCGGTTCGGGACACATTAATGATACCAAGCTTGTCATAACCCGTGAAGAGTGTGGCAAGGAGCATAAGTATATGCTTCAAAGAGTAAACACCAACGTTTTCAAAGACCCGGTAAGTCTTATGGAGAATTTCACTCGCGTTACCGAGTACCTTGCTGACGTTATCAAAAAGGAAGGCGGTGACCCCAAGCGCGAAACGCTTAACGTCGTAAAGGCAAAGGACGGTAAAAACTACCACATCGCAGAGGACGGAAAGTTCTGGCGTATGCTTAAATTCGTAAAGGACAGTAAGAGCTATGATAAGGTAGAGCGCCCCGAGCAGTTCTATGACAGTGCGGTAGCTTTCGGTAATTTCCAGTATATGCTTCGCAACTATCCCGCTGATACCCTTTATGAAACAATTCCCAATTTCCATAATACTCCCGATAGAATCCGTCTTTTCCGTGAGGCTGTGAAGGCAGACGTTTGTAAGAGAGCAGCATCGGTAAAGGCAGAGATCGATTTTGTTAATTCACGCGAGGAGTTTGCGGGAACACTTGAGCGTGCTCACGCAGAAGGAAAGCTTCCTCTCCGCGTAACTCACAACGATACCAAGCTTAATAATATACTCTTTGACGCAGAAACCGGTGAGGCACTTTGCGTAGTAGACCTCGATACAATTATGCCCGGTTATTCGGTAAACGATTTTGGTGACTCTATCCGCTTCGGTGCAACTACCGCGGCAGAGGATGAAGCAGACCTTTCAAAGGTAAATTTCGATATTAAGCTTTACGAGCTTTACGTTAAGGGCTTTATCGAGGGCGCAAAGGGCGGCCTTACCGAGTTCGAGCTTGAAATGCTCCCCATCGGTGCTATGATGATGACCTTCGAGTGCGGAACAAGATTCCTCACCGACTACCTTTCGGGCGATACTTATTTCAAGACTTCTCGTCCCGGTCAGAACCTTGACCGTGCGCGCAACCAGTTCAAGCTTGTTTCGGATATGGAAAAACAGCTTGATGCTATGCGTGAGATTGTAAAGAAATATTCGTAATAAAAACAGTTTTTAAATAAATATCGGCAGGACTTGTGCGAATTCTCCGTTTGGATGCGCAATTCCTGCCGATTTTTATTATTCAATTTTCGTTGGCTGTTAAAGAATCTTCTTTAAATTTAATGCTACGTTTTTTAATTAGGTTTGCAAAAAACGATGCCGCAATATGAGTTAGAATAAATGCTATGACGAGTATTACGTAGCTTAAAACAATGAAAAGAATTTCTCCGGATTTGTAGCTCATGCCCGCATCGATAAAGAATAGTACGGTATCGTATATTTCAAATCCCACGTTAACTAAAAAGTTGATAAATGAACAAATGAGAATTCCGATTACGGCAGGGTTGTCTAAATCAAACGGACGAAGCGGAAACAGCTCGTCAGCACACTTGCCGGCGCGGCGGATAAAGAGCTTTATCACGGTATAGAAAAGAAGTACCTTAAGCGAAAGAATAATTATAACTAAAAGCGAGAGGGGAATGGCAATAGATATTGCCTCGATTGAATCGTATATATCGTATACGTATCTTAAATAGTAGTAGGGAATAACATAAACAAGCCTTGGCAAGGAGTAAAGAAACGCCCAAAGTATCGACTTCGGAATACTTCTCTCCCTTGTGAGCAAAAGAGCCGCCGCGAGCACAGGAATAGCAAAATCAAAAACACGCCCGATAAAGTATGCAACGTAAAGGGCGGTATCGTATTCCCAAAACCACATATTAATTATATAATAGACAAGAAAATCAATAAGCGAAACCAAAAAAAGAAGAAGGGGCGCATTTATATGCAACCGCGATTTAATCTTCATTAATATATCCATAAAAAACCGTACCTTTTGCAGTAATGTATATATTCTAGCACATTATTTCATTTTTTGCAAGAGGTTGCTTTTGCTTACTTTTTAAAAGATACAAATGTTAACAATTTGTAAAATATTACTGTTTTGAAAAATAACTATTGCAATTAACGCGCGCGTATGATATTATATTATGGCTGTGCAAAAGCGCAGACTAAAAAACACACATAGCGAGAGGGATTACTGCCGGTGCTTGTATAAGTCGCAGTATTATGTCGCTATGGCGGAAAAACCAAGGAGGAACATTAAAATGT
>CAYRJG010000153.1:0-4445 GCA_964424525.1 uncultured Ruminococcus sp.
GTATATAGGAAAATACGTCCTACTAAACCTTATGAGCTCGATTCTCTTACGGGTAGCTCGGATTTCATAGAAATAGGGGTGGTTTTGTCACTTTTGCACTACTTGCTTTGTGCATTACGCTGATTTATTGTGCAAAAATTCACTTGACACTTGGGCGCGTGCGCGTTATAATAATAAACAATAAATTTCGAATTTCAATTCAAATTCAATGAAGGGAGAGCCTATCTTGGATATCAATCACGGAAAATATCTCGGAGTTGATTACGGCGATGTGCGCACAGGACTTGCAGAATGTGACGTTTCGGGTATGCTTTCAAGCGGAATTGCAACTATCCGAGAGGGCGGAATGAAGAACACCGCCGAGCGCGTGGCGCGCGAGGCAGAGATGCGCGGCTGTAAAAAAATAATAATCGGGCTTCCTAAAAATATGGACGGCACCGAGGGTGAACGTGCCGAAACCGTGCGAATTTTTGCTGATATTCTTGCAGAAATGACCTCTATTCCGATAGATTTTTACGACGAGCGCATGACCACAATGCAGGCGTATCGATTCCTTGATTCAACCGGAACATTCGGCAAAAAGCGCAAAGAAGCAATAGATACGCTCTCGGCAGAAATAATCCTTCAAAATTATCTCGATAGGGAAAAGACGAAATAATCTCTTCGTAATACCCATTTTTCTCGAAAAAGAGCGAAAAGGATATAATTACGAAGAGTGCCCTTTTTCCCGAAAAAGGGCGAAAAAGGATATAAAAAGTGCAAACACATCGAGATAGTGAAGCACAGCGGGACATGCTTCGCAACTGCGTTGCTCCGCTGTATGGTATTGCGGCGGATTCACAGTGTCATATTTCAGACTCTGCTTGCCGCTATAACAAAAATCTCATCTCGGTTTTTGAGAATTTTTAATTTAGTTAAAAATTCTCAGCAGTCGCCAATACTGTGTTAGCACAAATTTACGGCGACTATGCCCTCCGCGGCAAGGTTTACCGCTATGTATTTATAAAATTTATTAAAGTGTAAAACCTCGGCACGAGGGCGAGATGGCGCATGCCCTAAAGGACACCGCGCAACTATGATCGCCGTGCGGCGAGTTTAGAGTTATGATTGGCTACGCCAAGTTATGATGTGCCTTACGCACAGTTTATATTTCACAAAGTAAACCACATCGGCACGAGGGGGCGAGTGCCGTGCGTAGCCTACCGTGAGGAAATTTGAATATACAACTTCAAAAAAACACGGCGAAGCAACGAAGTTGCGAAGCTTGTCATTCACAGTATCAACAACTCGATTTGAACCTGCTATATACACGTCTTTTGGTTCTTTTGGACTCCAAAAGAACACTCTTCGTAACACCATTTGGACTCACAAAAGAACATCATTACTTCCCCTACGTTATGCACACTTACGGCTTTCCGAAACGGTTGGATTTCGGAACCGTTAAAATATATTTTTATATGCGGTGATGGCTTGTAAAATGTAAGACACCCCACCCCGTGTGAAAGGAAAAACAATGGAAAACACAAAAAAGAAGGGCGGATTTCGCGCTTTTCTCGACCGCAAGGGAGTAACCCTCTCACCAAAGCTCTACTTCGTCGATGCTATGGGTGCTATGGCACTCGGTCTTTTCGCATCCCTGCTTATGGGAACGATTTTTGACACGATTGCAGACTACATACCCGATGGCAACGTATTTAATGACTTCTTTGTTCTTCTCTCAACGGCAGGTGCCGCCACAGGCGCAATAATCGGTGTTGCCGTGGCAAATTCGCTCAAAGCTCCGCCGCTTGTTATGTTCTCGGCAGGAGTTGTCGGTATGTTCGGATACAGTTACGGACTCGGCTATCTTGCAAGCGAATCTCTTAAAGCTCTTACCGCAGGTCCCGCAGGTGCTTTCGTTGCGGTTCTCGTTGCGGTTGAGGTCGGGAAGCTCGTTTCAAAGGCAACCAAGGTCGATATCCTCGTCACCCCGGCGGTAACGCTCGGTGTCGGTGCTGTCGTTTCGATGCTCGTATGTCCGCTTATCTCAATCTCGATGAACTGGCTCGGTAACTTCATTAATTATACTACCACTATTATGCCCTTCCTTATGGGTATTATAATCTCGGTAGTTGTCGGTATTATCCTCACTCTTCCGATAAGCTCTGCCGCAATCTGTGCGATGTTCGGTATAACAGGTCTTGCAGGCGGTGCTGCTGTTGCAGGATGCTGCGCCCAGATGGTCGGATTCGCCGTAATCTCCTTCCGTGAGAATAAATGGGGCGGCGTTGTTGCGCAGGGTATAGGTACCTCAATGCTCCAGATGGGTAATATCGTAAAGAATCCGCTTATCTGGATTCCCGCAACCCTCGCATCCGCCATCACAGGTCCCATAGCAACCTGCCTCTTCAAGCTTGAATGTACCGGCGTTTCTGCCGGAATGGGCACCTGCGGTCTTGTCGGTCCGCTTGGCGTGTTTACCGATATGGGCTTCACTCCTACCTCGATTTTCGGTGTTCTCATCGTTTGCGTAATTCTTCCTGCCGTGCTCTCGCTCGTATTCTCCGAGATTATGCGTAAGCTAGGCTGGATAAAATTCGGCGATATGAAGCTTGACCTTTAATAAAAAGGAGAAAAAACTATGCAAAAGCCTAATAACACCCTTCTATGTGACTTTTATGAGCTTACAATGGCAAACGGCTATTTTGAACTCGGTAAAAAGGACGAGATAGCATATTTTGACGTATTTTACCGTCGCGTTCCCGACGGTGGCGGCTTCGCAATTGCCGCAGGCCTTGAGCAGGCAATTGATTATATCCGCACTCTCCGCTTCACGCGTGAGGATATAGAATTCCTTCGCACGAAAAATATCTTCTCCGAAGGATTTCTTGAGTATCTCAAGGATTTTCGCTTCACGGGTGACATCTATGCCGTTCCCGAAGGAACTCCGATATTCCCAAACGAGCCTATAATGGTAGTCCGCGCCCCCTCTATCGAGGCGCAGTTTATCGAAACCTTCCTACTGCTTTGCTTGAACCACCAGTCGCTTATCGCGACCAAGGCAAACCGCGTTGTAAGGGCGGCAGACGGCAGACCCGTTGCGGAATTCGGCTCACGCCGCGCGCAGGGCGCTGACGGTGCTATCCTCGGCGCAAGAGCTTCATATATCGGCGGCTGTTCGGCTACCGCATGCACGATCTCGGACAGAGATTACGCCATTCCCTCAACCGGAACTATGGCACATTCCTGGGTTCAGATGTTTGACTCGGAGTATGAAGCCTTCGTTTCATACTGTAAGATGTATCCGAATAACGCAACCCTTCTCGTTGATACATACGACGTTCTGAAAAGCGGTGTTCCGAATGCTATCCGCGCATTCAAGGAGGTTCTTTTGCCCCTCGGTATTACCAAGTGCGGAATCCGCCTTGACTCGGGAGATATCACCTACCTTTCAAAGAAGGCGCGCAAAATGCTCGACGAGGCAGGGCTTACCGAGTGCAAGATAGTCGTTTCCAACTCGCTTGACGAGAATATCATCCGCGATATAATCCAGCAGGGCGCAAAGATTGACTCCTTCGGAGTCGGTGAACGCCTTATCACCGCAAAATCAAACCCCGTATTCGGCGGCGTTTATAAGCTCGTAGCCAAGGAAGAGGGCGGAAAAATAATTCCGAAGATAAAAATCTCCGAGAACCCCGAAAAGATAACCAACCCCCATTTTAAGAAGATATACCGTATTTACGATAACGAAACCGGTAAGGCATCGGCAGACCTGCTTTGCACCTTTGACGAGGAAATTGATGCAAGTCAGCCGCTTGAAATCTTCGACCCTGTCGAAACCTGGAAGAAAAAGACCTTCACCGATTACACGCTCCGCGAGCTTCTCGTTCCGATATTCAAGAACGGCGAGTGCGTTTACAAAAACCCCGGAATTGCCGAGATTCGCGACTACTGCATGGCAGAGGTTGAAACCCTCTGGGACGAGGTTAAGCGATTCGAAAACCCCCATCGCTACTACGTAGACCTTTCCGAAAAGCTCTGGAATATCAAGCACGAGCTTCTCAAAAACGGCGGTGCTGTGAAGAAGGGATAACGATTCAAAGTGCGAAGCGCGAAATGATTTTAAAGTGCGGAACGCGAAATGCGAAAAATGTGAATTTATGATGTGTCACCATCAATTCATTTAAATAGACAGAACATAGCTTTGAACGAGGATATTGTTTTTACGCAGTATCCTCGTTTTTGTTTGCGAAACGCAATTTGTAAATTTTAAATAATATATTTACATTTTGGGAAAACTGTGCTAAAATTAAGTTGCGACATAATTTCATAAAATTCCAAAACAGGGTGTACTATGCCATTTTTAGTACTTCCTTCTTTTCATATTCTGTTTTTGGAATTTATGATAGAAATTGTGTCGCAGCAAAGCGAAGTACATGATGGGGTGCGCTCGTTTTGCGAGCGCA
>CAYRJG010000154.1:0-4345 GCA_964424525.1 uncultured Ruminococcus sp.
GCAGGACGGCAGTCATTCAGTTTCTGCTTGTATACATCAAATTCAATATTCATAAACACACACTCTCAATTCATTTGTTCCGGATGGGAACATGTCTTTACATTCTTATCACAATTTTACAGCATATAGTATACCAAATTATCTTAAGATTGCAAGTTATTTTAGGCAAAAAAAGTAATTTCTACGATTCCAACATAGAGTAGGAAAGCAGAATAGCCGGAAATAGGCAAGTTCACCGCTTCGCATTTTTCTGTAAAAAAGCTTTATTGAATCATGCGATCGTGATATAATGCTAAGGAAAGGGTGATACGTATGGGCTGGAATCTGGAAGAAGCAATTTCCTATTACAAAATACTGGGCGCGCCTGGGGACCAGACGACTCTGACAGGGCTGCTGCGGGAAGTCCAGCAGGAAAACAGCGGCAGCATCCCAATCTCAGCAGTGGTTGAAATTGCCCGTGTCTACGAAATCAAAGAAAGTTATCTGCTTGCTGTAATCAAACGGATCCCTTCCCTTCGGTTGGATAACAGCCATTGTCTGGAACTGTGTGCCGGACCAAACTGTGGAAAACAGACTGCCATGGCAGCATATGCGGAAAAGCTTCACGCAGCTTCCGGAAAGAAATTCTCCTTGAAATTTTCCCCCTGCATGCGAATGTGCGGCAAAGGTCCGAATATCAAATGGGACGGTAAACTATATCATAAGGCTGATGCGGTACTGCTGCGGAAACTACTGACAGACGCCGGGATCAAATTTTAATGCCCACTCTTGACAGCATGGCTTTTGTTGGGTAAAATATATGGGCATGTACGTCTCCGTAGCTCAGCTTGATAGAGCAGCCGCCTCCTAAGCGGCAGATGGTTCGAGTCTATTTGAGAGTGATTATGCGTTAAAAAGTGAATATGCCCTAGTAGCTCAGTTGTATAGAGCAGCCGCCTCCTAAGCGGCAGGTCGGAGGTTAGAGTCCTCTCTAGGGTGCCATTTGATACTGAAAGCCCCATTTCTCGGAGCTTTCAGTATTTTTTTGGAAAGTTTACAATGATTCGTTCTTTCGTTCACAGCTGTGGATTTATTCGTCCCAGAATATTTTTTTGCTAAAAAGATTCGAACCACTTACAGAATTTCCGCTAAGAAAAATAGAAGTTTGCTAATTGGGCAGTATTTTTGGCCCGGAACTACCTGTTAGCCTGTTGGACTGCAAGCAGCGTGACCAGTGCAGAGGACAACTGCGGATTGCGCTGAAGCTGTTCCGCCAGAAAACAAGATCAAACTCGGGGAAGATTTTTCTTCCACCTTCACAGCACTTCCGGGGGCACGGACATTCCGCAGATCCGGCGGCGCATAGAACTGATTCTCGAATTTCTGGGCGTTGATCTTTCTGTCCTCGTCCAGAATATGTGCGTAGATGCTGGTGATCATGTCGATCTCAGCATGACCGGTATCGCCCTGGGTGGCCTTCAGATTGCCGTAATTTCCTCTTTGGCATGTCCACCCTTTTAGTTGGTAGTAAAAGGTTGCACGGGGCAGCTGAGCAATCTCCAGCAGCATAGCCAGAGGGTGTTCTTGCCTTAGTTCCTGGATCGCCGTTACTTTTTCTGATGGCGTTGCTCTCTTTCTGAACGAAGGCTTGCAATTTTTTTGGTATGCATTCTCTGCTCGCAGCCGTTGCACTTCCGCCAGCAGATCTTCTTCAGTTTCTTTGGGAAGATTTCTGGAGCGACCAGTACTGGCACGACCTTGACGCTCAATATACAAACCCTCTGCACCTTCTGTGAGGTAAATGCGTTTCCAGCTTCGCACGCGATCTTCGCCCGCTATATCAAATCGTTTTCTGGTTTCAATATAGCTTAACTTTTCTCGCATCATGGTTTCTACAACCAGCTGCTTAAACTCTCCAGTGTATCGTTTGTTTGGTATCCCTTTAGGCATAGAAAACACCCCATTTCTTAGTACAAGTATATCATGCTTGTCTAACAAATGGGGTGCAGTTCACTTTCTGAGCAGCGGTTTTTTATTTAATTCTGAAGCATTTGGATCAGTTTCGGCAGTGCTGTTTCAAATTTTACACCATACCAATGAGCAGGGGAATTGCAGGTATTCTCTATAGCTTTGCAAACAAAATCCCCTGCGATCTTCACGGATTCTGCCAGCGTCTTCTCCTGCATCAATGCGCCGGTAAAGCAGGCTGCAAACATATCCCCGGTGCCGTGGAAATTCTTTCCAACTTTCGGATGATGATAATATTCCAGGCTGCCGCTGCGGTAAATTGCCGCACCCGTCTCCCCTTCCCGATAACCAACACCGGTAAGGATCACACAGGGATGGTGCAGTGCATCCAGTAAGTTTCGGACATAGTCCTCCTGAAGCTCTTCATAGTAAGGAATACCGGCAAACAAAGCTGCCTCCGTGATATTCGGAAGAATGATATCCGCCTGGGTGCATAAGCCTTTCATAGCCTGGACATACTCTTCATCAAAACCGGAATAGAGCTTTCCATGATCTGCCATGGCAGGATCCACGATGCTGATGCCGCCGGGAGCAAGCATCTGTGCTATTATCTGCTGTGTCATATGAATGGACGTTACACTGCCAAGATAGCCCACCAGGATTGCATCAAAAGTGATCTCGTTTTCCTGCCAGTGTTTCCACATACCATCCAATGCCTGATCCATATGGATAACACAGGGTTTTCCAAACCCTCCCGTATGTGTGGACAGCAGCGCAGTAGGAAGGATACAGGTCTCGTGCCCACATGCAGACAAAACAGGCAGTGCAACCGTCATGGAGCATTGGCCCACACAGGAAATGTCCTGAATGGTTAGAATTCTCTTATAGGTCATATTCAGTCCACCACATCCAAATCCAAGCCAAGCTCCCGGGGCAGGAATCTGGGGCAAACACTTTCTGTGGTAACAATAACAGAGGCTGCCAGCATCGAGCCGATCTCACAGGCTTCTCCCAAGGTCTTGCCGTAGGTCAATCCAATGGACACGCCGGCGCAGAAAGAGTCGCCAGCACCAGTGGTATCCTTGACCTCTACCTTACGTGCAGGACACCAGCCCTTGTCACCATGAATATCCGCATAAACTGCGCCCTCGCCGCCCATGGTTACGATCATACTGGGAATTTGTGCGGCCATGACCTTCACAGACAGAATATCTGCCATTTCCTGGGGTGTTTTCTCGGAATAGTCATCAAAAAACAAGAGGCCCGCTTCCTGCAGGTTACAGACAAAGCAGTCAATGGACTTCATAAAATCCCGGCGTTCCAGAGCAATGCTCATGTTGCCAACAACAGAGAAAACTTTCTTTCCATGCTTCTTCGCCAGCTTGAAAACACGTTTCACGATCTCCTTGTCAATGTCGATCTCACAAATCACGCTGTCCGCATTGGCAAAGATCTCATCACCATACTTATCCAGAATGTCCGCGATCGGCAGCAAATTGGGACGCTTGGAAATGGAAGCTGCTACATCGCCGTCGTTGTCAAAAACCGCCAGCCAGGTTCCCATACCGTCCCGGGTTTTCCAGATATAGTCTGTATTTACTTTGTGGTTTTTCAGTTTTCGGATCACATCGGCACCGTCACCGCTCTCATCCACCAGGCTCACAAATGTCGGACGCAGCTCGCAATTTGCAATATCTTCTGCCACATTACGGCCAACACCGCCGTGGACATGCTCAACCCGTCCTGCATTCCGGCCAGAGGGAATGAAGTTTGCCTCCGGATACCCCTTTACATCCACAAAGACTGCTCCGATAATCACGATACCCATTATTTTCTCCTCCGCTGTATGTTTTCCCTATTATATCACACCTCCGCCAATTTGCAACAAAAAGTAGGTATTACACACCTTTGTTATTGTTACATCGACAAAAATTCAACAGCCGTACAAGAAAATCTTGCGCAGTTAAATAAATAGGTTTATAATAATGCTATCGAAAAAGAAACCCATTTTAATCTGAAATTGGAGGGTATTTCTATGTCCAATAACGTACGCCCCGAATCTATGGAGCGCATCACTAATTTCGAACTGGCCCAGAAGTTCATCGACGAGCAGATCGCTGAAGTCCGTGCCCAGGTAGGCGACAAGAAAGTCTTACTGGCACTGTCCGGCGGTGTTGACTCCAGCGTTGTTGCAGCACTGCTGATCAAGGCCATTGGCAAGCAGCTGGTCTGCGTTCATGTCAACCATGGCCTTATGCGTAAGAACGAGTCCGAAAGTGTGATCAAGATGTTTAAGGATGGCCTGGATGCTAACCTGATCTATGTGGATGCCACCGATCATTTCCTTGGTCTGCTGGCCGGTGTCTCCGATCCCGAGCGCAAGCGCAAGATCATCGGC
>CAYRJG010000155.1:0-4344 GCA_964424525.1 uncultured Ruminococcus sp.
TGTGAAAATCCGAGAAAGAAAGTTTACGGATTTGAGTACAAATAATTTTTGTATATGTTTTTTATGAGGCTTTGGGAGACCGAGCCTCATATTTTTATTAAAAAATCTTCTAATTTTATTGACAATGTTTTTTCTTTATGTTATAATAAATAAACAAATTTATTTATTTCATAAAGGAGGGTGAAATGATACAACCAACAAAATTTGGTTTGTATTTAAAAGAAAAGAGAAAAAAATACAAACTAAATCAAAGTCAAGTTGCTGATGCTATAGGTAAAACTTCGCAATACATAAGCAATATTGAAAAAGGTAAAAACAATGCCCCTCCTGATGACACTTCATTGGAAAAACTAATTAAAGTGTTGACTTTAAACGAGGATGAGGCAAAAGAATTTAGAATAAAAGCAGCTGCCGACAGACACCGACTACCAAAAACTCAAATGGATTATTTAAACAATAACGATAGTTTAATAAAACTGATTGAATATGGCGAAGCACATAAAATAAGTAATGACAAATGGACAAAAATTTTAGAAACAATAACTGGAGGTCAATTATGATGAATTTAAATGAACTTTTTAAAAATACGAGTTATGAGGATACTCTTTTTTCGGGGGAATCGAAAGCTTTTATCGAATCTCACATCATTATGAAAAATGTCAGAGGGGTTGATGTTCCTTTTATTGTGTGTCTTTCTCGTCATAAGGAAATTAGATTAACACCAGAAGAAGTTGTGCGCCAGCTATATATCTATAAATTGATACACGAATATGGCTATCACGAATCTCGTATTCAGTTGGAAACCCCTATCCATTTTGGAAGAGAGATAAAAAGAGCCGATATTACGATAATGGATAAGGATAGACCGAATGTTCCTTATATTATTGTCGAAATCAAGAAAACCAAATTATCGGAAGGTAAGGAACAATTAAAATCGTATTGTAATGCTACAGGTGCGCCCATTGGTGTTTGGACTAACGGTGAACAAATTTCTTGCTATAACCGCAAAGACCCTAACTTCTTTGAGGCAATTACGGATATTCCCAAAGCAACGCAGAAGTTATCCGATATATTGAATGAAAAATTCACATACAACGACCTTCGTACAAGAGATAAAATAAGCAAAGAAAAACGTTCGCTTCGTAATCTTATTCAAGAGATGGAAGATGAAGTTTTGGCAAGTGCAGGCGTAGATTCCTTTGAGGAGATTTTCAAGCTTATTTTTGCCAAATTATATGATGAATTGATTTGTGCGAATGATGATACCGCATACTTGCAGTTTAGAAATAGCGGAGATACTGATTTTGAATTGAAGGAGAAAATTCAAGGTCTTTTTGATAGCGCAAAGAAAAAATGGGAAGGTGTATTCCCCGAAGAAAGCAAAATACTTCTCTCTCCCTCTCATTTAGCGGTTTGTGTTTCTACACTTCAAGATATTAAATTGTTTAATAATAACCTTGATGTTGTCGATGATGCTTTTGAGTATTTGATGAGCAAAGCACAAAAGGGAGAAAAAGGACAATATTTTACTCCTCGATATATAATCGATATGTGCGTAAAAATGATGAATCCTACTGTTAAGGATAAAATCATTGATACTGCTTGCGGTAGCTCGGGCTTTACTGTGCATAGCATTTTTAAAGTTTGGAAAGATATACGCCGTGAAAAAGGATTGCCCGAAGGCGAGGATTTTACTGCTTCTGAAAGAACAGAAGATGAAAGAAATTTTGTCAGAGATAATGTATTTGCTATCGATTTTGATGAAAAAACCGTTCGTGTTGCAAGAACTTTAAATCTTATCGCAGGTGACGGACAAACCAACGTATTACATTTAAATACGCTTGATTATTCTCGTTGGGGTGAAATAACAAAGCAAGATGATTGGATTGATACCTATAATGAAGGATTTAAAAAACTTCGTAAGCTTCAGCCTAAAGGTGTGAGTGATTATAGTCAATTTACTTTTGACTTGATTATGGCAAACCCGCCTTTTGCTGGAGATATAAAGGAAAACACCATTATTTCTCATTATGAACTCGGCAAAAACAGTGCGGGGAAGTGGCAAAGTAAGTTGGGAGAGATATTCTCTTTATCGAACGTAATTTGAATTTCTTGAAGCCGGGGGGGCGTATGGCTATCGTTCTTCCACAGGGCAGATTTAACAATTCAAGCGATAAATATATTCGTGAATTTATTGCAGATCGTTGCCGTATTCTCGCCGTAGTAGGTTTGCACGGAAATGTATTTAAGCCGCATACCGGTACAAAAACCTCGGTTTTATTTGTTCAAAAATGGGATGAAAAACTGTGTCCTAAAAAAGAAGATTATCCTATATTTTTTGCAACAATGCAAAAACCGAGTAAAGATAATTCGGGCGAAAAGATTTACGTTAAAGACGAAAACGGCGAAATTAAGCTTGACAGACACAGCCATTTTATTGTAGACCACGATTTGTATAACCACGATGGTTTGACGCAAGACGGAATTGCCGAAGCGTTTATTGAATTTGCAAAGAAGGAAGGTTTAAGTTTTTTTCAATAAGCCCATCTGTTGAACCTTTCAATGAAGCTAAATATAAGGCTTTAATGGATGGGCTGGAATGTAGTGAGATTTTCAAAAAAGATTTGGAGCGAACATTACGTATCGATTCTGAATTTTACAGCAAAGAAAATTTGGATATTGAAAAACTGCTTCAAAAAATGGAATATGCCTCTTTAACTGAATTAGTTGATGTTTCTGATGGAAATCATATGTCAATTAGCGACAAGTTTATTTCGGATGGAATTCCTTATTATAGAGGTCAAGATGTAAAATCTTTCTTTATTGAAGATAGCACTCCGGTTTGTATAGATGATACATCGTTTAACTCTTCTTACATGAAGCGTTCACATTTGCAGAAAGGCGATGTTTTATTGTCTATTGTTGGCACAATCGGAAATTTATCATTAGTCAATTCAAATCAACGAGCTACATGCAGTTGCAAATTGGCTATTTTGAGACCTAAACAAGATACATCGGGTGAGATTCTTGCAACTTTTTTAACCTCAAAATATGGTCAAAATCAAATTAAAAAATATACACGTGGTGCGATACAAATGGGTTTGATTTTGGAGGATATGGACCAATTGCTCGTACCGAGATTCAGCAAAGAATTTGTTGAAAAAATAAAAAAGCTTTTCATTCTAATGAATGAAGTGAAACTATCTTCAAAAAAGTATTACGAACAAGCCAATGGATTGTTAAAGCAATTTATTCCATTTACTTATGGTTCGAATGACAAGCAAATTGAGTACACAACAAAATCGTTGTCAAAAAGCTTAAAGATTAGTGGGCGATTAGATGCAGAATATTATCAACCCAGATATGAAGAAGTAGAATCGGCAATTAGTTGTAGAAAACATACCACATTGGATGCGATATGTGATGTGGAGACTGGTGAGTTTATTTCGGAAACTTTCTATGGTAATGTCGGAATACCGTACATTAGAGGTGCGGAGATTACTGCGCAAAGTATAGACGATAAAAATGCGATAAAGGTTAACATCAATGTTAATGGGCTAAAAACGATTGAAACAAATGATTTAGCTTTTGCGTTAATCGGAAGTGTAGGAAATGTCTCTGTAAACCGTGGGAAAACAAGTATTGTTTCAAATAATCTGGGAACTATAAAACCGCATAACAAGAAGCTTTCGCATTATTTGTTAGTATATCTTTTATCGGATATAGGGCAGACACTTTTTGAAAAATATCAAACGAGAACGGCTCAACCCAAAATAAAAAAAGAAGATGTGGAAAAATTTCTGATCCCCATTTTGCCTGATGAAGATGTGGAATATATTTCTATTCAAGTTAAAGAATCGTTTGAATTAAAAGAAAAAGCTGATATGCTCTTGGAAATAGCTGTTAAGGCGGTAGAAATAGCAATCGAGCAAAATGAAAATAAAGCTATACAATGGATGAAAGAGAAAGGAGTTGAATAATATGCCTACTTATAAAGATTGGATTAAAGAAACTGACATAAACATTGACTATTTTTCAGGCTTTATTAAGGCGTGGATTGCATTCAACTCTTGGTATCGTTCGGAATATAGCGAAAGAACAGATAGAGATATTATTGATAAAATCAAAGTGCAAAATAATCGTTTTAAAGGAGCGATTGAAACGCTTTTGGATAAAAATAATACTTCTGAAAATGCTTTGAGTTTTCAAAACTACTTGTCTAAACTGCAAACAGCTTTAACGAACGCTTCTATTGTTACTCAAGAGCGTATGGGAGTAAATAGACAAATATCTTTTTCGGAAATTGCAATAACAAATCCACAAGCTTTATCCGAGGGTGATTAT
>CAYRJG010000156.1:0-4335 GCA_964424525.1 uncultured Ruminococcus sp.
CCAGCCCAGAATGGATGAGAATATGAAGCTTGTTAAGAAAATAGTCCAGTCGGGTGTGCTCGGTAAGATCTATTATGTTCAGACCGGTGGCGGCCGCCGTCGCGGTATTCCCACTCCCTTCGGTACTAGCTTTATCGAGGATAAGACCGCAGGTCTTGGTGCTCTTGCAGATATCGGATGCTATTCTCTCGATATGTGCCTTAACGCACTTGGAAACCCGAAGCCCCTTACCGTTTCAGGTTATAAGTCAGCATTCTTCGGAACCGACCCGAATTACTCCAACTATGTAAAAACCGGTCATCCCGAGTATGCAAAGAAGTTCGAGGTTGATGATTTTGCAGCAGCGTTCATCCGTCTTGAAGGTGATATCGTAGTCGATTTCCGTATCTCATGGGCTATGAACTGTGACACTAGTGGTGACACTCTCATTCTCGGAACAAAGGGTGGTCTTCGCATTCCTTCGACCGAGTGCTGGAACGGCTCTGTCGGTGGCGACCTTACCATTTATCACGAGGTTGCAGGTGAGCAGGTTGAAACCAAGATTCCTCGCCATATTCCCGCGGCAGATGCTCCTTCTAATTTCGATAAGAAGATCCGTACGTTTGTTGATGCTTGTAAGAACGGTGGCACAGCTCCCATTCCTTCAAGCGAGATCATCTATAACCAGGCTATAATCGACGGTATTGCAAAGTCCGCAAAGCTTGGTCGCGAAATTGAGATAGTAATTCCCGAGGTTTAATTTTTAAATTAAATAAGTAATAGCTAATCGAAAAGAGTGCCTTTCGCGGCAATAGGCGCGAAAGGCACTTCTTTAATAGAAAGGAAAACATAATGAAAAAGTTTAATGTAGGTCTTCAGCTTTACAGCGTAAAGGAATCAATGGCGCGTGATTTCGAAGGCACACTCAAGGCAGTGCGCGATATGGGCTATGAATACGTAGAATTCGCAGGCTATCACGGTAAGAGCGCAGAGGAAATCAAAGAAATTCTTGATAAGCTTGGTCTTAAATGCGTATCCGTTCACCAGAGTCTTGATTTTTATAATGACGATCCCGAAGGGGCGGTAAAATTTCTCAAGACATTCGGCGTTAAATATAACGTAATTCCTTGGTATCCCATTGAAAAGCTTTACGGATCGGTAGAGTGGGATGACACAGTAGCTCGCTTCAACAAGATAGCAAAGCTTCTTGCCGATAACGGAATGAAGCTCGGTTACCACAACCACGATTGGGAGTTCTCGGTTGCAGACGGCAAGTACATCGAGGAGCATATTATAGAAAATGTTCCCGAGGAGCTTATTGAGCCCGAGCTTGATACCTGTTGGGTTCGTTATGCGGGCGTTTCTCCTGTTGAAATGATTGAAAAGTACAAGGGCAGAGTAACCCTCGTTCACCTCAAGGATTTCACTTGCAAGCAGCTTGCTGCGGGTCCTGCATACGATCTTATCGGAATCGATGGTACTGCTATTAAGGCAAAGCGTTCAGATAACGGCTTTGAATTCCGTCCTGTTGGATCGGGTATGCAGGATTTTGCATCCATTCTTGAAGCTTGCGAGAGATGCGGAACGGAAACAGTTATTGTTGAGCAGGATGCACCCAGTATGGGACTTGATGAGCTTGAATCGGTTAAAAAATCGAGAGAGTATCTTAAAAATACCTTTGGTATCTGATTTTAAATATATTATTAATATAAAAAGAGCGTTGGTGGATATAATCTGCCGACGCTTTTTATGTGCAAATTCAATCAATATTTGGGATGAATTTCTACAAATCAAATCAATTTCAAAATCTTGATTTACAGTTCGCTTTATGGTACAATAATTATGTTAGAATTATATAGGATAAGGCGGAGTGCCGCTATTATCCCGAATTGAATAAAAGAGGTTATTTTCATGGTAGTAGCAATATCTATAATATCGGGAGTTGTTCTTTTGGGAGCACTATTGCTTTTGTTAGTGTTTTCCGCAAAGAAAAAGCGCCGTCAGATGGAGGCATTTCTTGCAACGCCCGAGCCTAAATATAAAGGTTTTATGCAGCCTTCGCAATTTAATTATTCAAATGAATGTGAGCGTATAATAAATAAAAAGTTTTCGAGCTTTATATCTATTTGCAACGATATGATGATCGCGGGTGCGCATAAGGAATATCTTGAAAAAAGAAAAAAAGCAGAGCACTATTTGGCATTGGATTCCGAGAGAGATACCGATAAGGCTATTGCTGAATCGGTTCGCTTTAAAGAGGAATACCGTGAGGCGGCAGAGCGTGCACATTGGTTTAATTATTCTCCGAAGGACACCTCGGGAGAAATAACCGATCTTTTTTACCGTTTTAAAGCAATATCCGATGCTTTGCCAAATGTAAAAGCTCCTTCAGAACCGCTTCGCTCGTTTGCACCAAAGGGAAAAAAGTGGATAGAGGCATCGGGTGGAAATTGGCTTCTTTTTAATGAATTTTACGTGATGGTGTGTAACTCAAATGACCTCACTATACGCGTCAAGGATTACTCCGAGGTTGAGGTTAAGAGCGATTTAAAAATAAAATCTCTCGGTTGGGGCGTTGAGCCGGAGGAGGACGAGGAGATTGCTGAAAAGCATTGGAAGCACGTAACTGCAAACGGCAGACCGGATAAAAAGTATCAGAATAATCCTATGCGTGTGGATGTTTATAAGGGATTCATTATAATCAATATTGGCAAGATAAAAGCGCGAGTTGATTTCAGAAATAAAAAGGATGCTATCCTTACCGAAAAGAAAATAAACGCCTACAAAAAGTCTGTTGCTGCAAAAGCAATTAAAAAATATACAGACCATATATTCTCCTCATCGGTTTTGACCTTCCGTGTTGCGGAAATGGATGTTCAAATGAAAAATGCGGAAGAGAAGCGAGAGGAAGAAAAGCTTCTTGAAAAGGAGCGTGCAAAAGAAGAGCGTGAAGCGGCTCGCCTTCTTCTTAAAGAGCAAAAAGCAAAAGAACGTGCAGCACTGATGGCAGAGAAAAAAGCAGAACGCACAGCATCAAAGATAGCAGCTTCACCCACCCAAATAGACGGCGGCTTTAGCCGCGAGGAAATAGAGCTTGTTATGAGTGTGCGTCGCGCCAAGGCAGAAGCGGAACGCGATGCGGATATAAAGCAGAAAAACGAAGAAAAAGCCGCGGCAATAAAAGCACTCGGAGAAGCACCTATTTCGCAGTCAAGCGGCACCCGTGTGATAACAAATAACCTTTTCTTCTTTTATTATGTTGTAGATGCGGACTTCGTAGGTGAGGGCATTACTATGGTTTTGGCAAATGAACTTGGCGATGCGGTGAGCACCGAATTTAATATTGAACCGATAGGCGCAGGTTCTCGCTTCAGAGCATCATTTGAGCTTTTGCCGAATATGGATTTTGATTCCGAAAAGCCGTATTATATGCTTGTCGCTCCGATTGGGACGGATACTCCAATCGGAAAGCTCGAATATAAAATCAAAATTTCCTTTGTTTCGGATTTTGATTTTTAAAATCGAAAGTGAGGTTATATAATTTGAACGAACTCGATAGAAAGATAATATATAGTTTTCCGGGCAAGGTGGTAAGGAAGGATCTTACGTCGCTTATCAAAAGCGCGGCTAATGTGCCGACTTATGTTCTTGAATATTTGCTTGGACTTTATTGTGCGACAGATGATGAGGAAACTATCCAAAAGGGACTTGAAAAAATAAGAAAGATTCTTGCGGATAACTATGTAAAGCCCGAAGAATCCGAGCGCATAAAATCTCTTATACGAGAAAACGGCGAGTATACCGTTATTGATAAAGTGTCGGTTTTTCTCGATGAGCGTGAGGATAAATATATTGCGAGATTTTTAAATCTTGAAATATCCGGATTTGAGATAAGCTCCGAGCACGTAGTCGGAAATTCAAAGCTTCTTATGGGCGGTGTTTGGTGTATCTTGAAAATATCCTATAATCGGGATTTTGAAAAAACTTCAATATTTGAGCGAAAAAAGGCGCGCAGTAAGTATGATTCTCCCTTTTCAATAGTATCACTGAAGCCTATACAAATGCCGCATCTTGATATTAATGAGATAACAGAGGCAAGAAAGAATTTCACAAAAGAGGAATGGATATCTCTTATTCTTCGCTCCGAGGGATATGAGCCCGAATCTCTCACCGAAAAGGAGAGAATGCATTATCTTTTGAGAATTGTTCCGCTTATTCAAAAGAACTATAATCTTGTTGAGCTTGGACCTCGCGGAACCGGAAAATCTCACGTTTATCAGGAGATATCACCGTATTCTATCTGACGACCATGTAAATGCAGTGGAAATGGCAAAGATAGCAGAAGCCAGCGGAGCA
>CAYRJG010000157.1:0-4309 GCA_964424525.1 uncultured Ruminococcus sp.
AAGCCTTCTATTGCTTCGGATAGTTTCTCACTTTGAAATCTCTTTATTGTTGCTAACTAAATGCGACGCACCGTTTTTCATTATGTAGGACTTTTTTCGCTCTCTGTCCTGCGCTTTAATTTTTCTTCACGCAAGATTTTATATATTTCTTCCACCGCGAGCCTCGTCTTTGCAACTATATCACCCTTGGATTGCGGAAAGCAATAATACAATGCGTCAAAGTTTCCAATTCCGATAACATCACCAATTTCATACCAATTGAAGTCGGAATTCAAAGTATATGAAGTCAACGGACGCTGCTCATAAGCAAGGGTTCCTTGATCATTCTTAAGAGAAAAGCCATCCATTGTGTGAGAAAGAGTTCCCTTACCTATATGATAAAGCTTTTTTGTATCAATCGATACGCATATATCCACAGGAACATCAAGACTGTACGTTCCTTCTTCGATTTCTCTCCTGACCTCGCTGCGCTCCCAATCAACCCAATCGGGAATGTGAGTAAACTCGGATTCGCCGTTTTCTGCGTTAATAAATCCATATTCATCAAGCTCATAAACTTTGTTGCAAGCGTGGCAGATAAGTTTTGTCCCCTTACCTTCCATTCTTCCCTCGCATTTACATGCCGGGCATTTATAAAGAATGCGATTGATAGAATCCGCACGGAATGGGGCATCAATCTTTATATGATTTTCCTGTTGCCAACGAAAACTGTCAAAATTGAACTTTTCACGAACAATATCATTGATTTCTTCAGCACTCATTTTTTCAATATCTTCAGGTGATAAAAGATATTCTTCGATAGCACTCACGTCAACCTTTCTGTGCTGAAGATTATTATACAGAGGATCATAAGAATACGCTCCACGCGTAGTTATCATAACTACCGGAGCTCCTATCATTTTTATGCATCTGCCTATGCTTTCGGGAAGCTGTGTTGCTCTTCCGTCAAATGAATATCCCGCTTCAGGAAAAAGAACCACAGAGCTTTTGAGTTCTCGTATCGCAAATATCATATCACGAACAAGCGTAGGATCTTGAACGAACTTTTGAGTCGGTATACATCCTATATGGCGCATAAGCCAATTTTTACCGATAAATCCGTCAGTTGTCGCAACAATGTTAAACGGACGAGGATACATTACCTTTGCCACGATTTCAAGATCAATAAAGCTTGAATGATTCATCAAGACGAGTGCTGCTTCATGCTTCCCTAATCGCTCCATCCCAATCCGCTCGGATTTAAAATGCACATTATGAAGTCCCGGAATCGAAACTGTACGCATTAGCGTTCTAAAAAACATATTAGGCTTTATTGGTTTTTTATGCTTTGGATGTTTTTCGCGAATTTTTTCTTTTTCGGAAATGACACCTTCGTAGTCTTTTTCTACAATCTTGATTTTCATACAGATTCCTCAATGTCTGAAACGAATTAATTTTTGGGGATCGTCTATACATATTATAATAGCATAAAATCATAAAAAAAGCAACATTTTATATTATTTTGTCAAAAAAGCGCAGAAAGCTATGATTAATTTTAATATTTATACGCTTTTCTTTCACCTACTATAAGAAAGAGCGAAAGCATAAAAATGAGAAATGATACAAACACAGCAAGAAAAACAAGCAAGCTTCGGCTTGCATCGGTTGATGGAATCAGGACTATACACAAATTAAAAGATGATGTAAGCGCAGCGGTGCTTCTCACTGTATACGCGGCTCGGCAGCCTTTGTTTTTTGACTTTCTGCTCTGTATTATTGCATATAAAGCTCGAAAAAACGAAAATGCAAAGTGGACAATAAGCTCACCGAGAAGAAAGCTGTTTTTGAAAATCGGGCGGTTATTAAGCACGGCTGAAATCATTATTGGCGTCATTAAAATATCAAGTATCAAAAGAAGCGCACCGATCCTTAAATAGGCTCGGTGCGCTTTTCTCGGTTCTCTTTTTGCAAATCCTTTTGCTTTAATCACCATATAGCTTACCGTGGCAAGGATAGTATAATAGACAGAGGCGGATATAAACCATAAGCTACCATACACTATTCCGTAAACTGCATTAAAGATAACGTATACGGTATTCAATAAAATGCTTAAAAAAAGAGATAGATTAATTCTGAAATTTTTGTTTTTAAAATATAAAGACAATAATTTATTGCCGGCAAGGAGGTCTTTTATAAAGGCTTTAATGCGCGAGAACTTGCGCATATCGGTGCCTCCTTATTATTTATTCTTCATCATCAAATGCCCGATTTTTGCGAGCTTCTATTGAAAACTCTTTAATCTTTCCAAAGAATTCATCGCTTCCCTCCATTACAACCTCAGATCTTTCGTATCTGTTGGAAACAAAGATTCTGAAGCTTACATTAGGCGACATAGTTGGGGAATATACATACAGACCTACTCCGGATTCTCGCTTATGGTTTCTGCGTTCCTCACGAGTTTCTTTTTTTACCGAAATTATATCCGCGAGCGGAACTCTGCAAAGAGTAACGCTTCTCTTTCCAACCTGCTGGCGAACAACGAGAAGCGCCTCTTCCCCCTCTTCGGCTATAATGTCATAGTAAAAATCGACAGAAACATATTTTGTATATAGCAATATTGCCGTAGTTATTGAACCGAGAGCAACAAGCCCCGCAATCCAAGAATAGGTCGGCATAATCGAAGAAACTATTACGGCTATTCCTGCGATCACAAAAAACACTATCATAAGATTACGTGATCTTTTATTTTGAGCCTTTGGATGTGCTGAAAAAGAAGATATCATTCGGGGTGCTCCTCTCCTGAAAGCTCATAATCCTCAAATTCCGAGAAATTTTCGTGATTTTCGTAAATGAGAATTTTAGCAAAAGGCTCTTCGCCCATTTGCCCCTTAACGAACACTTCAAGTCTTATCCATTCGGGATACTGACCATCGGTTACAAGAAAAGGTATTCCGTCAAATGAGAGCTTATAATAATGATACATTAAAAGTTCATCTGTTGAAATATGAGTCGGTGGTCCATAGGTTTTTTCGTAATTATCATAAAGGCGGAATGTAAAAATATCCTCATCCGAAGGATCAAGCGACTCAAGATTAAGCTTAGTCTTAATATTTTCGATTGCGGAATTATTATATCTTACCGAAAGCTGAAGCTCTCCCGTTGCGGGGATAACTATCAGATTATCGCAGAAAAAGTTAGCAACGTCAGGATCATCATAAGGAGAACGAAGCTCCTGTGTATGTGCTACGATATTTCCATCTGTTTCATTATAATACTGTGTAAGCTTTTCGGTAAAATAAATATTTGAAACACTATCCGGATAATAATTAAAAAGGATAAGTCGGAAGGCAAAGATTCCAATAACGCTTATGCAGATAACTGCAACGAGTATTTTTAAAATAAGCATAACCGGATTTTTTTTGCCTTTGGGAATATCATCCTCATATTCGGTATAATCACCGTATCTATCAAAATCTTCCATTTGTTATTCCTTATTGTTTATAATAATACTATAATTATACATCTGTTATTATTTGTTGTCAATAAGAGTTAAAAAAGTTTACAAACGAAGCTAAATAGAAAAGCCCCGTCGAAACGGGACTTTTCGTTCTATACCTAAGATTGTTAATCAGATTATGCAAGCGTAGATTGCATTAAGATAGCTAACAAGATTTTGTGTAGAATTGTGCGAAAAAAGCGAGAGCGTACGAGGGTACGCCGAGATTTTTTCGTGCAATAGAAAAGCCCCGTCGAAACGGGACTTTTCGTTCTATACCTAAGATTGTTAATCAGATTATGCAAGCGTAGATTGCATTAAGATAGCTAACAAGATTTTGTGTAGAATTGTGCGAAAAAAGCGAGAGCGTACGAGGGTACGCCGAGATTTTTTCGTGCAATAGAAAAGCCCCGTCGAAACGGGACTTTTCGTTCTATACCTAAGATTGTTAGTTAGATTATGCAAGCTCTGCGAAATACTTAATGGTTCTAACCATCTGAGAGGTATAGGAGTTCTCGTTATCGTACCAAGCAACAACCTGAACCTGATAAGTATCATCATCAATCTTTGCAACCATGGTCTGGGTAGCATCGAAGAGAGAACCGAATCTCATACCGATAACGTCGGAAGAAACGATCTCATCGGTGTTGTAACCGAAGGACTCGGAAGCCTGAGCCTTCATAGCTGCGTTAACAGACTCAACAGTAACGTCCTTACCCTTAACTACTGCTACAAGGATAGTGGTAGAACCGGTGCAGGTAGGAACTCTCTGAGCAGATCCGATAAGCTTGCCGTTGAGCTCGGGAATAACAAGACCGATTGCCTTTGCAGCGC
>CAYRJG010000158.1:0-4222 GCA_964424525.1 uncultured Ruminococcus sp.
CTATTTCGCAACCACCGCTTTTGAAAACGGATTTTACTTTGGCAACTTACTAAATATTTTTAATTCCAAGCTTAACACTCTTTAAGCAACTAAAGTATTGACAAAAGGTTCGTTTCATTTTATAATAATATATAATATTATTAAAGCATAAGGATTTTGAATATGAACATCATAATCGTTGGTTGTAGCAGCGTAGGCGAAACACTTGCAGAGCAGCTCGGTCAGGAAAACAATAATATTACAATGATAGACCTCTCTGCAGAGAAGATCAATGAATTCACCTCAAAAAATGACGTTATGGGAATAGTAGGTAACGGTGCTACACACATGACGCTTATGGAAGCAGGTATAAACCGTGCCGATCTTCTTATTGCGGTTACAGATTCGGATGAATTAAATCTTCTTTGCTGTATGATCGCAAAAAAAACCGGTCACTGCCGTGTTATTGCAAGGGTAACCAGCCCGGAATACAGTGCCGATGCCGCATATTTAAAAAACGAGCTTGGTCTCGAAATGATAATTAACCCAGAACAGGCATCTGCCGAAGAAATAGCGCGAGTTCTAAAATTCCCCACCGCGATGAAAATTGAAACATTTGCCAAAGGCCGCGTTGAGCTTCTTACGTTTAAACTTCCCGAAAAAAGTGCTCTTGTCGGCATGACGGTCAAGGACGTTGTTGTAACGTTAAAATGCGATATTCTTGTATGTACAGTTGAAAGAGATGGCGAAGCATATATCCCTAACGGTGATTTCAAGTTCTGTGGTAAGGATGTCATTTCTATTATTGCATCTCCGAAGAACGTTTATGATTTCTTTAAAAAGATCGACTACATAGTCAATCCGATTAAAAAGGCAGTTATTGTCGGCGGCGGTGAAATGACACACTATCTTTGCGAAACCATGAAAAACTCCGGCATTTCGATAAAAGTTATCGAAAAAGACGATGCTATTTGCGAAGAATTAAGCTTCAGATTTCCTGAAATCACCGTAATAAACGGTGATGAGGCAGACCAGGATCTATTGATCGAAGAAGGCATAGGTCGTGCAGGTGCTTTTGTTGCTCTCACCGAGCACGACGAGGAAAACATCCTTTTATCTCTTTTTGCAAAACGTTCCGGAAAAGCAAAAATAATTACCAAGATCAATCGCACAGAGTACGATGATATAATAAAGCATCTTGATCTCGATTCAACGATATACCCAAAAAGCATTACATCGGATATGATAGTTCGTTACGTACGCGCAACGAGAAATGCCTTGGGTAGCAACGTTGAAACAATGTATAACGTAATTAAAGGTAAGGTTGAAGCATCCGAGTTCATTGTAAAAGAAGGCTCACCTATTACAGCAGAACCGCTGTGCCGGCTTAAATTCAAAAAAGATGTTTTGGTTGCCGCTATATTAAGGGGAAGAAAGGTAATGCTTCCACGTGGTCATGACATGATTATACCCGGTGACAACGTTATTATCGTATCAAAAATTAAGGCTCTGCGCGATATTTCGGGAATACTGGTTAACAGAGGGCAGCAAAGCTCGACAGGTGATAGCAAATGAATTACGGTATGATTCGTTACACCTTAGGGTGGATATTGCTTTTTGAAGCTTGTTTCTTTATAGTTCCCGCCATCACCGCAATCGTTTATTTTGAGTGGTGGTCGCTCTTTTCGTTTTTTATAGGAATGCTGATTTGCGTTATGGTTTCCAAGCTACTGCACCTAAAAAAGCCGGAAAGCAAAACTATTTATTCGCGAGAAGGGCTAGTTATCGTTGCGCTGAGCTGGATAGCACTATCTGTGTTTGGAGCGATTCCATTTGTAATTTCCGGAGCCATTCCCTCTTATATTGATGCTCTGTTTGAAACAGCATCGGGTTTTTCAACCACGGGTGCCTCAATTCTTTCGGAAGTGGAATCACTACCTAAATCATTTCTTATGTGGCGTAGCTTTACCCATTGGGTTGGCGGAATGGGAGTTCTCGTCTTTATAATGGCCTTTCTCCCTCTTGGCGGTGCACAGAACCTACATATTATGAGAGCAGAGAGTACAGGTCCTTCAATTTCAAAGCTCGTTCCCAGAATGAAAACGACCGCTCTTATTTTATACATCATTTATTTTGTTTTGACAGTCATTATGTTTATAATTCTCCTTTTTGGAGATATGACTGTTTTCGATGCATTAAATACAGCATTTTCAACCGCCGGTACAGGAGGATTCAGTTTCAAAAATGACAGTTTTGCCTCCTTCTCCCCATTTAGTCAAATTGTTGTTACTGTATTTATGCTACTCTTTTCATTAAACTTCAGCTCATACTATCTGCTATACAAGCACCGCTTGCGTGATGCATTCAATCTCGAATTTCGAACCTTTATATTGATTGTTGCTACCGCAACTGCGATTATCACGGTTAAT
This sequence comes from uncultured Ruminococcus sp., assembly GCA_964424525.1. Classification (GTDB taxonomy): domain Bacteria; phylum Bacillota; class Clostridia; order Oscillospirales; family CAG-272; genus UBA1740. Next base: position 2,409 of record CAYRJG010000158.1, read on the forward strand.
ATTTATTCGGAAGGATTTTTTGATACTGTATCGGAAGCGTTGCGCCATGCTGCCTTTACCGTTGCTTCTATAATATCGACCGCAGGTTTTTCAACAACCGATTACGGACTGTGGCCGGCAATATCTCTTACCGCTATCATTCTTGTTATGTTCATAGGCGGTTGCGCAGGCAGTACTGCCGGTGGAATTAAAGTATCCAGAATAGTTATACTGGTAAAAGGTATGCTGCGAGAGCTTAAAGCCACCATTCATCCACGTCAGGTCAAAACGATTACAATGGATGGGCGTCCGGTTGAAAATGAAGTCATAAGGAGTGTCAACGCATATATAGTCTGCTATATTGTAATATTCGTCGGTTCGCTTGCTCTAATCTCGTTTGAAAACCACGATTTAGTTACCAATTTTACTGCCGTACTGGCAACAATAAATAATGCAGGTCCCGGGCTTTCCGAGGTTGGTCCCTCCGGAAATTTCGGATTCTTTTCGGATCCGTCTAAACTCGTGCTAACCCTTAATATGCTTGCGGGGCGCCTTGAGCTTCTTCCGATGCTTCTTCTCTTTTCTCCGAGCACTTGGAAAGAATAATAATTAAAAAACAGAGGTGTGATTTAAAAAATCGCGCCTCTTATCTACGGGTTTATGAATAAAATTATTACATTTATGAAAAACAACGCCGTTATGCTTATATCCGGAGTCTGTGCATTGATTACATCAATTATCATCCCTCCGGACAAAGAGTATATAAACTACTTTGATTTCAAAACACTTACATGCCTGTTTTGCGTTCTGGCAGTTGTGTGTGCGTTAAGAAACATTCGTTTCTTTTACACTATGGCTAAGGCTATAATTAGAAGATTTAAGAATGCAAGAATATGCGTTCTTGCATTGGTTTATATTACTTTTATAGGCTCAATGCTTATTGCTAATGATATGGCACTTCTCACCTTTTTGCCGCTTGGATATTTTGTTCTGCATACCACGGGCAAAGAAAAGTATATGGCATTTACCTTTATTATGCAAAACATCGCTGCAAACCTCGGTGGAATGCTAACGCCATTCGGTAACCCTCAAAATCTGTTTCTGTATTCAAAATTCAACATCCCCGATCTCGAATTTATACAGATTATGCTTATACCCTTTCTTATCTCGATTTTGCTTATTACCGTATGCTGTCTTATATTCGTTAAGTCCGAGCCGCTGGTGATTCAAGAAAAAGCCGCATCTCTTCCCTGGCCAAGAGTTATTATTTACCTTATTTTATTTGCGTTTTCCATTCTTATTGTTTTTAGATGGATTCCTTATTATATAGGGTTAATAATTATACCGATTGCAATCCTTATACTCGACCGCCAAGCACTTTTGCAAGTCGATTACGGCTTGCTCTTAACCTTTGTGTTTTTCTTTATTTTTTCGGGAAATATGGCGCGAATGGAACCGGTACGCGAGTTTTTCTCATACCTTCTTGAAAAAAACACCCTTGTTGTAAGCGCACTTTCCTGTCAATTTATAAGTAATGTCCCATCGGCTGTCCTTTTATCACAATTCACTGATAATTACAGGCATTTGCTTTTGGGAGTAAATATCGGAGGCGTCGGAACTCTCATTTCCTCGCTTGCAAGCCTTATAACCTTCAGGGAATATTCTAAACAAGATCCGGGACATACCATTCGATATATTATTAAGTTTTCAGCATTTAATTTTGCATTTTTAATTATATTGATTGCGGCATGTCTTCTTTTAGGCATATAAAAATAAAAGAGGCTAGCTCATTAAACTAGTCACAAAAAGAAAAAAAGCGGATGTTCTTTACCAAA
>CAYRJG010000159.1:0-4180 GCA_964424525.1 uncultured Ruminococcus sp.
TATACGTGTACGTAAGCGCGGTTTGAGAGTTAACCTTACTGCTATAGGTTTTTATTCTGGAGGATGTGTTCGTTTCCGTGGTTTCATAGGTATATCCAACTTCGTTTCTGTACCCGGTTGTTTGATCTTTTGTATGAGAAAGAATAAATCCCGTTGCTCTATCGAAATCATCATATACGAGTTAATGCAAAGGTGTGTTTTACATTAAATAAAAAACAAAAATTATTCCTTTGGAATCTCAATTTTTCCCGTTGTCTTCCACTCTACAGCTTCTCCGTCAACATAAACCTTCATATCCTTGAACTGAGGAGTGCTCGGAAGAATAAGCGTAAGCCCTGCACTGTTTGTGATATACAGTTCTTTGGTCGGAGCATAGGGGTTTTGATACATACTTGGTTGAGCCGTATCGGGGATAGAAATATCCCTATCCGTATATTTGTTCAACTTATAATAAAGATAGAGTGGGACATTGTTTTCGGCTTCTGTTTTTTCCTGATTGACACCGGAATAATCTTCAAAAACACTATATAAAACGGTTTTCACGTTGCTTATCTCGACGATTTCCGGCAGTGCTGACTCATAGCCCGGATTACCTGCATTCCATTCGGAATTTACAACCGAAGCATAGGAGCCGGAGGAGAATTTTATACACAGTCCGTCAATTTTCATATTGCCGCGCCAAGAGCTTCCGTATCTTGAATCGAAATTGATAGCTTCATTTTCGTAAACGGTGACGTTTTTAAATTCAAGCTCACCGCCGCCTATCAATAAGGTTGCACCGAATATCGAATCAAGCACCGTGAGATTATACATTCCACAGCCTGCGATAAGCTTATTAGTAACAACGCTATCAAGCTTTAAGTTTTTAACGTAAACAGAGGACATAATCGCAGCCTTGCTTCCGCCGACCTTTATAAAGAAATTTGATTGCGTACAATTTTTTATCACAACGTTATTCGAGTGCTCAGCGTGAATTTCATAAGAGGGAGATGTACCCGTTGCATAATCGGAATAGGTGAGTTTTGCTAATTGAAAAACGCAGTTTTCTATAAGAAGATCATCTACGAATTGTGCGCGAAGGAAGCCGCTATACGGCGCGCCCTTTGTTGTATCCGCATTTTCTGTAATAGAATGTTCGATGTTATTAACCGTTACACAAGACCTCAATATTTTAATATTGCGCTCATAAAAGGTATATGTCGCAGGTGCAGTATTGATAACCGTATTAAAGCATGCGCGGATTTCGTCTTCGCCGCCGCTTATGGTAATCGGAGTATCGGAAAGCTCGTATATTTCCATTGACGTGACTACCTCATAATCCCATTCAATCGGGGTTTGAGAATCTATGCTGCCGTCCGCCTCGACTATAACGATCTCTTGTTGAGCATCACCAATTGGCAAAGCACTACCGTATCTGATATATCTCTCAACATTGTCGTTATAAAGCACTATCAACGCGCGATATCCCGGCGCAAAACCGATATTTTCCGCACCTGCCGCAAGAGAGTTGATCGGCTTTTCATCATCCTTACCGTACTTGATTTTTTGCACCGACGTATCCTCTACGGTAAATACAGGAGTATAAAATTCGGGATCTCCGCCCTCATCTTTAATGTAGCCGTTTTCATTCGAAGGAGCTGAAATTTCGCTATCGTCAATTATAAAGCTTGCACCGTGCCAATTTGTATTGGTATTTACGGTGATAGTATCGTAGCCTGAGCCTTTTCCGAGGTAATATATCTTACCCTCATCGGCATTAACGGTGTGTCCCCATTCGTTAGCATAATCGTGAGTCGCCTTGATTGCGTAAAAATCATCGGTTTCTCCGTCGCCTATTGCGCCAAAGTCCTTATAATATATATTTCTGCAATCGTATTTTTCATAAACATAGCCCTCGGCAAGCACGGGGTTAGCTGTGCCGGCATAGGTTATTTCAGAGGTCAGGAAAGCAAGGATCGCTTCACCTATTTTATTACCAAAGCCACAATTGATAATAAGGTCTCCGCCATTGACGGTGGCTATAAATCCCTTATCCGACGGGCAAGCCTGCGAGGATGTGAGGTCAACGATTATTGCACGTTCTCCTCTCTCGCTCGGCTCGACTATTGAAAGCCATATACCGCTTCTTTTATATATCTGCTCCTGCATTACCCTTGCCGCACTTATCTCGTTTTCATCGGCAGAGCTCGCAACGATAGAATAATCCTTGATAGAATTACCCGAAAGCGTAATACTTTCTACTTTAAATTCGGTTTGTATTTTTTCAATATTATCATCCTCTGTCATATAGGCAGAGCTTATTTCGGTAGTGGATTTCTTTATTCCCAGAATTTCCCTTTCAAAATCGGATATTGCATCGGCGGTCGCCTCATCCGAGCCACCAAGTATGAGTATTTTTCCGTCGATTGCTTTAACTGTATAGCCTTCCCAACCATAGGTATGAGAGTCGAGGATATATTTATCACCTCTTGATTTTACCTCTCCTATAAGTATTTCGCAATCCGAAAGAGTGTCGGTGCTATCTTTTGCGACCTCAACGGTAATATTAAGAGCCGAAAGATTTGCAACGAGTTCGGTTACTGCTTCTTGTGCATCAAGAGAAATCCCGTCAGTGATGACAATCTTGAATAATGCCTCACCATCCTTTATAAGCACAACGGCATCGGGCGGAATTGCTCCGTCGGTTATATCCTCCGAAGGGTTATTCTCTGCAGGCGGACTGTTCTCATTTGAACCGTCTTCTTTCGGAGGCTCATTCTCGTTTGAGCCGTCTTCTGCCGGAGGCTCATTCTCGTTTGAACCGTCTTCTGCCGGAGGCTCATTCTCGTTTGAACCGTCTTCTTTCGGAGGCTCATTCTCGTTTGAACCGTCTTCTGTCGGAGGCTCGTTCTCGTTTGAACCGTCTTCTTTCGGAGGCTCATTCTCGTTTGAACCGTCTTCTGTCGGAGGCTCGTTCTCGTTTGAACCGTCTTCTTTCGGAGGCTCATTCTCGTTAGGGGCATCAACTGTCAGCTCATCGCCGCAATAATCGCATATTTGATTATTATCGGTATCAAAATGCCGGGTACATTCGGCAATATAGTCGATGTTGCACTTATCACATTTTTTATCCTTATTTGTATCGGAATGTGCCGTGCATTCGATTGCTTCCTCTTCACCGCATGCGGCAAGAAACCCAAACACTCCAAATATAAGCATAAACATAAAAAGGTACGTTAATATCGTTCTTTTCATAATTCTCGCCCTTTCATCATTTTTCACCATATGTCTGTATCCACCTCAATTGCAAGATAAACAATAGAAGATGAGTATATTGCCTCTCCGTTGCCATCGCGCCAAATAATATTTCCCGGATTCAATCCTTTGGGATGAAGCCTCGTTTCATTTCCTGATTTTTCTGCCCATTGACCTGTATTTGTCTGAATCATAAAATGGAAATCACATAAAATCTCAGCCCCACCTTCCCAAGAATAATAACCGGTTCTAATAGCAATTCTATATTCGTTATCATTTATCAACGAATCGTAAGAAGAAATTTCTCTTGCTCCCAAAATCCCATAAACCCTTGCAAAACTGTTGGTAGCTTTTAATTCATTTAAAACACATTCCTTAACTTCCGATACTGAAAATCCTTCTTCTGCTCCACTTAATCCTTCTGGAGTATTATGTGGTATCCCACCTAATGCATATCCATAATTTCCATAATATTTTTCATATCAATGCTTTCCTCCCCATTTTAAAACAACCGATTAACCGCCTTTAAACCTAAAAAAGCAGTGCTTCAATAATTCATAATAAAACATATGCGCCCACAGCTACAATACCCGGCACCGATAATTTTGAAGCAAATCACAACATAGTATCCTCAATTCATTTTAACATAAATTATGGAATTGTGTCAATAAAAGCGCATATTACAACTCTCAATTTCTATATTTTTCACAATAAGCAGTGCCATTAATTTGTATTTTGGCGCTTGTTTTTGTAATTTTTGCACAAGTAAAAGCTTTTCAAAGCTTAACATCCCGTCGCGACGCGCATAGTCGCCGTAAAATTTGTGCTAACACAGCGTTGGCGACTGCTGAGAATTTTTAACAAAATTAAAAATTCTCACAAAACCGATATGAGATTTTTGTTATAGCGACGAGCAAAGTAAATAATGAGATTCTTTGAATATACA
>CAYRJG010000160.1:0-4111 GCA_964424525.1 uncultured Ruminococcus sp.
GTGCGGTGTGCCTACGCTTTCCTGAAACGTATTCCATAATGGCGGATTTTGATATACCGAAATCCATCAACTGCTTTTTGATCTTATCAAAGGTAGTGCTTTCCGCACCAACTTTGGGCTGTGCCTGAAACAGTACGATGGGACGGATATATCTACCCGACTTCTCCTGTTCCTTGATAGCGGCGGCTTCTAGCTTCATACGAATGCTGATGGCATCGCCGAATACGTCGGTCTGCGCCTTGCGGTTATATACGATAACGGGAAGCTTAACCATGTTTTCTTTCTTCAGCGCGGTCGCATCAACGAAAGATATAATGTTGCTGCCTTTTTTCGGTGTAGCGGTCAAATCCAACACAAAGCACGGATTGAAGTTATTAAGCATCTCAATGCTCAAATTCGAGGTCGCATGGTGGCTTTCGTCCACAATGACCACAGGATTGAGTTGACGCACTACCTGAATCAGTGCCGTTTCATCGGTATCTTCCAAAAGCACATCGGAGTTAGCATTGTATTTTGCAAATGCGGCGAGATTGCCGTTTTCTTGATATGCTTTACGACCGTCCTTTTTGCTCGTGCGGAAGGAGTCGTAGCTTAATACGAACACCGATAACTGTTCCGTTACGGATGTGGGATTAAAATTCTGACCGTTCAAAAGCTGTTCTTTAGAATACACCTCTACGCGACTGCCAAATTCCACATCGAGCTTTTGACGGTAGGGATGATCGGCAGAAGAGAGCGCAGACAAGGTCTGCGACAGAATGGCATCCGAAGGCACGAGCCAAACAACAGCCTTTGCACGCATATTGGGCATCGAATCAAATATGGGTTTGATGGAATTGCACGCAAGGAATGTCTTGCCGCCACCCGTAGGTACTTTGAAGCATACATTGGGCACACCCTTGAGAACGTCGTTATAGTTAGGCATACCATTGAGACCGACCATAACGTTCTTCTCGTTCCAAAGAGCTGTATATGCCGCGCCGGCACTTTGCTTTTCGAGCAACAGTTCAAGATAGCGCGACAGGTCTTTTATTACGTTTTTCTGATATACTTTTAATTCCATTAAACCGTTTCTCCTCTCGGAACTTCTGTAGGAAGGTATGGTAGTAGTGCCGCAATAATTTCATCTTTTTTATCTGTTTTTAAAAGATTAATTACAAATTGACAATACGCATCATCGTTAAGTCCAAAATAATGACCTATCGTTTTTGAAATTTGCTTTTTATTAAAAACGCGAAGGACTTGTGCATAATTACCACTATTCAATGCATCTTTGAATTTGGTTTCTTCTTGTGCTTTAATATCGTCATAATTTATTGATGCAAGTGTAGATTCCAAAGTGGTTTTGGCTTCGGTTTCGTTCTTTTTCGATATTTCAGCACAAGTTAATTTGTATTTTATTTGAGCTACTACGCTTTCGCATATTTGCCCTGTGATTTGATTGGCAAAACGTTCATCGACAACGTATTTCTTTATATCAGCAAATACTTTTTCCACATCGGTAGCAAGATGCGTTGCAATGAGCCGAAGAAGTTCTTCAACCAAAAACAGATTTTCAACTTCTGCCACATTAATTGTGTATATGTTATCTTCTTTGTATTTTTCGATTTCATAATCGCAACGAAAATCGCGATCAATAATACCGTATACAGAACAATGATGCAGAGTGGGATTATTCTTAAATGCTTTTGTGCGTGCGATTACTTGGGTACAGCTACCACATGGTACGACATAATAATTTGGATAAAGAACAGAATATAATTTGCTATCGTAACTGTCTTTTTCACCTTCCACAAAAAGAACATTCTTGCGGTTACCTAATATATCAAGCAACAATTCTTCAGGAAGATCGCTATCTTCGAGTTTTTGAAGATTCCAATTCGCTCCATCAAAACTTTGCACCCATATTTTATCGGCATGACTATGAAGTGCAGCAAATTGTGTATCATGCGTAATATAAATAAACAAACAATCTTTTCGAGCATTTTCCAATGCAACCCAAAGTCGATTGATTAAAGACCGATGCAGATGTATCTCCGGTTCGTCCATGATTAAAATTTTATTTTGAGGAACACATAGAACTTGTGATGTGAGATATAAAACCGCGCGTTCTCCATCGCTCATTTGATTGGCTGAATATTTGACTTCATTTCCGTTCTTTACAAAAGAAGCATAAAATTTTGCATCATCATATATCAGCTCGCGATGAGGGAAAACACTTTTCCATATTTCTTGCAACTTATCTATAACAGTATTGGGTGTATTTGGCTTGGTTTTGTTTTCTGCTTCTGCCGTTTTACACTCAGCAACAAATTTGTCATTGGCATTGTTTCTTAATGCTATCATAGCAGATAAAACATCGTCAAAATCGTTAACTAATTGAGTCGTATATGAATTCCCGTAGTTCCATCTTGCGCCTTTGTTTCTGCTGTGTGTATCTCCACCATAAAAGAACCCAGCCTCTGCTTGAGAATAACTTTTTAGAGGAGTATTCTCTTGAAAGTTCAAACTTCTTTGCGCTGCTATTCTATGCACGGATACCATGCTTTTTTGTTCAATCCACGCACCCAATTTGCTTTTGCCAGCACCATTAGCGCCGATGATGACCACCGCATTTGATTCTGTTGTATAATCTTTTTTTGCCCCATTTGCATCGGGCAACCAATATGTATAACTCATATAGTTCCTCTTTAAACTTTCGCTATATCTCTCGGTATTTTCTTAAATGTGATATTCCACTTCTTAAGCTCCTCGTCGGAAATGGTGCAAAGGTCGGCGTAAATAATATATCCCGCCGTCTTTGTTTTCACAGTTGAGAGGAAATCATAATCAAGTGTGGTAATTTCGTCTTTCTTGTAATAGAAGTAGTAGGCTGTATCGCGGCTCGTACCGAGGCAATAAGGCTCGTCCTCAGAAACAACATCCGTCATCGGCTCTTTCGTTTCCGTGTACCAAATGTAATCACGGATTTTTATTTCATCGACATCTTCATTCAGATTACCGTCGGGGAGGAGTAACGTATCTCCAAGGTCATAGAAACTGAAGTTGCCGCCTGTGCCTTTGACTGCATTTTTGCCTTCACCATAACCGCTGACAACTCTCTTTACACGTTCGGCAGTAATACTTTCGGCATAATCCATCATTTCCACAAGAATGAATTGACGGTTGCCGCCATCAAACTTATTCATATTGAGTACGGCATGAGCTGTTGTGCCTGAACCCGCAAACGAATCAAGTATGATTGCCGATTCGTCATTTGCTATTTGTATAATACGTTCAATAAGTTGGACTGGCTTTGGAAAATCAAATGACATATCCTCCGCGGCAAACACAGCTCTTACATCGCGAGTTGCCTTCTTGTTTCCCTCGAGATCATCCCAAAGATTTGACACGGCACGTTTCTTGTCCTCAAGGTAAAATTTCTGATACACTTGCCATTTGGTTTCATCACCATCTGTAATTTGCTTCCAATAAATGCGATTTTCTTTTTTAAAATATTCATATCCTTCGGGATTACAAATCCATCTACTTTCATAGCCTGTTGGGCCAATAGGATACACTTGTGTTCCGTCGGGAGCGGTGATAGGAAAATACATATTTGGGCGATCTTCTCTTCGGTTTTCTCCACCTGTTCTGCGCAATGGTCTTATCAAGAAACGCCCGTATTCATCCTCCATATCATATATTTTAGTATCTTTTTCTGTCAAGGGAAGTCCATCGATTGTAGCCAAGGAGAGTTTCTTTGCATACACCAAAATATAATCGGATTCTCCAACTATAGCTCTATTGACAACGCCCGTATGCGTTCCAGTAGGACGCGTTATTACCGAAATATAGTTTGATGATCCAAAAATTTCATCACAAATATATTTCAAACTATATAGTTCATTGTCATCTATACTAATAAAAATAGCACCTTCATCTGACAACAATTTGTGAAGCAGCTTCAAACGTGGATACATCATGCAAAGCCATTTATCATGGCGCGATAAATCCTCGCCCTCTTTACCAACAACCTCACCGAGCCATTTCTTGATTTTAGGATCGTTAACGTTATCGTTATATACCCAACCTTCATTACCTGTGTTGTAGGGAGGATCGATATAGATAC
>CAYRJG010000161.1:0-4080 GCA_964424525.1 uncultured Ruminococcus sp.
ACAAATTTATACTATTTCAAGATTTTTCGCATTTACTCTTGACAAATTGTAATTTTGTAATGAAATTTTGTTACAAATAATTTTACAGTCATATTGATTTTTAACCGATAATATAGTAAAATATAGATAAATGGTATGCAGGCATAGTTTAGTGGTAGAATTTCGGCTTCCCAAGCCGACTGTGCGGGTTCGATTCCCGTTGCCTGCTCCAAAAAAGATGATTATCGGCATTTATCGCCGATAATCATCTTTTTATTTAACGAAATCATTTTTTCACTCTCAACTTTACGTAAATTCTTCTTATCGTATCAAATGGGATAATACTAAATGCCAAAAGAATAACGGTTGCAAGCTCTTTAAAACTTAACGGAGTTGTTCTGAACAAGTTTCCACCGTAATAAACCATAATAATTTGAATCAATGATATCAAAAGCATTATGACAATAAACGGTTTATTTTTCCCTATATTGGATAACACCCACATTCGCTCGCATCTTGAGCAAAAACAATTAAATATTCCAAGAAAAATAAAAAGTGCATAAAATCCGGTGAGAAATCTCAATTCTGAATTTTTACCGTAAAAAAGCGAATTAAAAAATGGTGATTTTAAGAAAATTACACAAACAGCAAGCGTGTATGTTCCCATACACAAAATTCTGAATATCATTTCCTTCGTAAGAATAGGTTCATCGCGACGTTTAGGCTTTTCTTTCATATAGTATTCAAGCGCGGGCTCACCTGCAAATGCCAATCCGCCAAGCGTATCCATAATAATGTTTACCCACAACATCTGTATTATGGTAATTGGAGTTTCGATTCCAATAAGCTGACCGATAAGCGAAATTCCGCAGGCAGCCAGATTCATAACCAACTGAAAAGTTATAAATTTTCTAATTGACTTAAAAATCGTTCTGCCGTAAAGTATAGTTCGATTAATGGCATATATGCTATTATTTAATATAACTATATCTCCTGCGCCTTTTGCAATATCGGTACCGCCACCCATAGCAAATCCCACATCTGCAAGTTTTAGTGAAGGAGCATCATTTATGCCGTCACCCGTCATTCCAACTACCAACTGCATTTCCTGCGATAGTCTTACAAGTCGGGTTTTATCCTGCGGCAAAGCCCTCGCCAAAACACGCAGTTTGGGAATTATCTCCTTAACCGCTTCATCAGAGAGAGCAGATAACTCTCGTGATGTTAATACAATTTCATCCGAGTTGCCCGATAAAATACCGCATTCTTTTGCGATAGCTGTAGCGGTATCTTTTCCGTCACCCGTTAGCATGACTATCTGTACGCCTGCTCTTTTCATATCATTGATAGCAGACGATGTATCACGTCTGAGCATATCTCGCAACACTATAAGAGCCACAAACGCATATGAGTCCATATTTGCTCTCTTGAACGCGACCGCCACAATACGATTTCCTGCTAAAGCGCATTCTCTCAAGCTCATCTCTATTGTTTTTTTATCAATGGCAGATATATTGCCGCGTGAATCCAAAGCATATTTTGAAGCAGAAAGAATGATTTCCGGTGCTCCTTTTATATATACATCACCATTCGAAAGAGTTACCGATGATGTTTTCTTATCACTGGAAAATGATTCTTTCGATTTTATTTTTTGGTTTTGGTACTTTTCGGATTTAAAGTACTCTGTAATTGCCCTATCAGTTCCGTTTCCGCCTATAACGAATCCACCGCTTATGTAAGAAGCAGTATTATAAATTGCCGATATTACAAGATGATTATGTAGCTGTGATGCTTTTCTGAGCGCAGCCATACTTTTATAAATGGCATCACAAGAAACGATTCGCTCACAACGCGGCTCACCGGTAGTTATCGTTCCGGTTTTATCGGTAAATAATATATTCAATGACCCCGCTGTTTCGATTCCGACCAATTTCTTGACAAGCACGTGATCTTTGAGCATCTTTTTCATATTGGCAGACAAAACAACGGTTATCATCATGGGCAGTCCTTCAGGGACTGCAACAACTACTACAGTTATCATCAAAGTTAGCGCATGAATCAGGATTGAAAGTGTTCCCTTAAAATCGCGAAGAGAGAAAACAATTTGAGTAAGAGAAAATCCATTATCGACAACTATTGCATTTAGTAGATATACTACCCCAACAATAATAGCTATAACATATCCGAGTTTACTTATTTGCGAGGCAAGCCCCGAAAGGCGAAGCTTTAACGGACTTGTACGCGTTTCACTTTGAACATCTTTTGCAACCATTCCATAATAGGTTTCGGAACCGACTCTGCCTATCTTTATTATTGCATCTCCGTAGGTTACAACAGTTCCACTATACACCTTGCTCTTGCTTGATAAATCCCATTGTTCTTCGTTTTTAACAACAGATTTTGACACCTCACGGCTTTCGCCGTTCAATGCGGATTGATCAACGCTTATCTTGCCCCAAATCACAGTTCCGTCTGCCGGCACCTTTTCCCCCGCCGAAAGATATAAAATATCTCCCACAACAAGCTCTTCGGAATTTATTTCCTTTTGTATTCCGTCACGCAGCACTCTTACAATGCCACCGCAAGTTTCGGCTTGCATTTTTTCAAATGCTTTTTCGCTTCCGTGCTCGGAAGCAGTTGATACTACCGTGGCTATAAGTATAGCAAGTACAATTCCACCAACTTCAAAATAATTGCAATTACCAAAGGTAAATACTACTTCAATCACTAATGCAATTATTAAAATTTTGATTATTGGGTCATTTAAATTTTCCAAAAACTTTCTAAAAAAGCCTTTGGTTTTTTCCTTTGCAAATATATTGGCGCCATGTTTTTCCCTTGATTTCTCAATGGCATCTTTATCAAGCCCCACAATGTCCTTATTCATATCTTCCCCTTTTAAAGATCTTTCTTTTGTTAGATTATATGAAAGATAAGCCGATAAAATACTTAATTTATTAAGCAACTAAAGGAAAAAGATATAAAAAAACAAAAAAGGAGCATACGCTCCTTTTTTGTTACCCGCGAGGCCGTGTAAGGCAATTTTTAACCCTGTTTGTTACAGGTGGGTGCTCTCTCTGTTGCTTTGCGCTTCCAACGTCTGCTTCGGAAGGTCTGTGACAGTTCCTAGCAGGAGGCCTGCATCCCGACAACGGAAGTTCCAAGCTCCCTTTAATTGTTCGTAGGTCCAAATATCACAATATCACGCACCACGCAGGATATGTAGAATAATTAATTATCGTAGTCGATTTCGTTAAAGAAAAGATCGTTAAAATATTCCTCAACCTTTTCAAATTCATCATCGTCATCAACGCTCTCCAAAAGAAGATCATCTCCATCTTCGTGAACCTTAAGAATTACGTATTCATCGCAATCCTCATCGGTAGGTGCAAGAGCGAAATATACGTTATCATCAAACTCAGCACGCGCGAGTAGATCGAAATCCTTTTCCTCACCGGTTTCTTCGTCGGTAAGAGTAAATACAGGAGATTCTTCAACCCCTTCGGGTATGTTCTTTTCGATGTCTGCCATTTTAATATCTCCAATTCAATTTGATATTTTTAACTCTGTATATATTTTATACTATCTTAACCGCATTGTCAAGATAGTATTTTAAAGTAACTGTGAAAGAATTGTGTTGCTGATGTAAAATCCTTTTTCGGTCAGAGCAAAACGATTATCGGAACACGTCACGAAACCTAATTTTTGATATTCGGAAATCATCTGCTCCCTTCCCTCTAAAAAGTCATGACCGAAACGGTCACGATATTCCGAAAGAGTAACCCCTTCTGAAAGTCTTAACCGCATCATTACATACTCGTATTCTTCGGTTTCTTTATCAACATATTCTTCCGATAAATATTTTTGTACAGAGAGCGAAAAATATTCATTGAAAGATGAGGGATTGTAATATCGATATTTTTTAAAAAAAGAATGTGCCGCAAGTCCAACTCCAATATATTCCTCTGCGCGCCAATACTTTAAATTATGTCGACAGCAAAATCCCATTTTTGCATAATTTGATATTTCATAGTGCAAATATCCTGCATCGGTCAAAACTTCTGTAGCATAATAGTACATCTCACACTCGGAATCCTCGGT
>CAYRJG010000162.1:0-4026 GCA_964424525.1 uncultured Ruminococcus sp.
GCTATAATTTTTATGTAATCTTATATTTTGCACTACATAAGTTAAATTATGTGGTGATTTTTATTTTTTAATTATGAAAATAAAAGTCCAAGCTTTTGTATTTGATTTCGATGAATTTCACCGCTTTCCATCGTATAAATTCGTGTTGTATTTACACTCGAATGACCCAAAATGTCGGCAAGTCTTACAATATCCTTTTGATGAGTATAATACGTTCGCGCAAAGAGGTGACGAAGATTATGAGGAAACACCTTTTCTTCAGGAACGCCGGCGGCAAGACACAAGCACTTCATATCGCTCCAAACGTTGGACCTATCTAGCGGTTTCCCGTTTTTTGTTACGAATATCGAGCCGCTTTTAATTTTTTGCTCTTTTACATATTTTACAAGAACTTTGCATAGTTGCTTTGGAAAAAAGACACGCCTGATTTTACCTTTACAATTGATTTCTGCCATACCGCATAAAACCGATTCAACGGTAACGTAGCGCACTTCCGAAACGCGTATTCCCGTTGAACATATAGTTTGCATTAATAGATAAAGCCGCTCGTTTTTCTTGCGTTTTGCTACAGCAAGTAATCTCTCATATTCGGATTTTGAAAGTTCTTTATTGGAAGATGAAAAAATTTGTCTTTGAATTTTCAGATTTTTCACTCTTAAATCATAGCGCTCAATAAAATTGAAAAAACAGTTAAGTGATGAAAGTGCTACGTTTACACTTTTGGGCGCGAAGCATTCTACGAGATGGCTTTTATATGCCAAAACAGCGGTTTTGGTAAGTTCGCCTTCACCTAACCAATTTTTAAACAGCTTTACCTCTCTAACATACTTATTGACGGTTGAATCCGATTTTTCTTCTTCCAGCAAATGGTTTTGAAATTGCATTATTTTTTCATAGGTAAAAAAATTCATATATATTCCCCTTTCATTCAAATGTTTTACCATTTGTATTTGAATAATTCGGTACACAGTGAAATTTTGCATACCGTAAAAATATTTGCAAATAAAAAAGATGCAACTTTTAAAAATTTGCATCTTTTTATTTTTTTCGAAGCTTTTGAGATATGCGAGCAAAGAAGGCATTGACCTTATCAACGTTTTTATAGCAATATACGAACACCGGAATAGAAAGCGCGCCGATCACAAGGCAGATAACATATGCCCAGCCTTGAACTGCTCCGGACATAAAAACCAGCGTTGTACCAATCGAGGTAGCTCGGGTTATTAGCTGCATAACGGTAAACGTGCCTATTGTTATGGGAAGCATACCTGCTATCGAGCAGAGAAGATCGTCGGGAAACAGGGGCAAGAAAAACATATAAAAAAGCAGAATCTTTTCCCTTCCCTTTAGCTTTAATAACCACTCATCAACTTTTTCCTTGCTTCCCGCAAGCCAGTTGACAAACGGTCTTCCTATCCATCTTCCAAGGTAAAACGCAAGGATTGACGCGAGCATCATACCAACGTAGGAATATAGATACGCTCCCCATACGCCGAAAACGTAATTACCTGCGATAATTGTGATTGACGCAGGAATCGGAATAAAAGTTACTTGCAAGAAGCTTATAAGTATATAAATAAGCGGTGCGATAGCACCCGTTGACTCTATATAGCTCTGTATTTCATCACGGCTGATATCAGTAAGTCCGAAATGGCGCAATAAAAAATATCCTACGAGAATAACGACAGCCAGCACAGCCGCAGATATTATAAGTTTAAGAATCGTTTTCTTCTTTTCGGACAATATAGTCACCTCCCACGAAAATATTTTATTCAAAAACACGCGCTGTGTCAATATTTATCTAAAATCTTCAATATAAATTTACATTTATAGTAACCCCTTGATTTATGAAAAAAGCTCTCTGCCACATAATATGGGCGGAGAGCTTTTTTATATTATTCGTCATTCTGAAATCTTGCCAGCTCGCTTTTTTTAGGTGAACGAATATAAAACCAAAGAATTATTGCGGCTTGCATCGGAACACCCGAAACAAAAAGCATAAAAAGATTATAATCTAAAAGTTGGAGATAGAGCGCTGTCAAAAATGACCAACAGAGTCCGGACTGCAAAATACAGGTTAGAAGCTTTGTTCCCCACTTGAAATTAAAGGAAAGGCCGACAACGAAGCTCGCAGGAACGAGCCAAATAAATATCAACCAGTTTCTTCCTTCAAAATATGTATTGCGGTAGATGAAAAACATTATACCGAGATACCAAAGAACAACCTCCAAGAGAAAGAAAACCGCAATCTTTTTTCCAAAGTCCATATCTCGAAACGTCTTTTTTTGAAACGTTTTTTTATCGTATTCCTCAAAAAACACGGTAATAGGAATTTCATATAAATTAGCAATTGACGAAAGCGTTTCAACATCGGGGATGACCTCTCCGGTTTCCCAGCGTGAAACGGCTTTATCCGAATAGCCTATTTTTTCAGCAAGCTCCAGCTGTGTAAGCTTATGCTCTTTACGAAGAACAACCAAGTTCGTTCTTATTATTTCCTTTATATCGTTCAACTTTTCAAAACCTCAACTTAATTATTGATGATACTCACACAAAATTGAAGCATCAAACAAAAGAAAAGCAATATGCAAATAAACATTTACATTTATAAAACATTCTACTTTATTTTAACATAATTCTACCCAAAAGTCAATATTTGTGGCAAATTTAGCCTTATTTTCTCTCAATTCTCGCTTTGCGAGAGTGCCGACGAGAGATTCTCTTTTTGCGTCCCGAGTTCTATTTTTACAGGTCAAAACTGTAGACATACTTTTTTGGATAAACCTCTTGAAATTATTTTTAAATTGAATTATACTCTACACGTACTGAAATAAATAATATTACGAACGATACACGTTATATTATTCCAAAAGGAAGCGAGGTAACTGCGGCTTGAATACAGAAAGCATTGGCTATAAAAAAAGCGAATACAAGAGATGCATTTGCAAAGAATATGCGCCACTCTCAAAAGAAGATATCTGTTCTACACGCAAAGAACGAAAGAACGCACAAAAAAGATTCTTATTTTTAAGGTTGCGCTTTACTTTATACCGTTCCTTTGCCATCCCCCCACTCACCATACGTTGCCGCCTTACCCTTCGCCACAAAATCAAGAATAAAAGAGTGACAAAGAAAGCAGAGCGCGGATTTTTTCTTTTTTCCAATTATCCGAGCAGGGCAGCCGAATTTTTGATTCCAAGCGTTTCCTTTTCAAAAAAACGCGTTTATACGATTTCCGAATTTGATGAAAACAGTTCCATCTCTTCCCCGCCCTTCAAAAGAATACAGGGTATAATATCCCTCCCCAAAGATAAAGATAATTTAAGGCTTTATAAAGATGCGATTGAAAAAGAATTATTAAACGGCTCGGTTGCGGTCATTTATTCCAAAAAACAAATCAAACCTCACGGTAACGATAAATTCCTTTTTTCAAACGATTATATGCAACTTCCGGTTGATTTTAATGAGCCGATTTTCACGCTCACAACGACCTATCAAAAGGGTGCGAAAAGAAAAAAGCCGCGAGCTATTTCATATATTGACGGTCCCTTTTATGCGGATACATCAATTCCATATAAAAACAGAGCCGATGAGCTTTCCGAAAGAATACAAGAGATGATTCGCCAACGCACGCTACTTAGTGATTGCGAATTCAATTATGACATTAAATCAACAAGTAATTTTAAAGGAGAACATCACCAATGACAAGAGAAACGGTTAATCTGTTTTTTTCCTGCGACACCGGATACGTTCCCTATCTTGCGGTTACGCTTGCTTCTATCAAGGAAAATTGCGACAAAACGAGGAATTATAACATAAACGTTTTGAACACAGACATTTCCGAAGAATATAAAATCAGAATTCAAAAGGACTACTCCTCGGATTGGTTTGAAATTTTCTTCATTGATATCACGGAAAAGCTTAACACCATATCTTCGAGGCTTCACACCAGGGATTACTATTCAAAAGCCACCTATTTCAGACTTTTCATCCCCGAACTATTCCCCACGCTCAACAAAGCGCTTT
>CAYRJG010000163.1:0-3984 GCA_964424525.1 uncultured Ruminococcus sp.
TGCGTGAAACTTCGCCTTCGCATACGGTACAGTAGACTACTTCGTCATATTTACCCACCGCTTTGCATGTCGCTTCAACTCGGTTTTCTTCTACCGCTGCGCCCGCAGTATGTACGTGCTCGGGCGTTTCGCCGCCGCAGGCGGTGAATGCAAAAAGCGTGCCGAGAACGAGAATTGTTGCCAATAGCAACGTTAAAATTCTTTTCATTTTTTTGGTTTCCTTTCATAAAAAAGTTTTTTTGAAATTTTCGATGGAAATAAAAAAAATGCGCTCGCAAAACGAGCGCACCCCATCATGTACTTCGCTTTGCTGCGACACAATCTCTTAACTATTTCTCAAAAAAGGTATAGAAAAGAATGGAAGTACTAAAATGGCATAGTACACCCCTTTTGAGAAATTATTCGATTGTGTCGCAGTATCATTTTAGCACAAAACTTTATGAAAGTCAATGCGGTATATAAATAAAAGCTCGAAAATGCAAATGAAAAGAAAAAACATAAATCTATTTGCTCCGCAAAGCGGGATATTTTCGACAAAAAGGTGTAAATACGAATTTTTTACTTATGAAAGGCGCGGAAATAAACTTAAAAAGAGGAAAAGCACGATACTTTTCCTCTTTTGCTATTTTTATTATTTTTATGAAATTTGCTGAAAATTCGGAAGTTTCACTTCGCAAAAAACGATAATCAATCGTTTAATGGTAGTTCAACGAAAATTCGGTACCGCACACCTGCGGCAAATTGGTTAAGGTGCCAATTTGCGAATTTTTAGAGGTCGGCTAACTGTGTTCGCACTCGGCTCGCGCCGACCGTTTACCAAGTATAGAATTCCGAGCCGAGGAGCTTAAGGAGTGCCTCGGTGTAGAAGTAGTCACCGTAGATGATGGAGATGTGAACGCCTGCCTGCTTCTCATCGAACTGACCGGGAACGGGATAACGAACCGTGCCGAAATCGAGCATGTGGTCGTTTGCGGGGTCAAAGTTGCAGAAGGATTCTGTCATAGCCTTGAGAATCTTGATTGCCGCGTTCATATACATACCGCCCTCGCCTTCGGGAAGACGCTTTGCAAGCTCAAGCATTCCGCATGCCGCGCATGCGCCTGCGGTAGAGTCGTAGTATACGGGCTCGGAGGGAGCGCGGAAGTCAACTCTGGGAAGCCAATCGTCTGTGCAGTTTGCGATAAAGTAGTTTGCTACTCTTTTTGCTGCATCGAGATATCTTTCTTCACCTGTGTGGATGTAGGAGATAACGAAGCCGTAAAGTCCCCAAGCCTGACCGCGCGACCAGGTAGAGCCAACACCGTAGCCCTGTCCACCGTGAGTCTTGATGCACTCACCGTTTTCTCTTGAATGCTCAACGATGTGAACAACAGAGCCGTCGGGGCGGATATGATCGCGGATAGCCATATCTGCGTGAGCCATAGCTATTCTCTTGAATCTGTCATCCTTGAGCTCTCTGGATGCCCAGTAAAGGAGAGGAAGGTTCATAAGGCAGTCAACGATAGACCAGTTGTATGCGCCCTCACCGTTCCATGCCTTTATAAAGCCGATGCCGTGATCATCGGGCATTACGTATCTTGAAGAAAGAGTTGCTGCCGCAAAAAGTCCTCTTCTTCTTGATTCCATATCACCGGTAAGGTTATAGTGAGCAACGGAAAGCTGATGCCACATAAATCCAACGTCATGGTGAATTACGTCAACCTGACGGAGTGCCTCGTCCATTATCTTCTCATTGGACTCTGCGCACTTGAGGTAGTCCTCGTTCTTTGTGTAATCATACATCATAAGGTTGAGTCCACCCCAGAATCCGTTTGTCCACCAGGTTCTGTACTTCTCTACGTGGAATCCGTTTTCGTCAACACCGTCAGGCACCTTATCGCGTGAACGAACCGCCATAGCGGAGAGTTTTTTATCAACCTTTGCAAAGGTTTCCTTTGCCCAAGCAAGGTTTTCGGAAAGAAGCTCGTTATAGTTTTTCATTTTTCTCCAATCTGCCGTATATCGCGGCAATTTGTTTTTTGGTTGAAGGTTTTTAATAGGTTTCACTTCGCAAAAAACGATAATTAATCGTTTAACGGATAGCCTAACGAGAATTCGGTACCGCACACCTGCGGCAAATTGGTTTAGGTGCCAATTTGCGAATTCTCTAAGGTCGGCTTAACTGTGTTCGTAGTTAGTTTGCGCCGACTGCCTTACCAAATGTTAAAATCCGTGCCGAGGAGCTTAACTATTGCCTCGGTATAGAAGGTATCGGCATAGATGATTGATTTATGTACGCCGGCACTCTTTTCGGTATAGCCTTCCTTCGGGTAGCGCACGGAGCCGTAGCCTATCATATCGTCGGTTGCGGGGTCGAAGTTTGCAAACTTCTCGCGCATCGCGCGGAGCATATTGATAGCGGCGTTAACGTACATACCGCCCTCACCCTCGGGAAGGCGCTTTCCAAGCTCAATAAGAGCGCACGCGGCGCACGCGCCTGCGGTGGAATCGTAGTAAACCGGCTCGGACGGAGCGCGGAAATCTATGCGAGGAAGCCAATCGTCACATACGTTTGCGATAAAGTAATTTGCGATAAGCTTTGCGGCGTCGAGGTATCGCTCCTCACCCGTATGGATATAAGAAAGAGTAAAGCCGTAAAGTCCCCAAGCCTGACCGCGCGACCAGGATGAACCGTCTGCACAGCCCTGTCCGCCGTAGTCACGAACTGCAAGACCTGTTTCTCTATCGTGCTCAACGATATGCTTCACCGAGCCATCGGGGCGAAGGTGATCGCGGATAGCCATATCGGCATGCGCCAT
This sequence comes from uncultured Ruminococcus sp., assembly GCA_964424525.1. Lineage (GTDB taxonomy): Bacteria > Bacillota > Clostridia > Oscillospirales > CAG-272 > UBA1740. Next base: position 2,799 of record CAYRJG010000163.1, read on the forward strand.
AGCAATTCTCTTAAAGCGGTCATCCTTCAGCTCACGGGACGCCCAATAAAGCAGAGGAAGGTTCATAAGGCAGTCGATAATAGACCAGTTATGAGCCTGCTCATCGCCCGGAGTCCAAGGATTCCAAGCGCGGATGAAATCCGCACCCATAACGAAGCGAGAGGAAAGAGTTGCCGCCGCAAAGAGGTTTCTTCTTCTCGACTCGGCATCCCCGGTGAGGGTATAAAGCGCGCCCGAAACGAGATGGAATATAAATCCAACGTCGTGATTGAGAAGGTCAAAGGTCGCAAGCGCGGGATCAAGCAAAAGTTCGGATGACTTTGCGGTTTTGAGGTATTCCTCATTTTTCGTGTATTCATAAAGAATACAGTTAAGACCGCCAAAGAAACCGTTTGTCCAACCGTTTCTGTCATTATGCTGACGGTCGATGTGAACACCCTTTTCGTCAACACCGTCGGGAAGCTTATCACGCGAGCGAAGCGTTACCGCTTGCATCTTTTTATCGATAAGCGAGAAGGTTTCCTCAAGCCACGCGCGGTTTTCCGCAACTATTTGATTGTAATTTTTCATTTTAGCATCCTTAATTTAAAAAGACGTTTTTAGAAGAAATAGGCGACTTATTAGCAAATCGCCTATTTTAAAATATTTTCAAATTTTTAAGCTTTTTCGGTTAGGAGAAATCGTCGTAGGCGAGGCGTAAGGGCGTGAGTGAAATGAAGCCGTAGTTATCTACGGCGATTTGAGCAAATCGCCCGACAACGAAGCATACGGCAATTTATACAACCGAAAATTAAGGGAGGAGAAATTTCGCGATACAAAGATAGCCGAGCGCGAAGCCCGATGGCATAGTTACCTATGTCGAGGGCAACAAGTCGATGGCTATTCTGACGTATTGCGGAATTTATACCCCTTAGGAGGGCTGCTTGCCGAAATACGCCTGTATTCCGCCGTCAACGTAGAGAATCTGACCGTTTACAAAGTCGGATGCATTAGATGCGAGGAATACTGCGGGACCTGCGAGGTCTTCGGGATCGCCCCATCTGCCTGCGGGAGTCTTGGTGTCGGTAATGAAGCTATCGAAGGGATGCTTCGAGCCGTCTGCCTGCTTCTCACGAAGAGGTGCGGTCTGGGGGGGTGCTATGTAACCCGGGCCTATACCGTTACACTGAATGTTGTACTGACCGTA
>CAYRJG010000164.1:0-3968 GCA_964424525.1 uncultured Ruminococcus sp.
GGGAGTAGACCTGGCCGCAGCCCAGTGCGTTGTGACCGACTTCGGAGTTGCCCATATCGTCATCGCTGGGCAGACCGACGGCAGTGCCGTGAGCCTTCAGATAAGTATGGGGGCAGGTAGCCAGAAGATTGTCCAGAGTGGGGGTCTTGGCAACCTTGACAGCATCGCCGCTGCCGCCGTCGCCCTTGCCAACACCATCCATGATCACCAGAACAATGGGTTTTTCCATAATATAGTACCTCCAAAAGCGAGTAGTTCGCATAGTTTTTCATAATATTCACTTTGCTTATTTTACATCATTTTTGCCAAACTTACAACTGTTTTTTTCTTTCTGTTCCCAACAAAAAAAACACCGGGAAAACCACAAAATGGGTGATTTTCCCGGTAGTTGTTAAGAAAGTTTTAAATACTCGTGGATTTGGTCAACATCCCGCTTCAGGAGACGCCGTTGATCCGGCGGAACAGTTCAAACATCCCTTGATCGATATAGTAAGGATAGTCTTCCACCTGTACATAAGTAGAGGTCATAATCGCCGGAATACCAAAGGCCACACCATAAGGACCGTACATATTCGCAAAGCACCAACCATAGCCCATCTTCTCTGTAGCCGAGGTAATATCCGTGATCATTTCAAAATATTCTTCGTCAGGGTAACGGTAACGGGAAAATTTCTGGCCACTGGCCCAAGCACCGAATCCATTGAAAGTAGAATTTACGCCAAAGTTACTAATCATAAATCCCACGCCAAACTCCTGAGCAACTGCCGCAACCTGATGACAGCTTTCTCCTCCATAACGCTCCGCAGAAAGCAACATTTCCGCATCCATAGTATCCCGATAAGGCCACGCAAAGTTTTTGATTGCATTTTCCCAGTGGACACTCATTGTGACTTTTCCACTTTTATAGGAAAAATAATCCCGCTGATTGAAGATTTTTCCATACTTGTCAATATCCCACACTCTGGAAGACAGCGCAACCCCCATCTCAGCAAACGTCCTGGAATTCATCTTCCAACCGCAGATGTCTGCAATAATACAACGGTCAGGGCTTTCGGCGCGGATTGCCTCAACCGAAGGAATGATCAGTGAATCTTTCACAGGATAATCGCCGGTAAACAACGTAAAACTCAGGTATTTATTGGGAATATTTGCATATCGGCGGGCAACAGCCTGCCACAGAGACGCTAATTCTGAAGCCAACTAAAATCAAGATTCAGTCCGATAAAGTTAAAACCAGCCTCCTTCACCGCCTGAATTTCGTACTCATAGATTTCATTGTCCAGATGCATTGTATGTTCTTCTGTGACCTGCATGTCATCCATAACCACACCATGCCATTCAGCCGGCAGATATTTGCAGCTTGCATCGGGAAGTGATGTATCCTTCTTAAGCAAATCATCGGTAATGATATTCGTATTATATATTCCTACTTCTTCCGGCAACACATATTCCGGAATTTCCATGGGGTTGGGATAGTTATGGAATATTAAAGCATATTCTGCAGCATCCGCAACAGACAACGCATCAGTTGGATTAATATAGCCGTCCTCATATGCAAAAAAACGTCTACCATTGGAACTGTCGTAGACCTTGAGCGCATAAGAATACACATCTGCATACGCTGTAGGCTTTTCCGGACCATAGACAGATCCATTTCCCATCAATGCATCAAATACATCGTGGTCATATGCTGTTACATCCGGGCCAAAAACACTCGCATAAAAATACTCGCTGTCTTCTCCTAACCAAATGGAATGTATGCCCAATCGGTCATCAAAGCACCACCACAAAAAGTTGGTATGCCCCTTATTCAGGTAATCAAACCACTGCTGGTAATGCTCATAGCTTTCGCCATCTGTCAGTTCCATATCCACCTGACCAGGAACACCGAAAATCCAGCCCCGGTCTGCAGTAAGCTCCGCGTATTGAGGGGTATTCATCAGTTCATTCAGCGTCTTGCTTTCCACACCGGTACGATGGACGTATGCCTTCTGCAGCATGGCGGAGGCTTCCCCAACGGTGACAACCCGGCTCAAATCTTCCAGCTGGGAACTCTCCACCAGGCCCACGTCAACAGCCTGCTTCATCCTGTCAGGCAGAGAATGATAGAGCACTTCCTCCGCACTTAATGTCGGCTCGGTAGTAGGTTCGGTGGTGGGAGCCGCAGTGGTTTCCATAACACCGTCCGTCTCCGGTGCCGCCTGAACCGCTTCCTCCTGCGTCCCGCCGCAGCCGGACAGCGCAGACAGCAGCATCACCATTGCCAGCAGCAAGCTCAGAATTCTTTTCACAAAGATCCCTCCTTGGCAGAAATTTCAGCCTATATTTCTCATCAATCATACCAGATAGTATCCTGAAATACAAGGTTTTTCCAAAAAACAAGGACCGGCCAAAAGGCCGGTCCTGAACAGTCAATCTTCAATAAATCAATATCTACCCTTCCGGGACATGCCGCGGAAGATCATGGCGCCCGCCAGCAGGAAGGTCAGCACACCGGCGATCAGCACGAGGCCGATCCAGCTCTTGCTTTCAATCTTTTCCTCCACAACCGGTTCGGTTTCAGAAAGCAGATCCAGCGCTGCCTCTGTCTGCTCCGTTGTTTCCGTCTGTGCCATCACGGCAACAGTCTCCATAGGAGCCTCCGTGGGAGCAACCGTAGGTGCCTCAGTAGGAGCCTCGGTAGGTGCCTCCGTGGGAGCAACCGTAGGTGCCTCAGTGGGAGCCTCAGTCACTTCCGTGGTTTCCTCCACAGTCTCTTCCGTTGCTTCCTCGGTTTCCTCTGCTTCCGTCTCTTCCGTTGCTTCCTCGTCCTCTTCTGCCAGGTTAGCCAGCACTGCGCTTTCATCAAAGCTGCCCATGGAGATGCCCAGACGACCGCCGAAGTTGTTCACCAGCTGAGAGGTATATTCATTGGGCCAGGGATTGTTGCCGGGGTAGAACACCATGATGAAATTCCCGGTATACAGGCAGCTGTCTTTAAAGCTGGGCATAGGACCGTCGCAGTAGACATACCGCAGGCTCTCGCAGTTACGGAAGCATTCCGCGCCGAACCTGCGGAACGTATCCGGCAGATGAATGTATTGGATGTCCTCGCAGCCGTAGAAGGCCCGAACACCAATCTCCACCAGGGCATCGCCAAAGTCCACGGTTTCCAGACGGTCAAACTTGTAAAAAGCTTCCTTACCGATCGTGGTGATCTCGCCGTCCAGCACCACATGCTCGATGTGGTCCTTGTACTCGATCCAGGGACAGCCGTCGTCCATTGCACCGCTGCCGGTAATGGTCAGGGTGTATCCGTCCAGGGACCAGGTCAGATCTTCTCCGCAAGTGCCGTCAGCAATATGCCGGTCCAAAACGGATTCATCGGCAAACGCTGTGGGGGCCAGAACACCCAGCAGCAAAACTACCGCCAGAATGCCCAATGTCAGTCTTTTTTTCATATTATTTCAATCCTTTCTTGGATTTATCGCTCAGTTCATAGTACCTTCTGCCCGTTGGAACAGTTCTCCGATCCGCTCCCGCAGGGCCTGAGCCTCCGGTCTGTCGGAAGTTCCGTTTTCCTCGATCCATTGGGCGGAAGCCGCCTGGGCTTCCTTTAAGGTCTCCAGGTCGAAACTCAGATCTGCCACCCGGAAAGCCGGAAGGCCGGACTGCCGGGAGCCGAAGAAATCGCCGGGACCCCGGAGCTTCAGATCTTCCTCCGCGATTTTGAAGCCGTCGGTGGTTTTGCACAGGGCTTTTAAGCGCTGCAATGTCTCCGGATTGCGGTTGTGGGAAGTCATGATGCAGTAGCTTTTCGCCTGACCCCGGCCCACTCTGCCCCGAAGCTGGTGGAGCTGGGAAAGGCCGAACCGGTCTGCATCCTCAATGACCATCAAGGTGGCATTTGGTACATCCACGCCCACTTCAATGACGGTGGTGGCCACCATCACATCGGCTTCGCCCCTTGCAAAGGAAGCCATGGCCGC
>CAYRJG010000165.1:0-3847 GCA_964424525.1 uncultured Ruminococcus sp.
GCCTGCGGCGAGGATGAAATTCCCGACAACGAGAATAACGAGAACGTAGGCGAAACTCCCGATGACGGCGAAACTCCCGATAATGGAGAAACTCCCGACAACGGAGAACCCCCGGATAGCGGAGAAACTCCCGATGATGGAGAAACTCCCGATAACGGTGAAGCTCCCGATAACGGCGAAGCTCCCGAAGAACCCGAAATCGAAGCCACCGAAGGCGTGATATATGAGCTTTCCGCCGACGGCACTTATGCAACGGTTACAGGTTACAAGGGCACAGCAACCGATGTCATAATCGCAAGCACTTATAACGGAGTTCCCGTAACCGAGATTGGCAAATCTGCGTTCCGTTATTGCACAAGCCTTACGAGCATTGAAATCCCGGATAGCGTCAAAACGATTGGAACTAGTGCATTCTATGGTTGTTCCAATCTTTCAGAGTTGACTTTAGGCAACTCCCTTACCACAATTGGCTATTTTGCGTTCTTGAATTGCACAAGCCTTAAAAGCGTTGTAATCGGAGATAGCGTAACCTCGATTGGCCCTGATGCGTTCAGCGGTTGCACAAGCCTTACGAGTGTTGTAATCCCGGATAGCGTAACCTATATTGGCTCGAATGCGTTCTGTGATTGCACAAGCCTTACGAGTGTGACAATCGGAAATAGCGTAACCACAATTGGCAATGGGGCGTTCAGCGGTTGCACAAGCCTTACAAGCGTTGTAATCCCGGATAGCGTCAAAACGATGGGAAACAGCACATTCTATGGTTGTTCCAATCTTTCAGAGTTGACTTTAGGCAACTCCCTTACCACAATTGGCTCTTTGGCGTTCAGCGGTTGCACAAGCCTTACAAGCGTGACTATACCGGATAGCGTAACCGCAATTGACAAGGGTGCGTTCTATAAATGCACAAGCCTTGAGAGAGTAAATATAACCGATATCGCTGCTTGGTGTAATATAGAGTTTGGTTATTATTATGATAACCCGCTTTATTGTGCTAAAAATCTATATCTTAACGATGAACTCGTAACAGATCTTGTTATTCCGGAAGGTGTAACTTCAATTAAGGCTTCTGCGTTCTATAAATGCACAAGCCTTACAAGCGTTGTAATCCCGGATAGCGTAACCGAGATTGGTCGGTATGCGTTCAATAATTGCACAAGCCTTACAAGCGTTGAAATTCCGGATAGCGTCGAAACGATTGGAAACAATGCATTCTATGGTTGTTCCAATCTTTCAGAGTTGACTTTAGGCAACTCCCTTACCTCAATTGGCGAGTCTGTGTTCTCTAATTGCACAAGCCTTACAAGCGTTGAAATCCCGGATAGCGTAACCACAATTGGCGATTGGGCGTTCTATGGTTGTTCCAATCTTTCAGAGTTGACTTTAGGCAACTCCCTTACCACAATTGGCTCTAAGGCATTCCGTGATTGCAAAAGCCTTACAAGCGTTGTAATCCCGGATAGCGTAACCGAGATTGGTCGGTATGCGTTCAATAATTGCACAAGCCTTACGAGTGTTGTAATCGGAGATAGCGTAACCGAGATTGGCTGGCATGCGTTCATCTGTTGCACAAGCCTTACGAGCGTTGAAATCCCGGATAGTGTAACCTCAATTGGCTCTGATGCGTTCTATAATTGCGAAAAGCTTACAACAATAAACTATCGCGGCAGCAAAGAAGAATGGAAAGCTATATCAAAAGGTTTCGGTTGGGATTCCAACACCGGTGATTATACCGTAATCTATAACTACACCGAATAATAAAGCGTTTTTATATAAAACGCAGAAAAGTGCCTTGTGGCATTAAAACGAAACTCAATAAAAACCGAGCCGTTCCCATCGCGGAACGGCTCTTGCTATGTTCTATAAACTTTTATTGTTGAGCTTTTGCCTGATTTTCATCATCTGCTTTTGAAGCCGCAAAAAAGGCGATAAACACACCCCCCATATTCGGTTTTTTGTTATTTTGGACTCCCAAAAACGTCAACTCCCGCGCTTTGGATATCTTCCTGTTTTTCTTTCGTTTTGGGGCGGAAATCCCCACTTTTATCTGATTTTTAGGGTAAAAAATGAAATTTTTGCTGTCCAAATCTTGCATATTGACATTTTGTTAAATTAATGTTAAAATAGAAAAAGAGTTAATGTTTTTTAATATTTGGCAGAATTGCTTAATAAGTTTTAAATAAATCGGCGCGGCAACATGCCGCAGCTTTAAATATGGAAAGAATTATGAGAACACATAATAAAAGTGATGCAGGGCAGAGCACCGTTTGTGACGGTATAGAGGTTATTCCTGCGGTTGGTGACGGAGAGGTTAAAGTTTCGGTAATTATGCCGATATTTAACGAGGGCAAATTTCTCCCGCTTGCAATGGAGAGCGTTACAAAGCAAACTCTTCGTGAAATAGAGATTATCTGCGTTGATGATGGATCGACCGATAATTCTCTTGAAATACTTAAAAACTATCAAAAAAAGGATGAGCGAATAAGAATCGTAACCGAAACGAATGCGGGTCCCGCGCTTGCGCGCAACAATGGCTTGCGCCGTGTAAGAGGCGAATTTATGGCATTTCTTGATGCGGATGATTTCTTTGAGCCGACTTTCCTTGAAGATCTTTACCGCGAAGCGGTAGAAAATAATCTTGATATTGCGATAGCAGGGTACGATATATATAATACTCGTAAGGATATATTTGAAAATGTTGTGCCTAGTGAGCATGAGGATATATACGAGCCGGGAAAGGTTACGTCAAAGAGCGAGCATCCCGATCATATATTTCTTTCTACCAACGGTGCGGCGTGGAATAAGCTTTTCAGAACCTCGTTTGTAGTTGATAAAAAGCTTCAGTTTCTGCCCGACGTTAAGCTTTATGAGGACGTATATTTTGTTATAACAGCACTTTCGCTTGCGGAACGCGTAAGTAAGGTGTTTAAAACTCTTATACACCATAGAGTTTATTCGGAGCAGTCACGCGCGAAGACCTTCCATAAGTATTTTTCACAAGTGCCTATGATATATCTTCGAATTAAGGAATTTCTTATGCAGCACGGACTTTATGCGCCGCTTTCAAATGCATTCTTGAATATGACGGCAAGCCGATGCTATAAGATATTCAATCTTATCGATTCGGGCGCAAAGGAAGAGTTTTGGGAAATACTTTATAACGAATATATGGAAAAGCTCGACTGGGCAGGCAGAAGCATACATGATTTCGAGGATGTTGCGGTATTTGAGTTCGTTGCCAATATTGAGCTTTATGATTATAAGCAGTACAAAAAGCGTCTTGCAAAGGGGCTTACACTGGAGCTTGATATGGTTCCGATAATGCAGAGAACTGCAGATACCAGAAAAAAAGCTCGGAGCTTTCTCGGTAAAGTGTTTAGGACCAAGCAGCAATAAAAAATATTTGACTAAAGACACGAAATTTTTGGTTTTCGTGTCTTTTTTTATATAAAAATTTTGAAAAAATTCCCGAAGGGTCGAAAAAATAAACAAAACAAAAGAACTTTTTTTGTGAAAACTATTGACAAAGAGGGGTTAAAATGATAAAATAGGTTGTGACTCTGGGCAAATGGGATAACTATGCCCTTTTGTAGGAATCAATATGAATATACCGCACGTCGGTCATCTTCAACCGCACGTTACGATATAGATAAACACTATACTGAAAAAAAGGAGGAAAATCATGCCAACCTTTAACCAGCTCGTTAAGAAAGGTCGCTCTGATAAGGCGTACAAGTCAAAGTCCCCTGTGCTTCAGAAGGGCTTTAACGCACTCCGCAATGAGCCGACAAACCTTAGCGCACCGCAGAAGAGAGGCGTTTGCACAAAGGTTACTACCGTAACTCCC
>CAYRJG010000166.1:0-3841 GCA_964424525.1 uncultured Ruminococcus sp.
CTTCATCGGTGTTGATGAAAGAGGCAATGATAATGCCGAGTATAAGTGCGGCTGCAATAATGATAGTAACAATAGTCGCGATCTTTTTGAATTTTCTTGATAACCCGTGTGATGTTTTCTTGTCACCGCGCACATTGGAAATAACGAGAAGTAGGAATATTGCAACCACGATTATAGCGGAAAGTGCGTACATATCCGGGGTTACTTTCTTTTTTGTCATCGAATAGATGAGAAGCGGAAGCGTTTGGAAATTAGTGGGTGCTACAAAATAAGAAATGACGAAATCATCAAGCGAAAGAGTAAATGCCATTACCATTCCTGAAAGAACCGCTGGCATAATGTTGGGCAGTTTAACCTTGAAAAATGCCTGTATAGGAGTACATCCCAGATCGAGAGCCGCTTCTGACATAGTATTCCCCAGCTCATTTATTCTAGGTAAAACCGAAAGAAATACATAAGGAAGGCAGAATGTTGTATGCGAGATAAGCATAGCTACAAAACCAATATCGTTATAGTCACCTATCTTGAGCACTGCCATAACAGCCGCGAAGAAAAGCATCATTGACATACCCGTAACGATATCGGGGTTCATCATCGGTATGTTTGTAACCGATTTTACAGATTCGCGCGCAATCTTGCTCTTCATTCTGTAAACTCCCTCAGCCGCCGCCGTTCCGATTACCGTAGCGAGAAGGGCAGAGAGAACCGCAAGAATTAATGTATTGCGCAGTGCCGTAAAAGCTTCTGTAGAATTGAAAAGCTCAATATACCATCTGAAGCTGAATCCCGAGAACACAGCAGTGCTGTCCTGCGCGTTGAATGAAAACAAAATAAGGGTAAGTATCGGAATATAGAGAATTCCGAAAATAACTGCAAGATAGATTCTGGAGGCATATTTCATACTACAATACCTCCGTCTTCATCCGAAAACTTATTCATTACCGTTATAGAAATAAGAATAAGAATCATCATAACGAGCGAAATAGCCGCACCCGTGTTAAGCGCACCGGTAACGAATTGCCTTTCGATAGTATCACCGATAAGCTCGAATGTTCCGCCGCCAAGCTTTTGTGAAATGTAGAATGTGCTTATCGAAGGCACAAGTACCATAGTAACACCGGAAATGATTCCCGACATAGAGAGGGGAAGTATTACCTTGAAAAGTGTCTGCACGGTGTTGCAACCGAGGTCTGCCGCAGCTTCCCACATATTTTTGTCAATTTTCGATATGCAGGTGTATATAGGAAGAACCATATAGGGCAGGAAGTCATATACCATACCGAATATAACAGCACCCTTGGTACCGATTATATGGAGCTCTATTTCAAAAAGAGAACCGAGAAGCTGGTTGAAAAATCCACCGTCATCGAATATCGCCATGATAGAATAGGTTCTGATAAGAAGGTTTGTCCACATTGGAAGCATAAGAAGCATAATGAAAAACTTTTGATTCTTAGGCTTTGCCTTTGATATGATGTAGGCAAGCGGATAACCAATCGCAAGACAGATAAATGTTGCAATTATCGCAAGCTCAAGTGATAGCCCGAATATTGGTGCGTAATCCGGAAGCGATGCGATGTTGGCAAAAGAAAAATTACCGTTTGCGTCTGTAAATGCGTAAAAAACAACAATAACAAGCGGCAGAATTATAAATAATATTGCCCAAAAAATATGAGGCGCTGCTGCTATGGAACGCATCAATGATTTTTTCTTCATCGTTTTTTAACTCATGGGGAAACAAGTCCCGAAACTTTCGTATGTACTTGGTGAAAGGTCAGAATTCTTCTGCACTTTCGGCATCGGAGAGCTGATCTATCTCATCAGAGAAAGAGGAGTAGTCACCGAATTTTCCGGAGTATTTGGATTTTTTCATAATATGTATTGCATCCGGTTCGATATAAAGACCTATGAAAGCGTCGGGTGCAACGTAATCGGTTGATTGAATCATCCATTTGAATCCCTTGATATCTACGATAATTTCGTAGTGAACACCCTTGAAGGTAACGTTTGTAACCTGACCTGTGAGCATTCCGTCTTCGGGTTTTACAACGTCAACGTCCTCCGGGCGGATTACAACGTCAACAGATTCGTTTTTATCAAATCCACCATCCACACAGTCGAATATATGATTCGCAAATTTAACCTTATTATCTTCAAGCATTACACCGTCGATTATATTACTTTCACCGATAAAGTCCGCAACGAAAGCGTTTTTCGGCTCATTGTAAATATCTGTGGGAGTGCCTATCTGCTGAATTTCTCCGTCTGCCATAACTACAACGGTATCCGACATCGAAAGAGCCTCTTCCTGGTCGTGAGTAACGTATATAAATGTTATGCCTATTGCCTGCTGAATAGATTTAAGCTCGTTCTGCATATCCTTTCGGAGTTTAAGGTCGAGAGCTCCGAGAGGCTCATCGAGCAAGAGAACGCGAGGATGCGAGATAAGTGCGCGAGCTATTGCAACTCTTTGCTGCTGTCCACCCGAGAGCGTGGAAACGCTTTTATTTTCGAATCCACTCAAAGCAACCATTGAGAGCATATCGGTAACTCTCTTTTTTATTTCTTCCTCATCCTTTTTCTTAAGTCTTAAGGGAAATGCAATATTTTCGTATACATTAAGATGCGGGAATAGGGCATACTTTTGGAAAACGGTATTAATATGCCGTTTATGCGCGGGAACGTCGCTTATTTCAACTCCCTCAAAATAAAGTTGACCTTCATCTGCTGTTTCAAAGCCACCTATAATTCGTAGTGTTGTGGTTTTTCCGCAACCCGACGGACCAAGCAGAGTTATAAACTCACCGTCCCTGATATAAAGATTGATAGAATCAATTACCTTTTCGCCGTCATACGACTTGGAAATACCTTTTAATTCAATGAGCTTTGCCATATTCTTAAAATCTCATATCCTTTCTTTCGGCGCGCCATTTTGCGGCAAAACCGTAAATTCGTCATAATTCTGTGAAATTCATCAAAGTATATGATATGTAATTATAGCAAAAAGATATTCGTTTTGCAATAGTTTTTTTAATATTTTATCCCGAATTATCACGAATTAACCGATTTTAAACGCAATTAACCCCTAATCAGCAGTTGAAAATCTCTCGTTTTCTCTTAAAATCTCTTAAAATCTCCCGTAATCTCCAAATTTATTCTATTCTGCATTTTTAAAATATCTTTTATGAGAATTGCAAAGAAAACAGCAAAAATCCAGTATCCTTCGCCTATTTTCATTATAAGAAACAAAGATGCAAATACTGCGACCGTTGAAAACAAAAATGATATTGAAGATATAATGCGAGCGCATTTATCAATCCCCATCTTGGGAGCAAGCAGGCATTCGATAATTTTATATCCGTCATATCCTTTTATAGGTATAAGGTTCGATATTGCTGTCAAAAGATTTAAAAATGCAAAAATAAAAAAGTATCCATCACATAAATCAAACAGTGGTATAAGGATGATAAATGCGATGATATTCGCCAATGGTCCCCCAAGAGCAAGAAATGCCTCTTCCTTGTACGAAAGGAGTCTGTTTTCGCGCAATCTTAATCCGAACATCACAGTTCGAGGTAATGATAGCTTTCCTCTCGACAGGTGTGCCATTACTGCTATGTGACCAATTTCGTGCAGTGCGGCGGCCATAAGAGTTGCTATTGTCATAGCAGGCGTGTCAAATGCAAGCATCAAAAGTATCCAAAACAATGCGGGAAGTGTACGTTCCGATAGTATTTTTAGTGTTTTCATTTTTTCTCCAATTTGAATTTGTTTATAAAGATTTGTTATTGTAAGTTGCCAAAGTAAAATCCGTTTTCAAAAGCGGTGAGGGATTTGCCAA
>CAYRJG010000167.1:0-3816 GCA_964424525.1 uncultured Ruminococcus sp.
CCTTCATAGGAACGTTGAAGTCGCAACGAACCAGCACGGTTTTGCCGGCTACGTCGATATCTTCGATTGTTTTCTTGTTGTAGGTTGCCATAGTAATTCTCCTTTTCGGATTATTTATTTTTTAATATATATTTATAACAAAAATATTGTACCACAAAGCTTTGATTTAGTCAAGGATTATTGTTAAAAAATAAACACAAATTAATGAGTTAATATTTTTTAATACATTTGTTACGATAAAATGTTGACATTTTGTTAAAAAGAAAGTATAATTGTAGTAATTTATGTAAAATCGGAGGTACTATTTCAGAAATGCCAAAGAATCGGACAAAGCGTGAAGATGCAAGAATTATCAAAACCAGAACAAAGCTTTTTTCTGCATTTACCGCTCTGCTTTCAGAGAAACCGTTTGAGGAAATCACAATCAATGAAATATGCGATAAAGCAGAAGTAAGGCGAGCTACCTTTTACAAGCATTTTCGCGACAAGTATGATTTTCTCCGTGTGCTTACATCACATCTCGTTTCTGAATTTGAGACACAATCAAGTGTACAGAACATCGCTGTTCCCGATTTTTGCATTGCTTTTGTGCGCAGGCTTATTCATTTTATTCTTGACAACGAAAAGGCTATTAACCTTATTATCAAGAGCAATATGCAAACAACTCTTGTGGATATAATTATCAAAGAAGTATATAAACATATTTACTCTTGGCTAGACTATGCGACGAAGAACGGAACGAAGCTTATATCCAATACGGATATAGTGGCGACTATGCTTTCGGGCGGAATTTCTACTATCATTATAAAATGGTTTACCGATGACAAAAGAATCTCTCCGAGCGAGCTTTGTGCCGAGATTGAAATACTGGTCAAAGTTATGTTTGACCAGTAATAACAAAATGCCCATTTGGAAATTCGCTTTTTGCGTTTTTGCCAAATGGGATTTTTTTATTTATTGGAATCAATATAAGGAAGGTAAGATTTGAGATAATCAAAGCCCGAGAAAAGTGTGGTAAACGCCATTACTGCCATTACCGCATAAGCCAAGATGTGATTATCGTGAAGGGTTGCAAAGAATTCTATATTATGGAATTTGAGCAAAAGGGGTTCGAGAATAATCACAATAGTTCCGATCATCTGCGATACGGTCTTTATCTTACCGAGCATACTTGCCGCAACGACAATACCGCTTTTGCCTGCTACAACCAGACGAAGGCTGGTAACTCCAAGCTCGCGAAGAAGGATAATAAGAACCACCCAAACAAAAGCAAGAGCAAGTGTTGTTTCACCGCGAATCATCATCCAAACAAGGAGAGCTATCTGCGATCCGATTACCATAAACTTATCTGCGAGAGGATCGATAAACTTACCGAAATCTGTAACAAGATCATACTTCCTTGCAATCTTTCCGTCAAGGAAATCGGTAAATCCCGTGATAGCGAATACCGCCGCGGGAACGATACAGCCCCATATATCGATATTTCGCATATAGATGATACTCACAACAAAGAGAGGAACAAGACAAACTCTTATGAGTGAGAGAAGATTAGGAATATTCAATGATGATTTTTTCATTATCGTTTCCTTTCGTATCATTCAAAAATTGCTTCGCCGACTACGTCATAATCAAGAGCTTCGGTTATTTTTACTTCACAGAAATCTCCGGCAGATAATCTCTTTTTGGATGAGAAATATACCTTTCCGTCAACATCCGGCGCGTCAGCATAGCTTCTGCCATAATATATCTCGGCAACTGTATCAAATCCATCACAAAGAACGGTTAATGTTTTTCCAATTCTTTCCTTGCCGAGATCCTCGGATACGGTCAGCTGTGTCTGCATTATTATATCATATCTATCCTGCTTTGTTTGCTCATCTATCTGTCCTTCAAACTCTGCAGCAACTGTTCCCTCTTCGGGAGAAAATGCAAACGCGCCGAATCTGTCGAACCGAGCCTCCTTTACAAATTTGCAAAGAAGCTCAAAATCCTTTTCGGTTTCGCCGGGGAATCCAACCATAGCAGTTGTTCGGAGAACAATGCCGGGTACTCTTTCGCGGAGCTTTTTTACATTCTCACGTATCAGAGCCGAACCACCGTGACGATTCATTCGATCAAGCACAGAGTCGGAGATATGCTGTATCGGAATATCCATATATTTGAGAAGCCTATCGTTTGTGCGGAGTTCTTCTATAAGCTCATCGGTAATTTTATCCGGATAGCAATAAAGAAGCCTTATCCAAGGAATATTTGTTTCTGCGGTCAAACGTTTTACCAGCTCTGCAAGACTGTATTTACCGTAAATATCAAGTCCGTAACGGGTGGTATCCTGTGCTATAAGATTAATTTCCTTAACGCCAAGCTCGGAAAGCTCGCGCGCTTCCTTCACGATATCCTCGATCGGACGGCTTCTGAAAGAACCGCGAATCATAGGAATAGCACAATATGTGCAGAGATTATCGCATCCCTCTGCAATTTTAAGATATGCGGTGTGATCTGCGGTAGTCAGTATACGATCACCACCAAGAGGAGAGGTATTTTTATCCTTGAATGAGGTATATTTTTCGCCTCGGAGAACAGCACAGCAGGCATCGGCAATATCGTTAATGCTTCCGATACCGACAAGCGCATCCACCTCCGGCATTTCCTCCATCACAGCCTCACGATAACGCTCAACAAGGCAACCCGTTGCAATTATGTATTTGCATTTTCCGTTCTTTTTAAGCCATGCGATATCAAGAATATTATCTATTGATTCCTGCTTGGCGCTTTCTATAAAGCCGCAGGTATTAATTACAATTATTTCCGCTTCTGTTTCATCGGGTGTTATTTCGAACCCCGAATCGTGAAGCTTTCTTAGCATTACCTCGGTGTCAACAAGGTTTTTTGAGCATCCGAGAGATACAAATCCAACCTTAGTCATTTATCAAGCTCTTTCGGGTTATTTTAAAAATTTTCTGAATTTTTGACGGTATTTGGTCATATAGGTACGAATCAAGATAGTTAAGAATATATCGTAGGCTACGAACGCGGCAATTATTAGAAGATAAAGCCCCACCTTAATTATAAGCTCATCAACACCGAAAAACGGTATTCCGAGAATATATTCCACGACGAAGATCATAGCAAGAACAACGGCGTTTGCAAAAACGAGCTTCAATATCCACCAAAGGATGCGCGGTGCACGCTCTATATAAGCCTTAATTATCGGATATATACCAAAAACAAGAAGATATTCTATCCAAACTACACTACCGGGAAAAAATATAAAGGTGAGAAGCGAGGTAGCAAGCCAGACAATCCAAGTGTAAGGCGAGCCAATCTCTATAAAAACAAAGGCAACGAGCAAGGATGAAATTGCGGCAAGAGATAGGTCAAGAACCTCCCATATTGCACCAACGGTAAGAAACACCGTGCCGAGCGCGATAGCCATAGCACTGATCGTAACCTTTTTTGTTTGCTTCATAGGCAAGGAATAAGGTCACCGCCCATACATTCGCACAGACAGTCAAGACACATAAGATTTGCACAGCAATTACAAGCATCCTCGGTAGATGAGCGCCCTCTGGTGCCCGTGCTACCGTAATAGGTACTGCCATATCCGCCTGCGGTATTATTGAACATTTCCTTCGCTCTCTGATATTCAAGATTCGAGGGATCCATATTGCAGGCTATTTCAAGCTCGCGCATAGCATCATTTGTTCTTCCGCGATGAACAAGAAGAACGCTTGTAAGATAATGCCACTCTGCCGTTCTGTCATATTGCGAGATCTTTGACAACTCGCGCTCTGCATCTGCAAAGCGGCGATTATTTAT
>CAYRJG010000168.1:0-3788 GCA_964424525.1 uncultured Ruminococcus sp.
ATGTCTGACCGCAGTTAAGATATTTTCCAAACACTATGCGCTTTGCGGCAAGCTTGATGTTTGCACTTTTATCAACTATGCAAGGACTCTTTCCGCCAAGCTCAAGAACTGTGGGAGTAAGATGCTCTGCGGCATGGCGAAGAACCTCTTTGCCAACCGTTCCGCTCCCCGTAAAGAAGATAAAATCAAACTTTTGGTCAAGAAGCGCTGCGTTTTCTGCTCTGCCACCGGTTACAACGGCTACATATTCGGGCGCAAAACATTCTTTGACGATTTTTTCAACTATACTGCTCGTGGCGGGAGAATACGCACTGGGCTTAAGTATTGCAGTATTGCCTGCGGCTATCGCATTTGCAAGCGGCTCTATCGTCAATAAAAACGGATAGTTCCACGGACTCATTATCAATGTATTTCCGTAAGGATTTGCCACCGTGTAGCTATGTGAACGAAACTGTGCAAGAGGAGTATGCACGGTTTTCTTTTTTGCGAAACGGCGCACATTCTTTATCATATAACTGATTTCCGTAAGTGCAAGACCGCTTTCGCACATAAAGCTTTCGTAATCACTTTTTCCGAGGTCGGAAAACAGTGCTTCGTTTATTTCTTTTGTATATTTTTGAACTGCGGAATATAGTTTTTTTAGGTTTTCTATGCGGAATTTTACAGAGTGAGTTGCACCGCTTTTATAAAAAGCTCTCTGCTTTTCGAGAATAGTTTGTATTTCCTTTTCTGTCATATATCCTTATCTCCGAGTCAGGCTTTTTCAAATCCGACGAGCAATCCGCCGCGCTCTGCGTAAAAGCTGCAAAGTCCCTTGAATTTATGAATCTCGGTTTCAACATTTCCGAATACCGCCTTAACCATTTCATTGAATTTATTTGCCGCTGATTCATTCTGACAGTGACCTATACTTATTCTGCCCTTTTTAAATCCGAGAACCTTGAGATCCTCAATAAGCGTTTCAAGCGATTTAGCTTCACCGCGGCATTTATGAACAGGTTCAAGAGTTCCAACGTCACTAGCCTTACCGACAATACAGATGCCGGCAACACCGACTAATTTTGCAATGATGGGAGAAATTCTGCCGTTGTTTGCAAAATTCTTCAAGGATTTTAGCATAAAGATAAGACCTGTATTTTTCTTATATTCGATTATATTTTTGCAAATATCCTCATATTGCATTCCACTCTTTATATATTCCTCAAGCTTTTTAATAATGAGGGTTATCTCCGGACCGGCAGAAAGAGTGTCAATTACGAAAACTCTTCTTCCCTCATGCTCACTCTCATACATCTTCTTTGCATTGCAAGCAGAATTATAGCTTCCGGAAAGAGCACTTGTGATTGTTACGCAAAAAACATCATCAGCATCACCGAATGCCTCCAACCAATCCGCAATATTCGGGCAGGATGTCTTGGATTTTCCCTTGTATTTATCAAGGAATGAAACCATTTCGTCAACATCAAGAGTATCATCGTCAACGAATTCACGCTCCGCAGTTATAATCTTCATAGGAGCGTAGGAAAAATCCACATCACTAAGCGAGCATACATCGGACGATGAGTCCGAAACAATCTTAATCTTTCTCATTGAAATCCCCAATCTTATAATAAATTTTTTCAAGTTCTGCTCTTGTCATAAGCTTCGGCACGGGATAAAGAGGATTCGCCTCATGTTCTGCGTGCTTTGCCATTTCGGGTATATCCTTTTTGTCAATTCCCGAAAGCTTTTCGGGAATACCCATTTTTGAGTTAAGCTCTTTGATTGCCAAAATAAATTTTTTTGCGCCTTCTTTATGAGAATCTTCCTCCGTGCTGACACCTGCGGCAATACCGAGGCGGTGAAGCTTTTTATAAACGGAATCCCCGTATTCAGAAAGCACATACGGCATTATCACGGCATTTGCAAGTCCGTGAGGTATACCGTATCTTCCACCAAGCGAGTGTGCTATGGCATGAATATATCCAACGTAGGATTTTGAAAATGCAACTCCTGCCTTATACGCGGCAATAAGCATATTTTCCCTTGATTGATGATCTTTTCCGTCAGAATATGCCCTTTCGATGTTTTGAAATACCAGATGAGTTGCTTCAAGCGCAAGTTTTCTTGTTTCTTTTGTAGTAGATCTGCCAATATATGCCTCAACGGCATGGGTAAGTGCATCCATTCCTGTTGTGGCTGTCAATCCTTTGGGTAACGAGTAAGTAAGCTCGGCATCAAGCACTGCATAATGAGGAATAAGCGGAAAGCTCATCAAAGCGTACTTATGATGCGTATCGCTATCTGTAATAACTGCCGCAAGCGTGGTTTCACTTCCCGTTCCTGCGGTTGTAGGTATTGCAATAAGTCTCGGAATTGAGCGCAAAACTCTTAAAATTCCGCCCATCTTATTAAGACTGCGCTTTGGGTAAGCGACACGCGCACCGATTGCTTTTGCACAATCCATAGCAGAGCCGCCGCCTATCGCAATAAGAGCTGTGGCAGAACATTGATGATATACCTTGAGTGCGTCTTCAACATTATTCACCGTAGGATTAGGTTGAGTTTTATCATAAACGGCATAGCTTATTCCTTCTTGGTTAAGCACAGACTCTATTGGTGATATAAGCCCGTTTTTAACTATACCAGAATCGGTAACCACAAGTATCGACTCTATTTTATTCTTTTTAAATACATCTCCAAGCTCTGACACCGATGAAAGCCTTTTGGGCTCTCTGTACGGCAAAATCGGGAGTGCCGCACGAAATACAAGCTGGAAGGTGCGGTAGGCTATTTTTTTGATAAAAAACATTACTCGACCTCAACAACCCCATTTGCCTTAACAGTAATCTTCATGCCGTCCTTAACATAGTTGAGAAATTCCTCACCGAGAGAGTCTATAACCGGCATAGTGACTCCGTCAACCCACACATCGGCAAGAACTGCGCCTGCCGCCGCGAGCGAATCGATGTGGTTTGAAAAAAGCATACATCCGGGATTCTTTTCCATAGCGCATGCACAATAAAGGACAAGCCCACCGGTGGTTGAGCCTATGGTCTGCGGAAGACAGAGTGCCTTTCCGATAAGCGATTTTCCGTGAAGCTCTTTATTGTTTTGGTCGCCGCACTTTACCTCTTTATCTCCAAACTGCAAGGCCATCTGGAGTGATGCAAGCGTATTAAATCCCTCATGAGTCACAACTGCTTCGCAAACGACCTCGCCGGGGGTAATTACCCTTCCCTTGAACTGTTTCATCTGTTTTTACCTCCTGTGATAATATGGAGAATTTCCCTGTCGGTATAATATCTTGCGCTTGTGTATGTACGAAGCTTATTTGACGAGGTGATAACGGGCATCTTCTTGCAGAGCGGATTATTCATATACATAAGGGGGCAGATATAGGAGGTAATAACGCCTGTCGCCTTGAGACGAGCGGCATAATCGGTCTTGTTAAACTCTTCAAGAACCTTGGGGGCGGCGGTGAATACGGTGGGGATAAGAACGGTCTTGTTGCCTGCTGCCTTGAGAGCGGCTTCAACCTTGTCGGTCCAATCCTTAAGCTGCTGGAGGGACATATGAGGGCATCCCATGAAGCAGAGCTTCGGGGTAGCATCGGGATCCTTCCAGACTATGGGGTAGTTTGCCTTTACTCTCTCGAGCTCGGCATCGGTGATGACGTATTCCTTTGCGCCCTCGGCGATAAGGGACTTGCCCTGATCCTTTGCCTCGGGGGTGAGGTTGTCGATATGATAGAGACCTACTGCGCCGTTCGATGCGGTTGCCGCACCGAAGTCCTTGAGGTAGGTGCA
>CAYRJG010000169.1:0-3785 GCA_964424525.1 uncultured Ruminococcus sp.
ACCGCCGGAGAATCCACCGGGAACAAAGATTGCCTGTGATTCTGCAATTTTCTTTGCGAAGGTATCGGCACTTCTCTTGATTCCCTCTGCTGTGAGGTTGTTTATTACGAATATTTCGGGAACAGCACCTGCGTCGGCTACCGCCTTTGCGGAATCGTATTCACAGTTAGTGCCGGGGAATACAGGAATAAGAACGCGAGGCTTTGCACATTTTACTGCGGGAGCTACGCATTTTTTAGCCTTAAAGGAAACCGTTTCGGGCTTTTCTGCGTTTGTCTTGATATTGCAGGGGTAGATAGGCTCAAGCTTATCCTCGTAAGCCGCGGTCACCTTTTCGGTATCCACTACCATATCACCGTAGGTGAACTTACCGTCCTCGGTAACAGTTCCGAGAAGAGTACCTTCTCCTATGCACTCGGTTACCTCAAGCACAAACGAGCCGTACTTATAAGAGAAGATATCATCGAGTGTAAGCTCTGAGTTGAATTCAAATCCGTATCCGTTACCGAGTGACATCTTCATTACAGCCTCTGCTACGCCGCCGATTGTGGGAGTGTATGCCGCAAGAACCTTACCACTGCGCATAAGTGCGGTTACCTTATTATAAAGTGCTATAAGAGATTCGGTTTTCGGAATACCGTCACTATCGTATTCGGGTGCGAGAAGGACAACCTTCGAGCCTGCCTTCTTGAATTCGGGAGAAATAACGTTCTTTGCCTTATCGGTAGTTACTGCAAAGGAGATAAGAGTGGGGGGAACGTCAAGCGATTCGAAAGATCCACTCATAGAGTCCTTACCGCCGATAGCCGCAACGCCGAGCTCCATTTGTGCTTTGAATGCACCGAGGAGTGCCGCAAGAGGCTTGCCCCATCTCTTGGGATCCTTCGAAGGCTTCTCGAAGTATTCCTGGAAGGTGAGGTAGGTATCGGAAAAGTCTGCGCCTGTTGCAATAAGTTTCGAAACAGACTCAACTACCGCCATATAAGCACCGTGATAGGGGCTTTCGGAGGAGAGGTCGGGGTTATATCCCCAGGACATAAAGGATACGTCATCGGTATGAGCCTTCTCCATTGATATCTTATGTACCATAGCCTGAATCGGAGTGCGCTGATACTTACCGCCAAAGGGCATAAGCACGGTTCCTGCACCGATAGTGCTGTCAAAACGCTCGGAAAGTCCGCGCTTTGAACAGGTGTTAAGACCCGATGCAATATTCATCATACCACACTTGAAGCATGCGGGAAGCTCTTTTTTGATATTCTTAATTTTCGGTGCGGTAATGCTTATATGCTTTTCCGCGCCATTTGAGTTAAGGAACTCGCGAGAGATATCAACTATCTTCTCACCGTTCCAGGTCATTGTAAGTCTGGGGTCTGCCTTTACTCTTGCAACCACGGTTGCTTCAAGGTTTTCTTCATTTGCAAGAGCGAGGAATGCCGCCTCGTTTTCCTTTTCGATAACGACAGCCATTCTCTCCTGTGACTCACTTATTGCAAGCTCGGTTCCGTCAAGTCCGTCATATTTCTTGGGAACTGCATTAAGGTCGATATCAAGACCGTCTGCAAGCTCACCGATAGCAACCGAAACACCGCCCGCACCGAAGTCGTTACAACGCTTGATCATACGTGAAACGGTGGGATTTCTGAAAAGACGCTGAAGCTTTCTTTCCTCGGGTGCATTACCCTTCTGAACCTCTGCGCCGCAGCTTTCAAGCGATTTAAGGTTATGGGATTTAGACGAGCCTGTTGCACCTCCGCATCCGTCACGTCCGGTTCTTCCGCCAAGAAGAACTACGAGGTCACCATCCTCGGGACGCTCGCGACGAACATTTGCTTCGGGGGCAGCTGCGATAACCGCACCAACCTCCATATGCTTTGCGGCATATCCGTCATGATAGATTTCATCAACTATACCGGTAGCAAGACCTATCTGGTTACCGTAGGATGAATATCCGGCAGCGGCAGTTGTAACTATCTTTCTCTGGGGAAGCTTGCCTGCAAGGGTTTCTTCTATCGGGCGAGTGGGGTCAGCCGCGCCTGTAAGACGCATAGCACCGTAAACGTAGCTTCTGCCCGAAAGAGGGTCACGGATAGCACCGCCAATACAGGTTGCCGCGCCACCGAAGGGCTCTATCTCTGTGGGGTGGTTATGAGTTTCGTTCTTGAAAAGGAGAAGCCATGGCTCGCGCTTACCGTCTGCTTCAACCTCGATTTTTACGGTACAAGCGTTAATCTCCTCCGACTCGTCAAGCTTATCGAGCTTGCCCATCTTGCGAAGGCATTTTGCCGCGATAGTACCTATATCCATAAGATTCTGCGGCTTCTTTCTTCCGATAGAATCGCGCGCGGAAACGTAGTCACGGTATGCGCGCTCAAGAAGCTCGTCCTCAAATCTGACCTCATCAATAGTGGTGAGGAAGGTGGTATGACGGCAGTGGTCAGACCAGTATGTATCTATCATCTTTATTTCGGTTATTGTGGGGCATCTACCCTCCGAGATGAAATACTTCTGACAGAATTTGATATCGTCAATATCCATAGCAAGTCCCATAGAGGAGATAAGCTCGGCAAGTCCTCTCTCATCAAGGTCAATGAATCCGTCAAGCGTTTTAACCTTGGTGGGAATTGAATATTCGATTTTGATAGTGTCCTTTTTATCAAGAGAAGCCTCTCTTGCTTCAACGGGGTTGATAACGTGCTTTTTGATTCTCTCAACCTCGCCCTCGGTCATATCACCGTAGAGCATATAAACCTTTGCGCTTGCCACGCTCGGCTTATTGCCCTGGCTTATGAGCTGAATGCACTGTGCCGCACTGTCTGCTCTCTGGTCGAACTGACCGGGAAGATATTCCGTAGCAAATACTACGCACTCATCCTTCGGAAGATGCTCGTAAACATTATCGAGCTGGGGCTCGGAAAATACCGTGCCAACAGCATAATTAAAGAGCTCTTCGGTGATGTTTTCGGCATCATAGCGGTTAAGGATTCTGATATTCTTTACACTCTTGATACCGAGAAATGCGCTTATTTCGCTCCTAAGAGCCTGAGCCTCATTATCGAGTCCCTGCTTTTTTTCAACGTATATACGATATACCATTATAGTGTGAACCTTTCTGTGTTGATTTTAAGCCTTATCTTTGATAGCCTTCATAGCGCGCGCACCGATATCGGTTCTGTAATAGGCGTTTGCAAAGCCAACCGAGCGCACCTTCTTATAAGCCGATGCGATTGCCGCACCGAGCTCATCCTCTACTGCGGTAACACCGAGGACTCTGCCTCCTGCGGTAAGAAGCCTATCACCGTCAAGACGAGCACCTGCTACGTAAACCGAATCAAAAACCTCGTCCTCGATTTCGATTTCAAAGCCCGAATCATACTTTTCGGGATATCCGTGTGACGCCATTATGACGCAACAAGCCGCACCGTCACGAAATTTAACCTCACAATCCGCAAGCGTTCCGTTTGTTGTCGCTTGCATTACGGTGAGAAGGTCGGATTCAAGAAGCGGAAGAACTACCTGTGTTTCGGGATCGCCGAAGCGGCAGTTATATTCGATAACCTTCGGTCCCTTCGGTGTGAGCATAAGACCGTAATAAAGGCATCCTTTGAAGGTTCTTCCCTCTTTATTCATAGCCTCTATTGTAGGAAGGAATATCGTTTTCATACACTCCTCTGCTATCTCGGGGGTGTAATAGGGGTTGGGAGCAACCGTTCCCATACCGCCCGTGTTAAGTCCTTCATCAAAATCCAGGGCACGCTTATGGTCCATAGAGGAAACCATCGGCT
>CAYRJG010000170.1:0-3690 GCA_964424525.1 uncultured Ruminococcus sp.
CGGTGCAGGTGTATTCCGTACCTTCTTCCAGATTATTCTTCCTCTTGCCGTGCCGATGATGATAACAATCTTCTTGTTCTCGTTCTCATGGCAGTGGACGGATAACTTCTATACCGATATATTCTTCCCGGCACAGCTTGATAAGCTTTACTTGATGCCCGATATCGTGGCTGTTCAGCCTCTCGAACCGTTCCCGCCTCAGGCGGAGAGTGCATGGGCAATCGTATGTCAGAACACAGCGGCAATAATGATTATTCTTCCGCTTGTTATTATGTACCTGTTCTGCCAGAAATACCTTGTTCAAGGTATCGAGCGCTCCGGTCTTGTCGGATAAAAGCAAAATATTTTTCGCATCTTTTGATGCAATCCTTGGAGGGAAGGCGAAAGCCTTCCTTCCTTTTTTTAATCCGACTTTTAATTAAAAATGTACAAAGTTTAAAGGCTAGCACAATTTAATTTGAGCTAGCCGATTTTTTATCTTTTTTTCAAATACTTTCTCATATCCACAGCACACGCAAGAAGGATAATAAGACCTTTAATGATATAGAGCATATTCTGATCAACCGAAAGGAAATTCAGACCAACGAATATTATCTGCAAAAGAAGAACGCCTATTATAATTCCGCCTATTTTTCCCGTGCCGCCGACAAATGAAACTCCGCCGATTACACATGCGGCAATCGCGTCACTCTCATAGTTAAGTCCTGTATATGAGGCAGAAGAGCCGATTCTCGCGCTTTCGATAAATCCTGTAATACCGTACATAATTCCCGCAAAACAAAATACGAGAAGTATAGTTTTAAAAACACTTACACCGGATACTCGTGCCGCCTCCTCGTTAGAGCCAACAGCAAACATATTTTTGCCAAAGACTGTTTTGTTCCATATTATCCAAGTGATTATGGCTATTATTATAGAATAAAGCACGTATTTTGGCACGGCAATTCCGTCTATTGTGAATAGTGGGGCACTTATAAAATCGAGGTATGATGAGTCAAGTCCCGAAAGCGTTTGACCGCCATTATTGCCTATTTGAAGGTATAAGAGTATCGATCCGAAAATTATAAGCTGAGTTGATAGAGTTACTATAAACGGATGAAGCTTAAATTTTGCAACGAAAAATCCATTTATCAAGCCTATCACACCGCCCACAGCCATAACTATAAGAAGAACCGCCCATATAGGAAGTGGAGCAAGATTGGGGAACATCTTTCCCGAATATCCGGCTATCTGGCAAAGAGAAGCGGTAATGCAGGCGGTAAGTCCAACCGCGCGTCCTGCCGAAATATCCGTTCCGCGTAAAACTATTGCACCGCCAATTCCGAGTGCGATTGGTAGCTTTGCCGCAGTTAGTGAGATAATATTTACTATCGACGAGGTTGAAAGAAATCTCGGCTCAAGTATTGCGATAGCAATTACCGCGGTCAGAATAATGATTATCATCGCATTGTCAAAGAAAATATCCTTAATTTTCGCGGCTTTCTCCATGCCTGAAAGAGCCATAAAATTCTTTGTAGAGTCGCGAATATTCTCTCGTTTTTCCTTGACCTTTCGCCCTATGCCGTCAGTGTAGCTTTTGAATTTGTTCTCCATTTAGACCTCCGCGGCCGAGCGTGAATCCACTAGGGCCGTGATTAAAATACTGTTTATGCAAACTTTGCGGCAAGCTCCATTATTTTTTCTTGCGTTGCCTCACCGCGCGGAAGCTCTCCTGCAATCCGTCCGCCCGACATAACGACTATTCTGTCGCAAATGCCAAGCAATTCACCCATTTCCGATGAAACCAAAATTATTCCTTTTCCGTCTGTCGCAAGCTCTATTATAAGCTTGTATATCTCGTATTTTGCACCAACGTCAATGCCTCTTGTCGGCTCGTCAAGCATAAGAATTTTGGGGGCGGTCAGTAGCCAGCGCCCAAGAATTACCTTTTGCTGATTTCCGCCCGAAAGACTTTCTATCTTTGTTTCTGTATCGGGCGTTTTTACCTTTAGAGCTTTAATATTCTCTCGCGTTGTCACCCTCATCTTTTTGTCGGAAAGCAGAGGACCGGCAAGATAATTTTTCAGACTCGATATAACCGTATTCTCGGTTATTGATAAAATACCGAAAATTCCGTTTGCACGCCTCTCCTCGGTTACAAGCGCAAATCCGTTTCGTATTGCTTCTCTCGGAGTTCTGTTTTTTATCTTTTTCGAGTCGAGTGTTATCTCGCCCTCGTCAATCTGTCTAAGACCGAATACCGATTCCAGTAGCTCGCTTCTGCCTGCACCGTCAAGACCGGCGATTCCAAGTATTTCTCCGCGCGATAGGGAAAGTTTGATATCATATAGGCGCGATGTGTATGAGTTCAGCTTGTTAATTCGAAGAAGCTCCGTGCCTATCTCATTCGTTTTTTGCGGGTATCTGTCTGAAATCGTTCTGCCGACCATGAGTTTTATTATCTCGTTGGTTGTTATATCGCTTGCGGCGCGAGTTTCGATGTGCTTACCGTCGCGCATTACTGTTATCTTGTCGCTTATACGAAGAATCTCGTCCATCTTATGCGAAATATAGATAATTCCGCATCCGCGAGCCTTTAAGCCTTCAATTATTTCAAATAGCTTTTCTGCCTCGTTTTCGGTGAGAGATGAGGTCGGTTCATCAAAAACAATGACCTTTGCATTGTATGAAACCGCCTTCGCAATCTCAACCATCTGCCGCTTCGATACAGAGAGTGTTTCAATTTTTGCGCGCGGGTCGATATTTATTCCAAGCTCATCAAAAATCTCGCGAGTTTTTTCATATAGCCTTTTCTCGCTTGTAAAAGGCAAAAATTTAGATATTTTAGGAAAACGCCCGAGAAACATATTATCCATCACCGAGCGCGACATAGCTTGATTCAATTCCTGGTGCACCATAGCAACACCGCCAAGCAAAGCATCCGATGAGCTTTTGAAATCCACCTCAGTCCCTTCGAGAAATATCCTTCCCGAGTCCTTTTTATATACTCCGAAAAGGCATTTCATAAGCGTTGATTTGCCTGCACCGTTCTCTCCCATAAGAGCGTGAGTAGATCCGGATTCAAGGGTAAATGAAACACCGTCAAGTGCTTTGACACCGGGGAATACCTTTGTTATTCCCTCCATTCTCAAAAGCTCACGACTCACTCTCTACCCCCGCCTTCGTGTAAGCAGAGTAGGGGATATTGACTCTCATACCGTCTATACTGTCCTTGTCAATTCCGTCAAGCATTCCGCGCCCCTCGCGTGCATTGGATGCGATTTTAACAATAGCCGCCGCCATTCCTTCTGCATCCTGCTTTATAGTTCCGGTCATAGCACCGCTATCTATTTTTGCTCGTGCCGCCTCCGTTGCATCTATTCCGAAAACAGGGATAGTTCTTCCACCGCTTTTGTTGTATCCGGCTTCGTTGAGTGCTGCAATTGCACCAAGTGCCATTTCATCGTTGTTTGCAATTATCAACTCAACCATATTACCGCCCGACTCGCTGTAAGCCGAAAGAATCGTTTTCATATAGTTGTTTGCTGCTGCATTAGACCATGTTCCGTCCTGGTCGACCAGGTATCCGTCTGTATTGCGCGCATCGTAAAATTTCAACTTTGAAAGATTGTTTTTTGTGAGTATTGCGTTGCAATCTTCAACCGCATATTTCGTTCTTGCCTCTGCCTCTGCGTTTCCTTGCTGACCCTT
>CAYRJG010000171.1:0-3677 GCA_964424525.1 uncultured Ruminococcus sp.
TGTGATATGTAGTGCCGACACAGTATTTCGGCTTATAGTTATTCATTATCCAAAGGGTAAGGTCGAGCGCGTGAGTTCCGATATCGATAAGCGGACCGCCACCCTGCTCTTCTTCATTAAGGAATACGCCCCAGGTGGGAACTGCGCGGCGGCGAAGCGCCGTTGCCTTTGCGTAGTAGATGTCACCGAATGTTCCATCCTCTGCCTCTGCCTTGAGGTACTCGGAATCATCGCGGAAGCGGCTCTGATAGCCTATTGAGAGGAGCTTACCGGACTCCTTTGCCGCATCAAGCATCTTTTTTGCCTCTGCTGAATTGATTGCCATCGGCTTTTCGCACATAACGTGCTTTCCTGCCTTGAGTGCTGCTACGGTGATAGGGCTGTGAGAACGGTTAGGCGTGCAAACGTGAATAACGTCTATAGTCTTATCGAGAAGAAGCTCCTTATAATCGGTATAAACGCGAGCTCCCTCGCATCCGTATTCGGCTGCCGCCTTCTCTGCTCTTTCCTTGATTATATCGCAAAATGCGACCATCTCACAGTTCTCCACCTTTTTAAGTGCGGGCATGTGCTTGCCGTTTGCAATACCTCCGCAACCGATAATGCCAACTCTCGTAATCGTATTGTTTTCCATTTTAGCTCTCCTATATCATTTTACAACAATCTTTGTGTTTTTAAATAGGGGGGAATCATTAACGATGAATTCCGTGCCGTACTTATTAGATTCGATAATTACCGTGTCTGTCGGGCGGTAGGGATTGAGATTCTTCTCGCCGTTATTAAGTGTAGGCTTCGACACGTCACCGAATTTCTCAATATATCTGCGATAAAGATACACGGGTGCGCCCGCAGTAGTGCGAAGGTTATTTACCGTAACGGTATGAGGCATACAGGTTTCGTATCCGAAATCGTAATTATTCCAGGTTCCGTATCCGCCCATAAGGGTGAATTCCTGATTCGGATTTGCCGAAACGAGGTTAACATCCTTGAAGTATGCATCACCTCTCCATATACATCCGTAGTCACCGCGCAGAGTCATTATCTGCGGCATAGCGTCCATATGTATAATGCAGTTTTCAATATGCACATGACCCGAGCCTATGCAGTTTATATGCTCAATCTCGGAATTGATTATCGTGATATTTCCCGAACCCTTATGTGAATCAAAGGAAGATAGATGGCATCCGTCAAAGACGAGGTTGCGGCAGTAGTTTGAACCCATCTCGCCCTTGAATTTTATAGTCGCGCCATCGGGCTCATACATATTCGGCTGAAAGCAGTTTTTGCAAACAAGCTTATTTACCGTAGTAAAGTTTATCTCATAAGAGCCAAGAAGATTCTTTCCGCCGGGATCCTGACGGTAGAAATGGTTATGAGCGTGGAAAATGCAATTCTCAATACAAAGATTATTACAGTTATTTGCAGTTATAAACCCGGAATACGGCGCACGGGTATCACCCTCGCGCACCATTTTGCTTTTCATATTGCGAAGGGTAACGTTGCTTCGTGTAACAACTATACCGCGCTGATAATAGGTATACTCATTTGGAGCGTGGTTTGCGTATCTTGTGAAATCACCGCCTATGACCGCAACAGGCTCCTCATCGATGGGAACTCCGAATATCTCGGTAATTTCATCGTAATCCCACGCCACGGGGGTGGACTCGTCAACGTTTCCAGCTTTATCGACGAGGATAATCTCGCGCTGTGCGTCACCATTATCCTGATTGAGCCCCTCACGAATATATCTGCGAACCTTATCGTTTACGACGTGAACGAGCATCGGCTCGGGAAGGGTTATACCTATATTCTTCTGCCCCGTCTTCAAGCTCTTGACACCCTCTATCTTAAATCGAGGCTTATCGGGAGTAATCTTAAACAATGGGGTTATGCGTGAGGGGTCATCGGGCATTATTTCACTGTCATCAAGAATAAACGCACATCCCGCCCAAAGCGTATCGGTTTTTATTATAACCGACTCCTTGCCGTTTTCACCTAGACGATATGTTTTACCGGGAGTGCCCTCTACCGCGAGGCGACGCTCGTTTGCGTAATCGTGAGCCGCCTTTATTGCCGCAAAGTCATTGGCAACGCCATCACCGATAGCACCAAAATCAGAATATCTTACCACTATATCCATTATTTTTTACCAACACCCTTTCTGTATTCCCTGCGTTTATCAATTTTGTCGTTTGTTTTTTTAACACGGGAGTGCGCTTTTTGCTTAAAATCAGCCTTTTCGCGCTTTTTTTCCTCGCGCTCTTTGACAATCATATTCAGCACTCCGTCTGCCGCGGCAAGCCTTGCCGCGCTCTTATCCGCCCCAATGCCTATTGCTTCCTTACCGTCAAGGCGGCAAAGCACCGAATATTCACGGTTTGAATTAGTAGATTGCTCGGTTTCTCCCATATCACGAAAAACGGGAGATGCAAGATGACTGGTTTTTGCGTGCGCCTTCAATTTTGCCTCGGCATCCTTGTCAAGGGTATGCGCTGTGAGCCTTTTCTCGATTTTAGGAGCTTTAGTATCTTTTTGCTCCTTCTTTTTAGGTGAGGACTCGGATTCCTTTTTAGAAACGCTCGCGCTCTCCTCCTTCATAAGAATGTGCAACGTCTTTTCTGCGGCATCCGCATCGGCAAGCTTTTGATTTTTTCCAACTCCGACGGAATATTGCTTATCGCCTATAAAGCAGGCGCGCTCGTATACCTTCTTATGGTCGGGCCCGGATTCGGACACGGTTTTATACACCGGTGCGGGAAGGCGACGCCGTTTATCCGCGCACCACTCCTGGAGCGCGTTTTTGTAGCTCTGAATAGGCGCACTTACAGTTGAATTCTTATCACGGGTAGCACCTAAAAGATATTTTTTCACGTCAAGCATCCGTGAAACAACCGAAATTACCGTTCTTATATCCATACCGCAATCGATATAGACCGCACCGATAATACTCTCAAAAAGATCCTCCATCACCGAAGGCTCTTTTTCTATACCGAGCTTTTTATCTCCCTCGCCCATGCGAAGGTATTTATACAGTCCGAGCTCCTCTATTCTGTCGGATAGATTTTTCTTATCCGAAAGTCGGGATTTTATGTTTGAAAAATCCCCCTCTCCGAGGTCGGTTTTGATTCCGTGCGAATATCTTTCGGAAAGGTCCTTCATAAATATACTTATGATAGCGGCAGAGAGAACTCCGTCACCAAAAAACTCAAGAACCTCGTTAGACTGATAAGGAAGCGAATCGGCTCCACTATGCTCGTTGCAAAAGCTCGTCCTTGTAAACGCCTGTATAAGAAGGCTCTTATCCTTAAAGTGATAGCCGATTATATTCTCTATTTCGGGCGTATTGCGCGAAAAATCGTCACACGCCCCCATTCTTTTCTTATTCATAGACCAAATTACGCCCAGGACATAGTTGTAGGCTTAGGCTCTCTGATAATTGACTCTTTGAGAAATTCAACAGCGTGAGAAAGTCCTTCTTCGGGAGTCATAAGCGAATCCTCATGCTCGATAGACATAACCTTATCATAGCCGGAAAGGCGAAGCTCGCTTATCATATTGCGCCAATAGTCAAGACCGTTGCCGTAGCCGACACTTCTGAATATCCAGGAGCGATTAGCCTCATCACTGTAATGCTTGGTATCAAGAACTCCGAATTTTGCGGTATTGTATTTATCAAT
>CAYRJG010000172.1:0-274 GCA_964424525.1 uncultured Ruminococcus sp.
AACGGACCTATGGGCGTATTTGAGAACCCCACTCTTGCAAAGGGAACGGTAGCAGTTGCGCAGGCTCTCGCAGATAGCACCGCAATCACCATCGTAGGTGGTGGTGACTCCGCAGCAGCATGTGAGCAGCTCGGATTCGCACCCAAGATCACTCACATTTCTACCGGTGGAGGAGCATCTCTTGAATTCCTTGAGGGTAAGGAGCTTCCCGGAATTGCATGCCTTCTCGATACATAATTTTGGTATAAATTCCCGTTTTTCGACAAGCTCGACG
>CAYRJG010000172.1:374-3629 GCA_964424525.1 uncultured Ruminococcus sp.
TAGGTAACTACGTCTTCGGTCGAAAGAACGAAAATTTCTCCTCAAAATTCTAAATCGAGAACTCAATAAATGTTTTGGTGCAAATTCAAGTTTTACGGTAAGCTCGACGTAGGTAACTACGTCTTCGGTCGAAAGAACGAAAATTTCTCCTCAAAATTCTAAATTGAGAATATAAACATAGACGAAAACAATTTCAAAAAACAAGTTGGCAAAATCCAAAGCGGATTTTGCCAACACTTATGAAAAACAAACTTTATAAAGAGGATAATAAAATGAGAAGAACAGTAATTGCAGGAAACTGGAAGATGAATATGACTCCCTCGGAAACCAAGAAGTTCATCACCGAGCTTGCTCCGATGGTAGCCGGAAAGGATAAGTGCGATATCGTGCTTTGCGTTCCTTACGTTGATATTGCAACCGCAGTTGAGGCTGCAAAGGGAACTAACATTCATATCGGTGCAGAGAATGTTCACTTCGCAGAAAGCGGAGCATACACCGGTGAGATCAGCGCAAAGATGCTTTGCGAAATCGGTACAGAGTACGTTGTTATCGGTCACTCCGAGCGTCGTCAGTATTTCGGTGAAACCGATGCTACAGTAAACCTTCGCACCAAGGCAGCTCTTGCAGCAGGTCTTAAGGTTATTCTTTGTCTCGGTGAGGTAAAGGAAGAAAGACTTGCGGGAATTACCGACGAGGTAGTTTCTATGCAGACTAAACTCGACCTTGCAGGTATTAGTGCAGAGGAGCTTAAGAACGTAATTATCGCTTATGAGCCTGTATGGGCAATCGGCACCGGACTTACCGCAACTCCCGAGCAGGCAGATGAAACCTGCGGTGTTATTCGTAACACTATTGCAGCTCTCTATGGTAAGGATGCTGCAGAAGAAATTACCATTCAGTACGGTGGCTCTATGAACGATGCTAACGCGGCAGAGCTTCTCTCAAAGGTAAATGTTGACGGAGGTCTTATCGGCGGTGCATCTCTCAAGACCGATAAGTTTACCACTATAGTAAAGGCAGCTAACGCATAATTTAAAATATAATAATCGAAAAAGAAAACGATGCTTTTGAACCGGCATCGTTTTCTTTTTTTATTCTTTAACCGTTATTGGCTGCTTTTCCTTTTTTTGCTTTTGTTGCTCCGTAAAGTAAATACCAAAGGCATACGTGAGCTTTCCACCGTCTTCGATAAACTTTGCATAGGCACGGCGAAGTGACGTATCGCGCGGAAGCTTTTCTATAGGAGTGTCTGTCTGGCAATCAAATATCCACGGATAAATCGAGCCGTTGTTTTCATACTCGGTCACCTTGATAATTTCGTATCGAGATGCAAATTTTACAATATTTGATTTTTCATTAAGCAGAGTTTTATTAAGAGGGGAGAGTAACCACGATCCGCAGGCGAATGGAATATCCTCTATTCCGAGAAGCTTTGCAAAATATTTTCTCGCATCTCTGTATGAAGCGGAACAGAGCTTGTCGTCAAGCGGATCTCCCGACATGGGAATATGCACTCTCAATATCGGTGTACCGCGCTTAATGACCTTGCCATCGCGCTCGTAAATTTCTTCGGGAAAAGTACCTATTTCAAATTGAAGTCTGCCTATTGCGAATATATTGGGAGTGAATACCTTTTTATACCAATCCCATTTATTAGTGCCTACGATATTAAAAATGCGCTCGTTTTCAAGCATTTTGTATTTAATATCACATAGAGTAAGATAAGCGTTCTTCTTTGACATCGCAAGTCCGAGAAGTCTTTCCCGCAGTTTTTTTGAAAGCAGAATAAGCAAAAGAAGTTCGGTAGTATGCAGATGAACTCCTGAAAGAGCAGCGATAGCCTCTACCTCTTTATATTCAAGGGTAGAAAAGAATTTCATGTCGTTCTCATAGCCCGAGATGATATTGATAACTCTCATCCTTGCTTCGCGGCAGTCCCAAATATTCTCATACGCAATAGCAAGCGTTACGCGCTCGGTAGAGTTAAATTCAAACTCTGAAAAAAAGTCGGTCAACTGTTTTAGCATTAATATATCTCCGTTGCCATAGTCAATTTTATTCAATGTAAAAAGTATATCATTTTTTGACTGTTTTGTCAACAAAGGCATTGACAAAAATAATGTAGGATGATAAAATCTAAATGAAGAATGATACAAGTGAGATTTTAATTCAATGTCTTCCTAATTATTTTTATATTAAGATTTGATGAATGGAGAAAAAAGGTGTTTCACGGAAAGAAAAAAGCAATAACCTTCAGCTATGACGATGCGGTAACGCAGGATATTCGTCTTATTGAAATTCTTGATAAATACGGACTTAAAGCAACCTTTAATCTTAATTCCGCACTCCTTGGCGCACCCGGTGAGCTTATCCGCGAAGGCGTGCGTGTTGATCACAATAAAATTGCTCCAGAAAAGATTGCAGAGGTCTACAAAAATCACGAGGTTGCAGCGCATACAAAAACTCACCCCGGTCTTCCGTATCTTTCTGACGCAGAGGTAATCAGTGAGGTTGAAGAAGACAGACTCCGCCTCTCCGAGCTTTGCGGCTATGAGGTTGTAGGTATGGCGTATCCCGGCGGTGGTATGAATAATAACGATAGAGTAGAGGATTTGATAAGAAATCATACGGGCATTAAATATGCGCGCACGATATCACTCGGATATAGCTTCCGTCCCCAGACTAACCTTTACCGTTATAAGCCTACGGCATTTCATCTTTCATTTGAAGAAAATTACCGCCTTGCCGAAGATTTCTTTAAAGCAGAAACCGAAGGCGTCTTCTACATCTGGGGGCATGCATACGAATTTGATATTCATAATACTTGGGATAAATTTGAGCAGTTCTGTGAATTTATCTCAGGTAAAGAAGATGTATTTTACGGTACAAATAAAGAAATATTGCTGTAATTAAATAAACAAAAGAACTCTTTTTCTAGAAGGCAAAATTCTTTGAAAGAGAGTTCTTTTTGTTATTATGTATTATTGCGGAATTCGCGCATTGTTTGCCCGTATTTTTTCTTGAATAGATCTGCGGCACGGCTTATGCTGTTAAATCCCGAATCCAAAACTATATCGGTTATTCTGGCTCTTGAGCTTTTCAGCATATTAGCTATGTAATTTAGTCGAATTTCATTTATAATCTCGGTCATCGTTTGACCGAGATATTTCTTTACCGTTCGCGAAAGATGCTCCCTCGTTTTTCCTGAAAGCTTTACCATTCTTTCTATACCTAGTGCAAAATTTCCGTCGCTTC
>CAYRJG010000173.1:0-3600 GCA_964424525.1 uncultured Ruminococcus sp.
CTCTCAAAATTTTATATACAAAGCTATATGATATGAAGCAAAGAGAGCAGGACGAAAAAATTGCATCCACTCGTAAAAGTCAGGTTGGCAGTGGTGACAGAAGCGAAAAAATAAGAACTTACAATTTCCCTCAATCGCGAATTACGGATCACAGAATTAATAAAACATTGTTCAATCTTGACGCTTTTTTGGATGGCGATATGGATGAAATTATTTCCGATCTTATAGCGATGGATACTGCGGAACGTTTGAAGGGGGAGCAAAATGAATACTAAGGTATTTGATTTTAAAAAGAATCTTTCTGAAAACATAGCAGAGCTCGAATATGCAGCAACCGTAATAAAAAACGGTGGACTTGTCGTATTTCCGACAGAAACCGTGTATGGTCTGGGGGCAGATGCAACTAATGAAAAGGCCGTTACTTCTATATATGAGGCAAAAGGACGTCCGTCGGATAATCCTTTGATTATTCATATAGCATCTGCCGAAGAGGCGGAAAAATATACATATACCAATGATGTTTATTACAAGCTTGCAAAAGCTTTTATTCCCGGACCGCTTACTGTGATTTTAAAGTCAAAAGATACAATACCGATGAAGACAAGAGGCGGACTTGAAACGGTTGCGGTCAGATGCCCTTCAAATGAGATTGCAAGGGAACTGATAAGACTTTCCGGTTGCCCAATTGCGGCACCGTCGGCAAATCTTTCCGGCACACCTTCTCCCACAAATGCAGAGCATGTGATCGATGATATGAATGGAAGAGTAGATGTCATAATTGACGGTGGAAGCTCCGAGGTCGGGGTTGAATCCACTATTGTTAAAATAGAGGATGATTTTACGGTGACGTTGTTGCGACCGGGAAAGGTGACCGTTGAAGAACTGGCTAAAGTTGTCGGTGAGGTGAAAATCGCTGATGCAGTTATATCCGAATTAAAAAGTGGAGATGTTGCGCTTTCTCCGGGAATGAAATATCGCCACTATGCCCCTAAATCAGAATTGATTCTTCTGGATGGCGAGTTGGAGGACATAATTCAATATATTGAAAAGCAGAACCAAAATAATATTGCAATAATTGCATATAGCGAAAACGTAAATGATATTTCGCGGCAGATTCCAAACGCTGCGATTTATCCATTCGGGAAAACAACAGATAAAATCGAGCAAGCAAGACTTTTGTTTTATACTTTGCGAGAAATTGACAAAATGAACTATAATATGATTTTTGCACCTTTGCCGAGTAAAGACGGCATTGGTCTTGCGTTATACAATAGAATGATTCGTGCTGCGGCACACAAGATTATTAATTTAAGACGGTGATGAAATGGCAAGAAAGAAAAAGAATCAAGAAGAAGTATTAAAATTAAATGAAGCGATCCCAACAGCTCAACCGATAACAGAAACGCTTGAAAAAAATTATATGCCTTATGCAATGAGCGTTATTGTTTCGCGTGCTATACCTGAAATAGACGGATTTAAGCCTTCGCACAGAAAACTCTTATATACTATGTATAAAATGGGTCTTCTCAAAGGGCAGAAAATCAAAAGTGCTAACATCGTAGGTCAGACGATGCAATTGAACCCACACGGTGATGCTTCAATTTATGAAACGATGGTACGCTTGACACGTGGTAATGAAGCTCTTTTGCATCCGTTTATAGATTCAAAGGGTTCATTCGGTAAGCAGTATTCTCGTGATATGGCGTATGCCGCATCACGATATACCGAGGCAAAGCTTGATCCATTCTGCAACGAATTATTTTCGGGAATTGATAAAAATGCAGTAGATTTTGTACCCAACTACGATAATACAACTACTGAACCCACGTTGCTTCCCACAACATTTCCCAATATCCTTGTATCTCCTAATCTTGGAATCGCGGTTGGTATGGCGTGTTCAATATGCTCGTTCAATCTTGCGGAAATATGCGATGGAACGATTGCACTTTTGAAAAATCCCAATACAAACATTGAAAGGCTTCTTGATATAATAAAAGCTCCCGATTTTCCTGGAGGCGCGAAGATAATTTATGACCGTGATCAAATGAAGAAAATTTATGAAACCGGTCTTGGAAGCTTTAAAATGCGTGCTAAATATGAATATGTGAAGAAAGAGCATTGTATTGATGTACTCGAAATTCCTTATTCTTCAAGTATTGAGGCAATAATGAAAAAGGCTACCGAGATGATAAAGCTTGGAAAACTGCGCGAGGTAACTGATGTTCGTGATGCTATTGACCTTAACGGATTCAAGCTTACATTTGATCTAAAAAAGGATGCCGATCCTGAGCTTGTTATGCAAAAGCTTTTTGCCGCTACGGAGCTTGAGAATAATTTTGACTGTAATTTCAATATTCTCGTAGAAGGAACGCCTTATCAGCTTGGCGTAAAGGATATTCTACTTGAGTGGATTAAATTCAGAACCAAGTGTGTAAGGCGCGAGCTTGAATTTGATCTTGGAAAGAAAAAGGACAAGCTTCACCTGCTTGAAGGTCTTGCAAAGATACTTCTTGACATTGATAAGGCGATTAAGATTATCAGAAAGACCGAAAAGGAAGAGGATGTTGTTCCCAACCTTCAAAAGGGTTTTGGCATTACTAAAATCCAAGCAGAATATGTTGCTGAAATAAAACTTCGTAATCTTAACAAGGAATATATACTTAACCGAATTAA
This sequence comes from uncultured Ruminococcus sp., assembly GCA_964424525.1. GTDB lineage: Bacteria > Bacillota > Clostridia > Oscillospirales > CAG-272 > UBA1740. Next base: position 2,674 of record CAYRJG010000173.1, read on the forward strand.
GGATATTGATACTCTCCATAAAGAGATTGCTGATATTGAGGAAACGTTGCGTGACGAGGTTAAGCTCAAGTATCACATCATAACATCTTTACAGACGATAAAAAAGACTTATGGTAAGGAAAGAAAGACCGAGCTTATCGAAAAAGATCAGGTAACAGCTCCTGCTAAAGATATATTCTTTGAAAACTATAACTGCAAACTTATTCTTACTCGTGGAGGATATTTCAAAAAGCTTTCTGTTCAGGCTGCACGTGCCGCTGATGAACAAAAGCTAAAAGAAGGCGATTTTGTAATATACGAAGAAGATACGGACAACAAAGGCGAAATTTTCTTCTTTACCGATAAGGCGCAGATTTACAGAGCAAAAGTTGCGGACTTTGATTTGTGTAAAGCTTCGCACATGGGTGACTATGTTCCTACAAAGCTATCGATGGAGGATGATGAGCATGTTGTTTCTTGCAAAATGTTCCAAGAAATCAATCCGAATCATCACATGGTCTATATTTTTGAAAACGGTAAGGGTGTTCGTGTGTTGATGAGTGCTTACGAAGCAAAATCCAAGCGCCGTAAGATATCCGGTGCATATTCTTCGGGTTCTCCGCTTGCGGGTGCGGTATATGAAGGTGATAAACCTGTTCAATTGTTTATTGCAAGCGATACCGGAAAGGGAATGTTGATTAAGAGTTCGCTCGTTCCCGAAAAAGCAACGAGAACTGCTGCAGGAGTTCAGATTATGCAGCTTCCGAAAAAGAAGGGAAGAGTCAACTTTGTTACCGACAGAATTGATTCACTTGGAGAAGAGGCACTTAAGTGCAGAAAACTTGCTATACCTTCAACCGGTGTTTCTCTTTCTCAATTAACTTTTGATTTCTAAGTCATAACCACCGGTAAACCGGTGGCTTGCACAGCCCCTAGAAGGGGCAATTA
>CAYRJG010000174.1:0-3550 GCA_964424525.1 uncultured Ruminococcus sp.
CAACCCCGAAACGGTTTCTACCGACTACACCACAGCGGACAAGCTCTATTTCGAGCCCCTCACGGTTGAGGATGTTATGAGAGTTATTGATTTCGAGCAGCCCGAGGGCGTTATTGCATCTCTTGGCGGTCAGACGGCTATCAACCTTGCCGCACCTCTTGCAGAGCGAGGCGTAAAGATAATCGGTACCGACTGCGACGCTATTGACAGAGCCGAAAACCGTGACACATTTGAAAAGATTCTTCTTGAGCTTGGAATTCCTCAGCCGAAGGGTCAGGCGGTTACAAAAATAGAAGACGGTGTTAAGGTTGCAAAAGAGGTTGGCTATCCCGTTCTCGTTCGCCCCTCATTCGTTCTTGGCGGACGCGCTATGCAGCTTGTAGGAAACGAAAAGCAGCTTCGTCATTACCTTCGTACAGCAGTTGAGATTGATGAGGATAAGCCCGTTCTCGTTGACCACTACATCCAAGGTAAGGAGGTAGAGGTTGACGCTATCTGCGACGGACACGACGTATTCGTTGCCGGAATTATGGAGCTTGTTGAGCGCACGGGTATCCACTCGGGTGACAGTATAAGCGTTTATCCCACATACAGCATCTCGTACAAGGTAAAGGGCAAGATCCTCTCCTACTCCAAGAAGCTCGGTCTTGGAATAGGCATTATCGGTCTTTTCAACATCCAGTTTATTGTAGACGATAAGGAAGACGTTTATATCATAGAGGTTAACCCCCGTTCCTCAAGAACCGTTCCCTTCCTCTCCAAGTCCACAGGCTACTCGCTTGCGGATATTGCAACCGAGGTTATTATGGGCGCTACCCTTAAGGAGCTTGGAATATTCAATATTTATCCCGAAGAAAAGAAACGCTGGTACTGCAAGGTTCCCGTATTCTCCCACAAGAAGATTAAGGGAATTGACGCATACCTTTCACCCGAAATGAAATCTACCGGTGAGGCTATCGGATATGATGACGACCTCTACCGCGCATTCTACAAGGCTCTTCAAGCATCGGGTATGGCAGTACAGAATTACGGTACTATACTTGTAACTATTGCAGATGCTGACAAGGAGGAGGCTCTTCCTCTTATCCGCAGATTCTACAATCTCGGATTCAACATCGAAGCAACCAAGGGAACGGCAACCTTCCTTAAAAACCACGGAATCAAGACGAGAATCAGAAACAAGATCTGTGACAATCCAAACGAGATTCCCGATGCTATAAGACAAGGACACATCGCATACGTTATCAACACAAGCGATATATCCTCTACAGATCAACAGAAGGACGGATACGAGATTCGCTCGCTTGCAGTTGAAACCGGAACAACGATGTTTACCTCTCTTGACACAGTTAAGGTTCTTCTTGACGTTCTTGAGGATATAACCATTACGATATCCACAATAGACAGCTGAGGTTACAAATGAATATCGCGATATTTAAGATAGAATCAAACAACAAAATTGCGAAGAACACCTATGAGTGCGTACTTTGCGGTGACACATCGCACATTACCGCACCGGGTCAGTTCGTCAACATAAAGCTTGACGGATACTATCTTCGCCGCCCGATATCGGTCTGCAACGTCGAGGGTGATGCGCTTACTCTTATCTACAAGGTAGTCGGTGACGGCACCGAAATGATGTCAAAAATGACCGCGGGCACAGAGCTTGATATCCTTATGGGACTCGGAAACGGCTACGACACCGCGCCCTCGGGAGATGCACCCCTCCTTATCGGAGGCGGTGCAGGTGTTCCGCCTATGTTCCTGCTTGCAAGAAAGCTTATCGCAGAAGGCAAGCATCCGAAGGCTATCCTCGGCTTTGGCTCTAAGGATGAAGTCTTCTACAAGGATGAATTTGAAAAAATAGGCGTACCCGTAACCGTTACCACGGTAGACGGAACGGAAGGTATTCGAGGCTTCGTTACCGATGCTATGAACACAGAATACACCTACTTTTTCACCTGCGGTCCCGAACCTATGCTCAAGGCAATATACGACAAGTCCGAAACATCCGGTCAGTTCAGCTTTGAAGAAAGAATGGGCTGTGGTTTTGGCGCTTGCATGGGATGCTCCTGCAAGACGAAATACGGAAACAAGAGAATATGCCGTGACGGTCCCGTTCTCGTTAAGGAGGAGATAATATGGTAAGCCTTAAAACAACCCTTTGCGGTATAGAGCTTGATAACCCGATAATCCCCGCAAGCGGAACCTTCGGCTTCGGATACGAGTTTGCGGAGCTTTACGACATCAACGTTCTCGGCACGTTCTCCTTTAAGGGAACGACTCGCGAGCCGAGATTTGGCAACCCCACACCCAGAATTGCGGAATGCGCATCCGGAATGCTCAACGCGGTTGGTCTTCAGAACCCCGGAGTAGACGCGGTAAAGGAAATTGAGCTCCCCAAGCTTCGCAAGGTATTCTCAAAGCCGGTTATGGCAAATGTTTCCGGATTTTCAATAGATGACTATGTTACAACCGTAGAAAAGCTTGACACCGAATCGGACATCGGCTGGTTTGAAGTCAATATCTCCTGTCCCAACGTACATGGCGGCGGAATGAGCTTCGGCACATCCCCCGAAGCGGCAACCGAGGTAACACGCGCCGTAAGACGCGTAACCAAAAAGCCGCTTATAATCAAGCTTTCGCCCAACGTTACCGACATTGTATCGATAGCAAAGGCATGCGAGGCGGAGGGTGCTGACGGAGTTAGCCTTATAAATACCCTGCTCGGAATGAGAATAGACCTCAAAAAGAGAAAACCCATTATAGCAAACAAGACCGGCGGATTTTCCGGCCCTGCTATCAAGCCTGTTGCGGTAAGAATGGTATATCAGGTTTACGATGCAGTAAAGATTCCGATTGTCGGAATGGGCGGAGTAGACAGAGCCGAAGATGTTATCGAATTTATGCTCGCGGGTGCAACCGCGGTTGAGGTAGGTGCTGCAAACCTTGTTGATCCCTTTGCATCAAAGCGAATAATCGAAGAGCTTCCTGCGGCTATGGAAAAATACGGTATTACAGATTTAAAATCAATAATTGGATGTGCCCACTAATGGGAAAGGACGTTATAATCGCCTGCGACTTTGCTAGTGCGGAGGCAACATTTGCATTTCTTGATAAATTCCAGGGTAAAAAGCCCTTTGTAAAGATCGGTATGGAGCTTTACTATGCCGAAGGTCCCTCGATAGTACGCGAGATAAAGGCAAGAGGACACAAGATATTCCTCGACCTCAAGCTTCACGATATTCCCAACACCGTTAAAAAATCCATGGCTGTACTTTCCGGCCTTGACGTTGATATGACTAACCTTCACGCAAGCGGAACAGGCAAGATGATGGAGGCTGCTCTTGAGGGACTTACTCGCCCCGACGGAACTCGCCCCATACTTATCGCCGTAACCCAGCTTACCTCTACCGATGAGGAAACTATGAAGCGCGACCTTCTTATCGATGCTCCTATTGCAGACGTAGTTATGCACTACGCATCAAACGCAAAGGCGGCAGGACTTGACGGTGTTGTTTGCTCACCCCTTGAAGCAGGCAAGGTACAC
>CAYRJG010000175.1:0-3550 GCA_964424525.1 uncultured Ruminococcus sp.
AATCCCACTCCGTTCTGTATTCTCGATGAGATTGAGGCGGCACTTGATGAAGTTAACGTATTTAGATTTGGTGAATACGTCAAAAATTTTGATGACGGAACACAGTTCATTCTTATTACTCACCGCCGCGGTACAATGGAGATTGGTGATAGACTTTATGGCGTTACAATGCCGCAGAGAGGTATATCGCAGGCAATTGAGCTTAATGTAAACGAAATAGAAGGAAAACAGAAGGAGCTTTTGGATGGGGTTCTTTGAAAAACTTAAAAGCGGTCTTTTTAAGACCAAAACAGCCATAGTAGAAAAAATTGATAATATAGTAAAAAATTTCAGAAGCGTTGATGAGGATCTGTTTGATGAGCTTGAGGAAGCTCTCATATCTGCAGATATCGGTGTATACACAACCGAGGAAATTCTTGATGAGCTCCGCGATGTTGTAAAAACAAAAAACATCAAAGATGCCGAACTTGTCAAGGAAGAACTTTTTGACATACTCAAAAATATGGTTGGAGAGCACGAACCTCTTAATCTCTCAACAAAACCTTCTGTAATTCTTGTGATTGGCGTAAATGGTGTTGGTAAAACAACTTCCATTGGGAAAATTTCGGCAGAATTAAAATCACAGGGTAAGAAAGTGGTTGTTGCCGCAGCTGACACATTTCGTGCGGCAGCTGCAGAGCAACTTACCGTTTGGTGTGATAGGGCCGGAGTTGATATAATCAAGCAAGGTGCCGGAGCAGATCCTGCATCGGTGGTATTTGATGCAATAGGTGCAGTTCGTTCAAGAAATGCCGATGTTTTGATTATTGATACCGCAGGACGCCTTCATAACAAGAAAAACCTTATGGATGAGCTTGCAAAAATTGATAGAGTTATTAACCGCGAGCTTCCCGACAGTGCTAAAGAAACCCTTCTTGTTCTTGATGCAACTACAGGTCAAAACGCTGTTCTTCAAGCGAAAGAATTCAAGGAAGCATCGAAAATCACCGGATTGGTTCTTACAAAACTTGATGGCACTGCAAAGGGAGGTATCGTTCTTTCAATCAAGAAAGAACTTGGAATTCCTGTGAAATTTATCGGTGTTGGAGAAAAGATTGACGATATGAAGCCATTTGATTCTTCGGATTTTGCAGGTGCACTTTTTGGAAAAGAATAGTTATAAGAGGGAAATATGATTACAAGCAAACAGAGAGCTAAACTTCGCTCAATGGCAGCAGATCTGGATACCATTTTTCAGATAGGAAAAGGTGGTATAACAGAAGAGATTTGCAATCAGATTGCGAATGCGCTTGAAGCTCGTGAACTGATAAAGGCGAGAGTTCTTGACAATAGCGGATATACCGCAAAAGAAGCGGCAAACGAAATTGCCGATGCGATATCATGCGATGTTGTTTCATGTGTTGGAAGTAGATTTGTTCTATATAAGGAATCGCAAAAGAAAAAGAGGATAGAGCTTTAATGACAGATAAAAAAAGAGTTGCTATTTTTGGTGGAACCTTCAATCCGCCTCACATAGCGCATGTCATGGCAGCTGAACGTTTTTTTGAAAAAATAAAGCCGGATATCTTATATATCATACCGGCAGGAATTCCTCCGCATAAGGAGTATGCCGGTTCGGTAACCGCGCAAGAACGACTTGAAATGTGTTCGTTGGCATTTGGACATATTGAAAATGTTCAAATTTCTGATTTGGAGATTAAAAGAGAGGGCAGAAGCTATACATATTTAACACTTCAAGAATTAGCGAGTGAAGACCGTGATCTCTATTTGCTTTGCGGAACCGATATGTTTTTAACACTTGATGAGTGGAAAAATCCAGAGATAATTTTTAATCTTGCAACAATTTGCGTTATCAGACGCGAAAACGATCCTTCAAATATTTTATTGATAAAAAATAAAAGCGCTGAATTTGTTGATAAGTTTAATGCCAGAATTATTGAAATTCCAACCGATGTAATCGAGATTTCCTCATCGGAATTGCGAGACATTTCAGCACGCGAAAATTTTACTCGTAATTATCTGCCGTCAACGGTTGATACCTATATAAGAGAGAGGAATTTATATAAATGATAAATGAAGATTCTCTTATTACACTTCGCAAAAAAATTCAAAGAAATATTTCGGAAAAAAGGTTTTTGCACATACTTGGTGTAGAGCGTTGTGCAGCTAGCCTTGGGGCATATTGCCTTCCGGGTAAAACACTCGAATTGCGTGCGGCGGCATTACTCCATGATGTTGCCAAAGAGATTCCACTGGATAAACAAATTGAAATTATTCAAAAAAATGGCAAAAAACTTTCAGCAGATGATCTAGATGCTCCGCAAGTTATTCATTCAATATGCGCACCGCATATAGTTTTGAGTGATTTTGCTGACTTTGCAACAAGCGACATTCTTTCCTCCGTTGAAAAGCATACACTCGGAGATTCGAAAATGTCTGTTTTTGACGAAATTATATTTATTTCAGATTACGTTGAAGACGGAAGGACACACGAATCCTGCGTTCAGGTCAGAAATTTTATTTTTGATAATTTCATTGACTCGCAATTTGAACATAATGTTAAAATTTTGCATAGTGCGTGTATTATGGCGATAGACTATACGATTGATATGCTAAAAGCAAGAAATCAAAATGTCCATCCACGTATGCTTGAAGCAAAGAATGCTATATCATCCTTAGATTAACAATTTGTTTTATTGTGTTTTGTATAAACTAAAGAAAAAGAGGTTTATATGAAACGGTTTGAAAAATTTTTAATTTCGGTTTTATTGGCTTTATCGCTGATTTTAATATTGGTATCGGTTAGCATTAGTGCGGCAATTGATTTACCGATTAAAAATATTTCTTTTTTAGTTGTTGGACTTGATGATGCGGCTCAAAATACGGATGTTATTTGTATCGTAAATTATAATACGGAAGCAAATTCGGTGGATGTTTTGCAGCTCCCACGAGATACACTTTATAAAGCAAAGAAAGATACTGTCAAAATTAATTCATTGTATCATAGATTTGCTGTAAATTCTCAATCACCGCAAAAATCTATGCGTGATTTATCATCACTATTTCAAAAACTTTTAGGTATTTCCTTCGATGGATTTCTTGGAGTTTCAACCGATGCATTTGTGTCGCTTATTGATAAAATAGGCGGTGTGCATTTTGAACTGCCGAGAGATTTGTTCCTGAAAACACAAATTCAAGATGATTTGCCTTTTCTTGCTAGTGGCAAAAATCACTTGAATGGCAGAGAGTCATTGGCTGTTGTGAGATATAGAAAATCTTATTTAACCGGTGATCTCGGTCGTCTTGACGTGCAAAAATTGTTTTTGAAAGGATTTTTTGATACGGTATTTAATGAAGTCGGATTTAAAAATCTTGGTTTAACTTTATTTGAAATTGATGGCATTTTCGGTGATTATTCTGCTATAACGGCACTTCTTCTTTTTTCCAATTTCAAGCAAATTGCATCAGCATCTTTTTATGTGGAAACATTTCCCGGTAAGCCATATCTGTCTGATTATGGCGTTTCTTATTACATTATAGATAGAATGGA
>CAYRJG010000176.1:0-3530 GCA_964424525.1 uncultured Ruminococcus sp.
TGCTATGCTTCTCAGCACCACATACGCTTGGTTCACTGATTCGGCGGTCAGTGAAAGAAATATTATTCAAAGCGGTAACTTGGATGTTGAGATGTATTGGTCGGAGACGTTTCTTGCCGCTGACTCGGATGAATGGAAAAATGCAGACGGAGTACCGATTTTCACTTATGATAATTGGGAACCCGGGTATACCGACGTTAAATACGTCAAGGTAAAGAATGCGGGAAATCTGTCATTACAATGGAGACTGAGCATAGAGGCAGAAGGCGAGGTTACCGAGCTTGCGGACGTGATTGACGTTTATTACATCAATCCGGTATCGGAAACGGTTTCTACGCTTTCGGGAAAAGCAAGTGTAGGCGTGCTTTCAAACGTGATCGATGCTCATACATATACGAGCGGTGTACTGCTCCCCGCAGGAGAAGTCAGTACAGAATACACGGTCGGGGAAACTATCCTCGCGATTGCTTTCCATATGCAAGAGGATGCGGGTAACGCTTATCAAGGAAAATCGATTGGCGACGGATTTGCTGTCAGCTTGATTGCAACGCAGTTCAGCTATGAATCGGACTCCTTTGATAAGGATTACGACAAGGATGCGCAGTGGCCGAACAACGTGATCGTTGGCGGTAATTCCGCTACGGCAACCGTTGTTCCCGATGCAAATAACGAGGTATCGAGTGCGGTTTCCTTGCTTAGCAGCAACGGAAAGATCGATGCAAATGTTCCTGTGGGCGTTAAGCTTGAGCAGGGCGTAGATAAACTTACCTTAAACGTAAGTGACGTTGCAAACAGTCAGGCAAACATTTCCTTGAGTCAGACGGAGGCTTCGCTTTCAATCGACGTTCATATTGACGGTGTAGCACAGGATAACGATGTCGTTATGGCGATAGGTATTAAGGAATTGTTACCCATTGGTCTCAATATGGGTAACTACCGTTTCTATCACGTGGAGAACGGTGATACGGTAGAAATGATACTTCTTGCTGATGGTGCAACCCCTGTGCATAACAACTATGAGTACGATCCTTCCACGGGAGACGTAGTTCTTTATCTCAAGTCTTTCTCTGAGGTCGCTCTTGTAGCTGATACGGTGAACGCGTGGAACGGTACTGTCGCAATCGCCTTTGCAGGCGGTGACGGTACGGAAGCTGATCCCTACCTCATCGCAAACGCTGATCAGCTTGCTTATATGAGTCAAAAGGTTTCTACCGATGAAATCTTTGCATCTGCGCACTATAAGCTCATTTCAGACGTAAACTTCGGCGGTGAGAACAATGCTGAAGAAGGTAACGTGTTCTATCCTATTGGCTATTGGGCTGAGCAGGGCACGAACTCTCAAGGGGAGATTTACTACGATCACGGAAACGATTTTAGTGGTACGTTTGATGGAAACGGAAACACCGTTTCGAATATCTATCAGAACACTTGGCTTATGGACGGAAATTATGATGCAGGCTATTATAAGGCTGCAATGGGTCTGTTCGGCGCTGTATTTAACGCTACTGTAAAGAACGTTACTATTGATAACTTCCGGTCTGACGGAGAATTCGCGCCCACGGGCTGTATTGCGGCGTTTGCGGGAGGCAAGTCGGTATTTGAAAATATTTCCTTAACTAACTGTAACCCGCGCGTATATAACACGGGTAACGGCGGTATCGTAGGACTTAACTATAATAGCTCCTCGGGAACGGCAGACGAGCTTGTCTTCAGAAACATTACCGTGGACCAGACGAATACGATATCCGCCCTCTGGGGCTCGTACGACGTTTCCTGCGGCGGTATCCTTGGTCGTTTGCGCGAGAACTCGAAGCACGACGGCACGAACACCGACGGTCAGAAGAACACCGCCACCTTCGAAAACTGTCATGTGGCGGCAGTAATGGACGTTAACAACGACGTCTGCGCCAACTATCAGTATTATCAGTACCGCTACGCAGGTATGCTGATCGGTACGGTCGATTACATCGGTGACGTACCCGCAGTTGGACTTGCCGACGTTGTAACGACAACGAATTGTACTGTTACCTACGGTGACTGGAATGAGTATTGGTACTGCGAGCTTGTTAAGAACTCTCTCGCTTCTTATACTCACGACCACCAGTTCTCAAGACTCGTTGAAATAGAAAGCATCGACGAGATCAAGAACGGTGACACTTGGCTGAAGGAGGGTAACTTCGTACTCCCGAATGAAGATAATAGCTCGGCTGAGTGTTATCACATATTCAAGGACGCAGACGGTGCCCTTTATCAGCACCTCCACGATGAAGCAGACGCCACCAATGATAACAACGCATACGAAACGGTAAACGGTGTCGAAATGCTGAAGGAGGATCGCACTTGCTACTACATACCCTTCGGTCAGCTCTTCACGGGCTACGGCTGGGGGTCTTCTCCCGTTTATGAATATAGTGGCGTAACGGTCGCAGACAGCGGCACGGTTAAGTCCGAATCTAAATTTGAGTCTATCAACAATACGAACTACTATAAGATCGGAACGACTATCACCCTTGGTGATCTTGTAAATCTGATCGTCGATGAGTCGAAGCTTAGCAAATCCACGCTCAGCATCTTCGTTTCTCCCTACAACGAGGGAGGCGTCGTTAACGCAGACGTAAGCGTAGATACGGGTAGCTGGGCAGACAGTGCCGTCACCTTCAAGGCGGGTACGACGGGTGCCGTGAAGATCGTCATCACCGACTACTTCTACTGCACGAAGACCGAGATCGTCGTAAACGAGGCAGATGCCTCCGCAAAGTTTACCGCAAGCTCTCTTGGCGAACAGAATGCCTATACCCAAATCACTCTTGGCAACGTCTTCGGTTTGGTGGACGGTGTGACGCTTGGTAACGTAACCGCGACCGTAACCGATCCGAATGGAAATAAAACCACCGTAAGCGGAACAAGCTCCGATTGGGACAGCAAGACCGTCGATCTCATAAAAGACGGTGATTGGACGGTTGTAATTCAGGATGACGATGCGTATTGCGCAGTTACGACCGCAACCTTCACGGTTAATAAGGCTGATAAGTTTGAAAACAAGTTTACCGGTGATTTCCTTTACAGAGTAGGTAATCAGAACACCGTTGCGCTCGGCTCGCTCTTTGGCGAGATTGAAACGGCAGTTGACATTTCTTCTGTAAACGTTGAAATTGAAACCGATGCAGGAAATGCGTCCGGTACATTTACATTTAACAATACTTGGACTAACGGAACGATTCAGTTCACCGGCACGGGTGTTGTTACCGTGACAATTTCCGCAGACGGCGCGAACAAGCTTACGCTGACGCTTGAGGTTGTGGATGCGAATAATGCAACGACTGCTGCAAGCGTATCCGGTGGAAAAAACATTGTTTTGCTTAAAGATGTGGCGATTGCTTCTAATGGTTCGATAACTGTAATGAACGGAACGTTGTATGGAAATGGATTTACCGTTGATGCTACTGACGCGGCATATTCCGGAACCAGTGATGTGACCAGCAACTGCGTTTTATATTTGAGTAACGGTATTATTGATAACGTTATAATAA
>CAYRJG010000177.1:0-3517 GCA_964424525.1 uncultured Ruminococcus sp.
CTAGGACCGACCGGTTATGAGCCGGTAGCTCTAACCAACTGAGCTAATGGTCCGTGTTGCACTTTAGTATTATATCAAGCAAATGTTTATAAATTATAAACAAAATGTAAACAAATGATTAATAATAGTGCTCTTTTTTCTCGAATTTTGCCGCCAAAGAATTGGTTTGGCTGCGGTATAAGCACATGTTGACTTTTTTATACAATAAATAAAAAATATTTATACAAAATGAAAATTATTTTGTACGTTTTTAGATTTTAAAAGGTTTATAATTATTCTGTACATTGTTGGCAATTTAACAATTCGTGCACGAAAACATTTTTAAGTCTGAATTTCACTCGGATGTAGATTGCAAAAAAATGAAAAATAGGAGATTGTTTTATGAAAACATTTAAGATTGCGGTTATTGCAGGCGACGGTATCGGACCCGAAGTGCTTGCAGAGGGTATTAAGGTTCTCGATAAGGTTGCAGAGCTTGACGGTGGTTTCAAGTTCGAATTCGTTCACTTCCCTTGGGGTTGCCAGTACTACCTTGAAACAGGCAAAATGATGCCCGATGATGGCATTAAGACACTTTCGGAGTTTGATGCTATTTATCTCGGAGCTGTCGGATATCCCGGAGTTCCGGACCATATTTCGCTTTGGGATCTTCTTCTTAAGATTCGTCATGAGTTCGATCAGTATGTAAACCTTCGCCCTGTAAAGCTTCTCAACGGTGCGCCCTGTCCTCTTAAGGATGTAAAGCGCGAGGACATCGATATGATAGTTGTTCGTGAGAATTCCGAGGGCGAGTATGCAGGTGAAGGAAGCTGGCTCTTCCGCGGTCAGCCTGAAGAGGTTGTTCTTCAGACCGGTGTTTTCTCTCGTAAAGGATGCGAGCGTATTATTCGCTATGCGTACGAGCTTGCTCGTAAGGAAGGCAAGAAGCTTACAAGCATCAGTAAGGGTAATGCACTCAACTATTCAATGGTATTCTGGGATAGCATCTTTGCGGAGGTAGGCAAGGAATATCCCGATGTTAAAACCGATTCGCTTCTCGTTGATGCGGCTAGTATGTTCTTTGTAAAGAATCCCGGAAGATTTGAGGTTGTTGTTACCTCTAACCTCTTCGGTGACATTATAACCGACCTTGGTGCTGCTATTTCCGGCGGTATGGGTCTTGCAGCAGGCGCGAACATCAACCCCGAGCGCAAGTATCCTTCTATGTTTGAGCCTATCCACGGTTCGGCTCCCGATATTGCAGGCAAGCAGATTGCTAACCCGCTTGCATCTATCTGGTCGGTAAGCCAGATGCTTGATTTCTTCGGTTATGAAGATTGGGGTAAACGCGTTATCGATGTTATAGAGAAGATTATGGTGGACGGTAAGGTTCTTACACCCGATATGGGCGGCACAGCGAAGACGAGCGAGGTCGGTGACGAGTTCGTAAGACTTCTCGGTTAATATTTGCTTAAAGAATTGTCGTAAAAACCTCTCGTTTATAAAGTTAATAGATGATTTATCGCCAAAATACAGCAGAATATTAAAAAGTTCTCAAAAATATTTAAAATATTATTGACAGGCAGTTATACTTGTGCTACAATATATTGTATAAATATTTAAGATAATTTCTTTTAAATATGAAGGAGAATTAGAAATGCCTGAGATTAAGTACGAGCTTGTTGAATCACTTGGCGTGGTAAGCGAGGGAAAGAACGGTTGGAATAAGGAGTTGAATCTCATTAGCTGGAATGAGAGAGAGCCTGTTTACGACATTCGCACCTGGTCCCCAGATCATGAAAAGATGGGCAAGGGAATTACCATTTCCGTAGAAGAAGCAAAGGTTCTTCGCGACATGCTCAATTCGCTCAACCTTGGTTGACGCCTTATTTAGTTTCTTGATTACATAGCAGAAATGGCATTTTGCAGACTTTGAAAGCCTTATGCGGAGTGCTTATCTGTTTTGCGCCCTTTTCATCGTTTGGTGCTTCGGTATGTCAAATGCAATAAAATTAAATCTGTTATAAAGGTTTTTGAGAAAAGCGTTTGTGCAGAAGATATGTACTCTGAATGAAAAACTTATAGACAAAAGGATAGAGGCTTTAGCGTGTTATCCTTAATGGAGAACACGCAACGATATAAATCCCCCGGGGATTTGTGATATTCCCTTCGGGAGCGATATAAGGCTGCGCCTTGCGATATGCCCTGCGGGGCGTGAGGGGATTTTATATCATATCGCATTGGAGCGGAGTGACAATATATCCACAAGCAAATCGAGTATATTGCGTTTGCTTGCAAACATATCACCCAACAGAAAAAAGAGATAACATTTCGGCTACGAACCGATTTGTTATCTCTTTCTGCTTGTGTATGGGTTCCCCGAAGCGAAGTATGAGCTTTTTTGGGGGTCACGTATATGGGTTTGGGCTTAGCCCATGTTGGCATTTGACTGGTCAAATGCGATGCTTTTCTAATTTTCCGCTAAGAACATCACCCATTGTGTTCTCTGTCCTTTTTCTTTTTTCACGGAAATTGAATGCGTCGGTGTATTACTAATCTTGCTTTTGAGTAAATGCCAAACGTAAAACGGTTTGTGTTCTCGCACGGAAAATGTTGTTGCTCTCTCGTGCTTTGGAGCTTAGGGTGAATTTGGACTGAAAACTTTTATCCGCCTTATAAAATTCGAGATTTTAAAGATAAATTCACACGGATGGGATGTCAACTTATGAATATGCAAACAATTGATTGCAATTTTTGCTATGCTACATATTATTGCGGATATGTAAAATACATAGTGCATAATGTTTTGTTTTTGCTTTTGCTTTTTCTCCGCTTTTGAGGTGAAGGCGTGTTTGGGGAGTAACGGCTTCTTTTTGAAAATATATTTTACAGTATGAACCGGGTGAGTTTTTCGTTTTTTTGCGGATGTGGCTTGTTTTTGACTTCTTTACACTTTCTTCACAAAGAACGCGAACAAAAGAGCATAATGCACAAAATTTAAAAATGAATCTTGTCTAAAGTGTAGAATATTGTTAATTGTAACTTTTATTGACTTGACTTATAATGTTTTTTATGTTATTATAAATCACGACAAAGTGGCGTGAACATCTGATGCTCCGTTTGTGCATCCTGTGCGGAGGCGCATTTCGGCAGTGAAATCTTCATAGCTCCGGCTAAAAGCTATCTGCCGGATCGAACGTATCAGGATGACACAACGCTTTAGAACTCCCGTGCCGTGGGAGAACAATGCGGCAAAACAAGAAAAGGAGAAAAACCATGAAAAACAGAATCATTGCTTTGTTTTTGGCAGTAGTAATGCTTTTTGGTATGGTTAGTATTCTTGCAGCTTGTGGCGAGGATGAGCCTGAAGCGCAGGAGTGTAGCCACGTCGATAAGAATGGCGACGGAAAGTGCGATTCTTGTAAAGCTACTGTTGAAAAGCCTAAGGAGGATGATCCTACCGAGGATGATCCTACCGAAGATGATCCTACCGAGGATGATCCTACCGAGGACGATCCTACCGAGGACGATCCTACCG
>CAYRJG010000178.1:0-3500 GCA_964424525.1 uncultured Ruminococcus sp.
AGACCTCTGTTGAAATTCACGTTCTTCAGGGCGAGCGCGAGATGGCGGCAGGAAATGCTACACTCGGTAGATTTATTCTTGACGGTATCCCCGCGGCACCCCGCGGAGTTCCTCAGATTGAGGTTACATTCGATATCGATGCTAACGGTATCGTAAACGTTACCGCTAAGGATAAGGGTACAGGTAAGGAGCAGCACATTACCATTACATCCTCTACCAATATGTCTAAAGAGGATATCGAAAAGGCTGTTCGCGAGGCAGAGAAATTTGCAGAAGATGATAAGAAGCAGAAGGAAGCCGTTGAGGTTAAGAACGCGGCTGAAAATGCAATCTTCCAGACCGAGAAGAGTATGGCAGATCTTGGTGATAAGATAACCGATGCAGATAAGGCACCCGTAAACGATGCAATTGCAAGGCTTAAGGAAACCGTAAAGGGCGGTGACGTTGAGGCAATTAAGGCTGATACCGAGGCACTTCAGAAGGCATTCTATCCTATCGCAGAAAAGATCTATCAGGAGCAGGCTGCGCAGCAGGGCAATCCTCAGGGTGATCCCGGTGCACAGGGCGGTCAGGACGGAAACTACTACAACGCAGATTTCGAGGATAAGACCTAATAGTTTTTATCTTAAAAATATCAAAAAAGACACACGGGGTGCCGCTTTTGCGGCATCCCGTATACAAGCAGTAAGAGGTATTCGCATTTGCGAAAGTTTTTAGACTTTGCGTAAGGAATAAATATGGCAGAAAAACGTGATTATTATGAGGTGCTCGGCGTCGGTAGCGAGGCGAGTACCGATGAGATAAAAAAAGCATATCGCTCACTTGCTAAAAAGTACCACCCGGATATAAATCCCGGCAACAAGGATGCCGAGTTGAAATTCAAAGAGGTTAACGAGGCGTATGATGTTCTTTCCGATGAGGATAAGAGAGCGAAGTATGACCAATTCGGTCATGCGGCATTTGACCCTGCGGCAGGCGGTGGTTCCGGCTTTGGTGGCGGATTCGGTGGCTTCGGCTCTGATTTTGATTTCGGAGATATTTTTTCATCCTTCTTTGGTGGCGGCGGCTCGACACGATCCTCGCGTGACAGTGCGATTTCCGGAGAGGATGTTGCCGCGCGTATAGTCATCACCTTTGACGAGGCGGTATCCGGATGTAAAAAGGAAATAACCTTTGCAAGAATCGAAGAATGCCCCGATTGCTCTGCAACCGGTGCGGCAAAGGGAACGAAGCCTGAAACCTGTCAGACCTGTAAGGGTACGGGGCGTGTAACAGTTCAGCAGCAGACTATGCTTGGTTATATGCAGACACAGCGTGCATGTCAAAGCTGTCGCGGCACGGGTAAGATTATCAAAACTCCATGTAAGAACTGTAACGGCAAGGGATATATCAAGATAAATAAAAAGCTTGAGGTAACTATTCCCGCGGGTATAGATTCAATGCAGAGAATTATCCTGCGCGGTCAAGGCTCGGCAGGAAGAAACGGCGGCAGAGCAGGCGACCTTATTATTGAGGTTATCGTTCGTGAACATAAGATATTCACAAGAGAGGGTAATAACGTCTATTGTGAGGTTCCTATCTCATTTGCAACTGCGGCTCTCGGAGCAGAGATAGATATTCCCACCCTTGGCGGTAAAACCGAAAAATACACCGTTCCCGAAGGAACGCAGACCGGAACTCGTTTCACTCTGCGCGGAAAGGGTATTCATGACGTTAATACAAAACGTAAGGGTGACCTTATAATTTCTGTTGTCGTTGAAACACCTAAAGGACTTACCGGTGAGCAAAAGAAGCTCCTTCGTGAGTTTTCAGCTTCACTCGGTGAGGAAAACAACGATAAGCAACAGGGATTTTTCAAAAAAATGTTCGGTAAGTAAAACACATATCGCATAATAATAAAAGTCGGCTTGAGTTTTTTGAGCCGATTTTTGTTTGATTTTGCGAAGAATTAAGAATACTTAATCTAATAATCGGTTGACAGTGGATTATTATTTGTGGTAAAATAAAATCACCAAAACAAAAAAGAAAGAGGTAATAATATGAAAAAAATTGCTTTGATTTTAGTGCTTGTTCTTTCTTTTGGCGCGCTTTTCTCTTGCGGAGAGGAAGAAGTTAAGAGCGCGGCTGAAACTATTGCCGAAGCGCAGGAAAAGATGGAAAGCACACGTACCAAAATGACGGTAGAGTATACCTTTACATCTAACAACTCAGAGGTCGTAGAGATTCTTAATGCCAGCATGCCTGTTGTAGAAACGATTGTTGACGGTGAAAATTCTTGGGCTCACATAAAGACCCCGAATCCCCTTGACCCGGATGAATTTATTGAGGCCGAAACTTGGATAATAGGAAATAAGGTTTATGCAAATGCTAACGGCACAAAGTACGTTACGACCTATTCCGAAGATAAAATTAAGGAAAAAATAAACGAAACTCTTGATTCAAGAGTTGATCTTTCGGACTTGTATAATCTTGGCGAAGCTCCCGAAATTTCAACCGATGGCGATAAGATTATTATCTCCTTTGATTCGTTCAAGGAAGGAAAGAAGCTTACAGATTTTGCTCCCCAGCTTGAGGAGCTTGTAGCGTCAACAGCTCTCGCAAACGTAAAGGGGGAAATCGTTATTAACGACGGTATATACGAGAAGGCGGAGCTTTCATTTGATATTACCTTAGATGAAATCACGGTTACTACGTCAATGATAATGAAGATAGAATCCGACGTTGCCGCGATTACCGCACCTGCCGACGCAGATACATACCAGGAAGTACCCGATATTTTCGGCATTGGATAACCTGCAAGAAGGTAAATTTTGTGTTTTCTTAAATTTGGGTTTATTTCGAAATAATATTTTAAAGGCAGAGAATTGATTTCTCTGCCTTTTTACTTGAATTTTCGCTTTTTCTTTACACGGGTGCGTAATTTTGAATTTTTTAAAACCGCCGCAGGCAGATTTTGCTTGCGGCGGTTAACGGTTTTATACTAATACCGTTTTTTATGATTTTCAATTATTCCTCTGCGGTTTCGTAGTATTTTAAAAGAACCTCAAGGTTAGAGGTCTTAACATCGTAAAGAGCTGCATAGTCATCACGAATGTCGCACTCAAAGCTCTGAGCCGAGATTATAACGATTATCTTTCTGTCATAAGCCTCTTCACCGTGGAATACGCCGATAGCATCCTCGAATACCTTATCGAAGGAATTGCGCACGTTGAGATTAATGTACTCAAGCATCTTAACGGTGCGAGTATCACCTGTGATATTACAGTTGTAATAATCGCTGAGAATGTTATTGGAGTGAGTAGACTGATAGTTAAGGAATGCTGTGCATTCTACGAACTTGGCGGTGTTAAAGCCGATAGCACCGGGACGTCCAACGTTGTGGATCTGGGTAAGGTATCTATCGCCGCTATCTCTTCCGCTGTAAAGCGGAACGGGTACTACACCTAAGCCGCCCTTATCGGACATAGACTGATACTCATCGTATTCAAGAGCACCAACCA
>CAYRJG010000179.1:0-3500 GCA_964424525.1 uncultured Ruminococcus sp.
TGTGCAAAAAAGGAAGATACGAGAAACACTGAAATGTTCTCGTATCTTTCTCCGCCTTCGCAATGCTCGTAGTTCTTAATTCTTGAAAACTGTCCTTAAGAAGCCACTGCATTACACTGTGCGTTTTTTTATTATCTTCATTAGTATTATATATAATCGTTGTTAATCAAGCACCAAACTTAGATATCTTCTTAAAGAAAGAGCTTGCATCCTCGGTATGAGCGATTACAGTAATGGGAGAAAGAAGATCGAGCGAGAATATACCCATAATAGATTTTGCATCAATAGTATATCTTCCCTGAACAAGGTCTACCTCAAAATCAACGAGAATAACTTGGTTAACGAATTCGCGCACTTCCTGAATTGTGAAAAGCTTAATTTTCATTTCTTGCATAGCTTATTATCTCCTTATTGATTATTATTACGTTAAGATTATAACAAATTACTTTCAATTTGTCAATGATGTTAAAAACTTTTAATGTTTAGATTTAGTTCTTTTTTATTAATTCCCTGTTTATACGATGTTTATTGACAAATCTGACACTATAATGTATAATTTTTATAAAAAAGAAAGGATCGATTCAATGTTTAAAGATGGAGATGTAATATGCTTCCTTGGCGATAGCATTACCGCGGCAGGCTCCTGGGAATCCGAGGTTTATCAGCGCATTCGCAAGCATACAAACATAAAATGCTACAACTGTGGAATATCGGGGGCAACAGCAGCTCTTTTTTCAGAATACCTGCACTCTTACTGCCTTATAAAAAATCCGACTCACGTGTTTATTATGCTGGGAGCTAATGACATCGACCAAGATCCCTATTACCCCAATTATACCGCGCCCGATAAATTCGAGCGTATCGAAAAAGCAATTCATATTTACGAAGAAAAAATAGATTACCTTGCAAAAGCGTGCATTGACTTTGGCGCAAAGGTCATACTGGGAACTCCCCTCCCCTACGATGATATAACCGAGGGAGAAACTGCAAAGCTTGATTTTCAAAACGGCCTTACCCGCTGTAAAGATGCTGTACTTCGCGTAGCAAAAAAATACGGTCTTTCTACGATAGACTTTCAGAAAAAATTTCTTTTTCTCATTCCAAAAATACATCCAATTTCTTCGGATAGGTTTCATCCGACACAATTCGGATATCACGTTTTAGGTCAGTTGTTTCTTCAAGAGATAGGTGAAATTGAACGTACCGATTTTGACACACAAACTCCTCTTGAAAAATGGAACCAAAACCGCCAATCAATTGAAAAAACTATAAAGCTCATCGATTTTATAGATTACGTATGGCTTTACAAGGATGCAAAGAAAAACAACTGGACTGTCACCGAAAAAATCGAAGAATGCAAGAGACGGCTTCTCCTTGAGCCTGATAAGAACAGTTATTTTGCTCTCTGCTACAACGCGTATATAAAGCACGCCAAATCACGCGATGAACTTACAGAGGAGCTTATTCGCAGAACTCCGCGTCCGTACTGACAAGTTTTTATTTAAAGCTCTTGACATTGTTTTTTATTTGTGTTAAAATACCTCTAGTGGAATATGTCTTTTGAATACGCATCGCACAGAGAGTCGTACAACTGCTGCAAGCACGACCCTTGCGCTCATTGTGATACCGCCCACTGCGTTTATTGCGCACATTTTAATATTTGAAATGAGTTAATCGCTCGGGTGGAACCGTGCGGACTAATGTCCTCACCCCGAAGACTGTATAAGGTCTTTGGGGTGAGCTTTTTTTGTTAAATTAACGCCGATTTCGGCAACGGAGGTTTAATATATGAAAAAAATCACTTTTTCCTCAGGTGAGGTTTATGAATTTGAAGGAGAGGTTTCTGTATACGACGCGGCAAGTGCTATGGGAATAATCTCAAGAGATGTTCTCACTGCAAAGGTCAACGGCGAGCTTTGCGAGCTCTCAGCAAAAATTTCAGAGGATGCCGATGTCACTCTTTACACCTTCAAGGACGCAGAAGGTAAGCAGGTATTCCGTCATACCGCTGCTCACATTATGGCACAGGCTGTAAAAAGACTTTTCCCCGAAACCAAGCAGACCATCGGTCCTGCAACCGATAACGGATATTTCCAGGACTTCGATTCGGATATTTCCTTTACTCCCGACATTCTCCGTCAGATAGAGGCGGAAATGAAGAAGATTGTAAAAGAAAATCTTCTTATTGAAAGATTTGTTCTTTCAAAGAGTGAAGCAATCAAGCTTATGACCGAGCTTAACGAGCCATACAAGGTTGAAAGAATCGAAGAGCTTGGTGATGATGCAGTACTTTCCTTCTATAAGCAGGGCGAGTATGTTGATCTTTGTGCAGGTCCTCACCTTCACACTACAGGTGCAGTAAAAGCCTTCAGGCTTACTCAATGCACGGGTGCTTATTACAAGGGCGACCAGAACAATAAGATGCTTCAAAGAGTATACGGCATAGCATTCCCCTCAAAGGATGAACTCAATGCCTATATTACAATGCAAGAAGAAGCTCTCAAACGCGACCATAACAAAATCGGACGCGAGCTTGAATATTTCACCACAGTTGATGCTATCGGTCAAGGTCTTCCTATTCTTCTTCCCAAGGGCGCAAGAACAATTCAGCGTCTTCAGAGATGGATTGAAGACGAGGAAGAAAAGCGCGGTTATCTCCTTACAAAGACCCCCCTTATGGCAAAGAGAGAGCTTTATAAAATTTCCGGTCACTGGGATCACTACCTCGACGGTATGTTTGTT
Source organism: uncultured Ruminococcus sp. (assembly GCA_964424525.1). Lineage (GTDB taxonomy): Bacteria > Bacillota > Clostridia > Oscillospirales > CAG-272 > UBA1740. Next base: position 2,743 of record CAYRJG010000179.1, read on the forward strand.
ATGGGCGATCCCGACGATTACACAAAGGAATGCTTTGCCCTCCGTCCTATGACCTGCCCATTCCAGTATCAGGTTTTCCTTAACAAAAAACGCTCATATCGTGAGCTTCCTATGCGTCTTGGAGAAACATCTACTCTCTTCAGAAACGAAGATTCGGGTGAGATGCACGGACTTATCAGAGTTCGCCAGTTTACAATTTCAGAAGGACACATCGTTCTTCGCCCCGACCAGCTTGCCGAGGAATTTAAGGGTTGCCTTGATATTGCAAAATACTGCCTTGAAACACTCGGTCTTTGGGAAGACTGCTCATTCAGATTCTCGCAGTGGGATCCCAACCGTACCGACAAATACGAAGGTACTCCCGAACAGTGGGAAGAAGCGCAGAATATTATGGGTGAGCTTCTTGACAAATATCTTGGTCGCGAAAATTATGTTATCGGAATCGATGAGGCTGCATTCTACGGTCCTAAGCTTGATATTCAGTGCAAAAACGTATTCGGCAAAGAAGACACAATCGTTACCATTCAGATCGATATGCTTCTTGCAAAGAAATTCGGAATGGAATACGCAGATCGCGATAACACAATGAAGACGCCTTATATAATTCACCGCACATCCATGGGCTGCTACGAAAGAACACTTGCGCTCATTCTTGAAAAATATGCCGGTGCTCTTCCTGTATGGCTTGCTCCCACTCAGGTTACTGTAATTCCCGTAGTTGAAGATTTTGCCGATTACGGTGCAGAGGTAGTTTCGGC
>CAYRJG010000180.1:0-3483 GCA_964424525.1 uncultured Ruminococcus sp.
ATACAACAAAGCAAGCGGATGCTCAATACCTTTTGGTAAAGAACATCCGCTTTTCTTTTTTTGGGGTTAGCTTAATGAGCTAGCCTCTTTTTTTGTTTCTATTTCTATCTTATTCTGCGTCAACCCAAACTGTTATGACATTGTTTTCAACATCCGTCCAGTTCGCGCCTGCTGATGCGTAATCGGTAAAGAGAGAACATTCACCGTTTGAGAATGTGATTCTACGTGCATCGCGAGATGCAAAGTGCGTTGCTATTTTTTCGGATTTTGTTATCTCGCTTGTAATTTTTGCGTTGATATTCTGATTACGAGGGTCGAGCGCGTAAACTATTGCACCGCGCGTTACTGCAATCTTGCCGTTGAGGGTGTGAGTTTTGATTTCAAGAGGAATGTCGATTTCGATGATTTCACCGCCGCGCCACTCTTCTGTGATGAGTGCATATCCATGCTCATCAGTAGATGCAATCTCACCGTTTATCTTCATCTCACCCTTTGCGTATTCCGGGATTCTGATTCCGATGGTAAATTGAATCGGTGCTTCTGTGTCTACTGTAATTTTTACCTTTCCGTCATAGGGGTAATTCGTTTCGGTTATAAGAGTTATCTTTTTATCGTTGATTCCGGTTTTGAAGCTACCGTTCATAAATTGATTCACTCTGAGTCCGTCACGGGAGAGCATTACCGACGAGATGGGCATGAGAGCAACACCGGCAGAGCCAATGCAAGCACAACAACCGTATGCCGCACTTCCGCCTTCCATAGCGCAGTATCCGCCGACCGATCTGTTTCTGCGATCCTTATAAAGAGGTGCATAAGAGTCAAAGGTAAGACCGCCAATGCTCTTCATAAATTCTTCGGTCAATTCATATTTGTATGTTTTGCGGATCTCTTCTGTGGCACCGACACCGATTTTGTATTCGCGGTTGAAGTTTATGCTTCCAAGCATCGCGTTGTATCCTGCACGCTCGATTATATCCGCGTATTTTGCGTCACCCGTGAGGCAAAGAGCCTGATAGCACGCCTTCATAAGAGTAACGGTAACGCAGGTTTCCTGCTTGACGAGGTCGCTCGGCTCGGTCTGAACTATTGCCGAGTTATCAAAGAGCTCATGAGTGCATCCGGAGCATCCTATTATTGTAATATCCGTCTTGGCAACCAGTTCCATAAAGTTGAGGAATGCACGCTTCGCATCCTCATCACCAGTAACGCGGTAGTATTCAAGCACTCCCTCAAAGAAGGACATAGACTCATAAGCCTTTGTAACGGGGTATTCATAAGGAGCTTTTTTGCCTTCGATTGCAAGCTCGTAAATGTTGCCCCATTTGCTTCCGCCGCGGGAAACTATGTATTTCGCAAAATTAAGATACTTTTGATCACCTGTAATATTGTAGAAGCGAACTACCGGCTCAAGTATTGATGAAGAGTTGAGCGCGCCCCAGGTTGCGGGGTTATGCGTTGTGGATTCGAGTATGTCAAGCTGACCTACACCGTCACCAATATGATCAACGATATAATCAAGATGGCGCTTCATAACCGCAACAAGCTTCTCTTTATAGTCATCCTCGTTGCAGATGTCATAGAAATACTGCATGCCGAGAAGAACGTACTTTCTGCACCACATATCCCAATAGGTAAATTCCTTTGACTGCTTGTAGGATGAGAATCGTCCGTTATCCTCTTGGGTTGTGATAAGCTCGTCTATTGATTGCTCCAAGATTTCATAAAGCTCCTTGTCGAGGGTATATTTATAAACCCAACAAGCACCTCTCATCATCTTGCCCCAGTATTCGCCGCGCCAACCGCCGGTTTCGCTGTCGATTTTGATTCTATATTGTTTAACGAAAAGCTTCCAAAGGGTTGAGTTCTTCACCTGATGGTTTTCTACGAATCTCGTAGCATCATCGTAAACACCCGTGTAAAGAAAACTGCCTGCCTCTGCTTCAAAAAGCATATCCGTGGTAATTCTGGGGATATAGGTCTTGTTGGTAATTCTTCCGTCTATAGCGTTCATAGATTTCTCCCTTTGATTTTGTATTATATATACCTACATTTATTATAATAAAGCGTTATTTATATGTCAAGAGATTCTTTTGAAAAACTATGGTTTTGTAAGTTTTGCCGATTGCGTTTTAATATTATATTAAGTTGTTATATTGTTTCAGATGGTGCGTGGCATATGCTGTATTCAATCCGCGAAAAACTGAGTGGGTAGCTAAATATATTAAGTAATTAGAAACTCGAAGACTTGAAAATTGACGCTCTTTGGTATATACTAATATTGAAAAAATTCTCATGAGGGCGCCTTCGTGGCAAATTTTTGAAAAAATTTGAGATTTTTTGAAAAATCCCCTTGCGTGAGGTATTGCTCGTGACGTTGCGTAATGTTATATAATAGCCATCGAGGAGGTGATTGCTATGTCACATTTGAATGAAAATTCAAATTTTTACACAACAGGAGAAATCGCAAAACTCGTCGGTGTATCGGTCAGAACGGTTCAATATTATGATGATAGAAAAATTCTTGTACCGAGCGAACTTAGTGAGGGCGGTCGTAGGCTTTACACGGAAAACGATCTGAAAAGGATGCGCATCATCTGTTTTCTTCGTGAAGCAGGTCTTCCAATTAACAGCATTTCCGCATTACTTGCCGAAGAAAAGCCCGAAAGCATTATCTCGCTCTTGCTTGAAGAGCAGGAAAGTGTTCTGCGCGAGGAGCTGTCCGAGTGTCAGACAAGGCTGGATTTGATTGCGGGTATTAGGCGCGAGTTAAAAGAAATTGAAAATTTCTCGGTTGAATCTATCGGTGATATAGCGCACATTATGAAACAAAAGAATAAACTTGCAAAAATGCGCTGCATCATGGTGCTTACGGGAATCCCCGTGACCGCACTCCAGTGGACTTCGATAGTCCTTTGGATCACTCACGGTTTTTGGTGGCTCTTCGTAATCTGGGCATGTGTCGCAGTACCGTGGGGCATATGGGTGTCAATTTATTATTTCAATCACGTTGCCTATATTTGCCCGGAATGTCACGAAGTATTCAAGCCTAAATTCAAAGAAGCATTTTGGGCATATCATACTTCCAGAATGCGCCGCTTGACCTGCCCCAAGTGTTCTCACTGCGGACTTTGCGTTGAGGTTTATGACGAAGGCAAAGAAAAAGCTTGATCGAAAAAGCAAATTTATAACAGTCTTAAACAAAAAAGCGACCGTAAGGGACACCTACCATAAAGCAGGTAGGTGTCCCTTGGCATTTTTGTTGATTGGTTTGGATGCGAGGATGAATTGTAGTAAAATCAAAATCTAATTTTGGAGGATACTACAATGAAAAAGAACTTTAAATCCTTTTATGAAAACCTTGGTGGAACTTACCGCGAGGAAAACGGACACTTTATTCCCGATATTGCACTTCCCGAACAGACCGACTTTCAAATCGGAAAGTATGGACGGATGCACCTTGATTACATCAAACAGCACCGTCGC
>CAYRJG010000181.1:0-3460 GCA_964424525.1 uncultured Ruminococcus sp.
ATGCACAAAAAGCAGGAGCTTGCAATTACATTTGCAGATCTTGTTTACAACGGTCAGTGGTATACTCCTCTCCGCGAGGCTCTTTCCGCTTTCGTTGATAAGACTCAGGAGAACGTTACCGGTAAGGTTAAGATCAAGCTTTACAAGGGTAATATGATAAAGGCAGGCGCATGGAGTGACTACTCGCTCTACTCCGAGGAGATCGCAACCTTCGGTGAGGACAACGTTTACAACCAGGCTGATGCGGCAGGATTCATCAACCTTTACGGCCTTCCTATCAAGGTTCAGTCAGCAGTAAACGCAAAGAACGCAAAGAAAAACTAATTAAGAATATTTAACACGGGGGGAGCCTTCTCCCCCCGAAATTCGTTTTTATAAAATATTTAGCATGGAGATTGTTATGGAAAAGATGTGGGCAGGAAGATTTCAGAAAGCGCTAGACAAATGCGCTGACGATTTCAATTCTTCCATTCATTTCGACAAAAAAATGTACAAGCAGGATATCCGCGGCTCAATAGAGCATGCCACAATGCTTGCAAGCGTCGGTATTCTTACGAAAGAGGAGCTTGACAAAATAATCGACGGACTTTCCTCTATCCTTTCCGACCTTGAGTCGGGCGCGCTCGCCTTTGACGAAAATGCCGAGGATATACATATGTTCGTTGAAGCGGAGCTTACCAAGAGAATAGGCGATGCAGGCAAAAAGCTGCATACTGCGCGTTCAAGAAACGACCAGGTCGCCCTCGACCTCAGACTTTATATGCGAGATGAAGCGAAGGATGTAATAGAGCTTTTGAGAGCACTTATCACAGCACTGCTTGGCTTGGCAAAGAAAAACCGCGAAACGATAATGCCGGGATACACGCATCTTCAAAGAGCACAACCGATAACCTTTGCTCACCATCTTCTTGCATACTGTATGATGTTCCTTCGCGATATAACAAGAATAGAGGATGCTCTTTCGAGAATGAACTATTCCCCTCTCGGCTCCTCTGCTCTTGCAGGAACAACTCACCCTATTGACCGCGATATGGTTGCGCGCGGGCTTGATTTTGACGGTGTGACTATGAACTCGCTCGACGGAGTTTCCGACAGAGATTACTGCGTTGAGCTTGAAGCAGCCTTCTCGCTTATTATGATGCATCTCTCAAGACTCTCCGAGGAGATAATCCTTTGGTCGAGCTGGGAATTCAAGTTTGTTGAGCTTGACGATGCTTATACCACCGGCTCGTCTATTATGCCGCAGAAGAAAAATCCCGATATGGCGGAGCTTGTGCGCGGCAAAACCGGACGTGTTTACGGTGATCTTATGGCAACTCTTACCGTACTCAAAGGAATTCCGCTTGCATACAACAAGGATATGCAGGAGGACAAAGAAGCAATCTTTGATGCGACCGAAACGGTCAAAAAGTGCCTTGCGGTATTCATCCCTATGATAGAAACAATGGTTCCGAACAAGGAAAATATGTACGCGGCATGCAAGCGCGGATTTATAAACGCAACCGACCTTGCAGACTATCTTACAAGAAAGGGTATTCCCTTCCGCACAGCTTACAAGATTGTCGGAACGCTTGTTGGCAAATGTGTATCCGAGGGCATCACTCTTGACGAAATACCGCTTGATGAATTCAAAAAGCACTCGGATGCCTTTGATGCAGATCTTTATGAGGAGATATCTCTCGAAACTTGCGTTAAGAAAAGAATTTCAAAAGGCTCTACCGGTTACGGCTCGGTTGATGAGCAGATAGTGTACGTCGAGGAAAAGTTGAAATGAAAAAAAAGATATTTATAGATGGAAAAGCAGGCACAACAGGTCTGCGAATAGAAGAAAGACTTGCAGGCAGAGACGATGTTGAGGTTGTTTCTCTCCCGGAGGAGCTTCGCAAGGACACTGCGGCAAGAAAGGAAATAATCAATTCTTCGGATATAGTTTTCCTCTGCCTTCCCGATGCAGCGGCAATTGAGGCGGTAAGCCTTGTGGAAAACGATAAGGTTACAATAATCGATGCATCTACCGCGCACAGAACCACCCCTGCGTGGGCATACGGATTTCCGGAGCTCTCCGAAGAATTTGAAGAAAAAATCAGAAAGTCCACAAGAATTGCCAACCCCGGATGCCACGCAAGCGGATTTATCGCACTCGTATACCCTCTTATAAAAAGCGGTATTCTTCCAAAGGATGCGTTTCTTTCGGCTCATTCTATCACCGGATATAGCGGCGGCGGAAAGAAAATGATTGCGGAATATGAGGCAGATGAGATCGATCCCCTTCTCACGGCTCCGCGTCAGTACGGAATTTCTCAAAACCACAAGCATCTGCCCGAAATGACGGCAATAACAGGTCTTGAAAATGCTCCTGTGTTCTCCCCGATAGTTTCAAATTTCTATGCAGGAATGGAGGTCACTATACCTCTCTTTAAAAAGCAAATACTCGGCACTGCAAGTGATATAAAAAAAATATATAAGAGCACCTATAATTCACCTATTTTAAAATATTTCGATGCTGACGATGAGGGTGGATTCCTCTCTGCGGCAAAATACGAAGGCCGCGACAGTATGGGAATCTCGGTATACGGAAATGACGAGCGTATACTTCTTGTTGCAAGATATGACAATCTCGGCAAGGGCGCATCAGGTGCCGCCGTTGAATGTCTTAACGTTAAGCTCGGATGCGACAAAACAAAAATGCTCGTTATCTGACGATAGTGAAAGGATAAAGTAATGATTAAAATAATAGAAGGCGGCGTTTGTGCCGCCAAAGGCTTTACCGCAAGCGGAGTTCACTGCGGTATCAGAAAGAACAGAACAAAGCGCGACCTTGCCCTTATCTATTCCGAGAAAAGAGCAAATACCGCAGCGGTATATACAACCAACAAGGTAAAGGGCGCACCCCTCACCGTTACTAAAAACAATATTGCAGACGGATATGCACAGGCGGTGATCTGCAACAGCGGAAACGCAAATACCTGCAACGCAAACGGCATTGAAATAGCAACTCTTACCTGCGAGGCTCTTGCAAAGGAATTGAAGATTGATTCCTCCGACGTTGTTGTTGCATCAACCGGTGTTATCGGTCAGCCCCTTGACATTGAGCCTATCAAGCGCGGAATTCCCGAGCTTGTATCCTCCCTCTCGGCTGACGGAAGCAAGATTGCGGCAGAAGGTATTATGACTACCGATGTAAAGCTCAAGGAGATATCGGTAAGCTTTAACGTAGGCGGTGTAGAATGTAAGATTGGCGGTATTGCCAAGGGCTCAGGTATGATTCACCCCAATATGGCAACAATGCTCGTTTTCATCACCACCGACTGTGCTATAAGCACGGAAATGCTCTCAAGAGCACTCAAATCCGATATACAGAACACCTTCAATATGGTAAGTGTTGACGGTGATACATCTACTAATGATATGGTAACCGTTCTTGCAAACGGTATGGCAGGCAACAAGGAAATTACAACCG
>CAYRJG010000182.1:0-3443 GCA_964424525.1 uncultured Ruminococcus sp.
TCGTAAAGCGCGCCGGTTTCATTATTTACCATCATAAAGGTGATGAGAATCACGTCCTTTGTCATTTCCTTCTTCAAAGCCTCAAGATCAAGAGTTCCACCGCGTGTTGGAATGTATGCCACTTTGAAGCCTTCAGCTTCAAGCTTTTTTAACGGCTCGTTAACAGATGCGTGCTCGCCTTCGGAGGTTATTATTTTTCCTGTGTGACGATAACGCTCCTTTGCACCTGCTCGTCCAATAATAGCAAGATTATTGGCTTCACTGCCTGATGCGGTAAAGATAACGTCTGCATCGCGCGCACCGAGAGAGGCAGTTAGTGCGCGTCTTGTCTCTTTCAGCTCCTTTTCGGCATTGAAGCCGAGGGTGTGAAGTGAAGAGGGGTTTCCGAAATTCTCAAGCGAAACTTCGTTATATTTTGCGAGCGCCACGTCCGAGATTCTCGTCGTGGCGCTATTGTCAAGATAAATTGTTTTTTTAAATTCCATCAGAAAACAACCTTATTAATGCTTTTTTCTACGTCGTCAAAATGCTTTTCGTAATTTTCTTCTTTCGCGGTATAAGTAAATACGTATCCGTCTGCGATGAGGAGCATACCGTCAACTGCAAGAATCTGATAAACGTGGTATTTTTCACCGTTATATTCGTATGTGTATTCATAAGCAAAAGCCCATTGAGAATTATTTCCGAGCTTTGTGTTCACGTTTTCCTGAATAACGGTAAGATTTGTAACGAATGTTGAAAGTTCATCACGGCGAATACTCCAATAATCATTCGCGGGAATGCCTGCGCGAGTCGCGATAGTCATATTGACGTTTGAACCGTCAGAATGTGTGGCACTTGTGATTGCGCTTGAATAATCAACCTTGAAGGATTGGGGAACGTAAAAATCAAAGCCTGCCTTTTTCTTGTCGCTTGCAAGGATAAATCCGTCAGAGTCGGTGGGAGCTTGAGTAGTATCGCTTGATGCACCTGCCTTTTTCACAAAACGGAAACTTTCGATAGTTGCCGTGAGTTTATCCATATAAAAATCGTATCTCGTAGATTCTTCGGTTTCCACACGCTTGGTTTTTTGAGCAGAGTATGTAAATATATAAAAATTATCATCGTGAGAAAGGAAAATTTGAATAAATCCAAACGGTGATGTATCATAAGTATATTCGTATACATAACGAACTGCTTTGTCGGCACCTTCAGCTCCTGCACCAAAAATGTCCTCTTTTCCGTTCACTGTGATTTTTAACTTAGCCGAATCAGGAAATTCTTTAAGGGAATCCTGAAAATAATTATTAAAGAAGTAGTCGGATTTAGTCTGTCCCTCTGCCGGTGTGAGCTTTTGAGGATCAATTTCGGTAAATGTCATCGAGGAGTTGTCGAGAGCCGATGCGTAAATTGCATCCATCTTTCCAACGTTAGATACTGTCCACTCCTCGGGACCGTAAAAATAATATCCCTTGTCCTCGCCGCCCGAAACGAGTTGCATTCCATCGGGAACGTCATCCTCCGAGCAAGAAAAAAGAGAGAGTGCGGTGATTAGCGTTATCGCCAAAATCAAAAACTTTTTCATTCCTTGTTTTTTACCTTTCTTTGCGTTTAAATAAAAACCAAAGCATTTTTACGCATAAGTATTGATAATTTAATTAGTTGTATATATTTTTTACTAACCGTTTAAAATATTCCCCGCGCTCTTCGAAATCCGAAAAACGGTCAAAGCTTGTAGAAGCAGGGGAGAGTATAACCGTGTCACCGCTTTTTGCTATATTTATACCGGCAGTCACGGCATCGTCAAAATCCTCAAAGTAAAAGGCGGGGATTTTACTGTGCTCAAAATCAAGAAGCTCTTTTATAACTATTCCTGTTTCACCTGTCAGAATGATAGCCTTTGCACATTCTTTGAGTGTTGGAATAAGCTCGGAATAATCAAGTCCCTTACTTTTACCACCGAGAATGACAATTAGTTTTTTTGAAAAAGAGGTGAGCGTTGTTATTGTTCTTTTTGGAGAGGTATCAATTGAGGAATCGATGTATTCTACTCCGAAAAACACTCCGATAGACTCGCATCTGTGAGAAAGACCTACAAAACTGTGGGCAGTTTCGCAAATTGAATCATTTATGTTATTGCCTGAGCAGAGTGCGGCTGCGGCAAGATAGTTTGCTATTCCGTGCTTGCCCGGCAGGCGTATAGCATCCGTCGGGAGAAGCCTTTCCCCGTTGCAAGATATATAACCCGAATCAATATAAACGTAATATTCTGAAGAAAAATCCGAGGTCATTTCACGATATCCGAGTCTTGTTGAATATACAGCAAATGCAGGGTATTTTTTAGAAAGCAAACGGCAAATATCCGAATCAAGATTAAAAACTCTTTTTTCTGAATTTTTTAGGATGTTTTCTTTAGCCGATTTGTATTCATCGTATGACGAATGCCAATCAAGATGATTGGGGGTTATATTTGTTATAAGTGCGCGAGTTGCATTTGGTGAAAACGAAGATAATTGAAAGCTCGACAATTCACAAACTGCCGCATAGTTTGTTCCATATTTCAAAAAAGGAGTCATAGAAGCACCTATGTTTCCGATTGCGAAAGCTTCCTCGTATGAATCCTTTAAAATAAGCGAGGTGAGCTTTGCCGTTGTGCTTTTTCCGTCTGAGCCGGTTATTGCATAGGTGTCACATTTTGCGTTGTTAAAGAAGTATTCCGCATCTGATGAAATTATCAGCTTGTTTGAAAGAGCAGAGAATCTTTCGGGATGTACGGACGGAGATAAAAACAAAATATCCTCTTTAATATCTATCAAGGAACGTTCTTGAGAATATATTGCGAAAAAATTGCCGAGAATGTCTTTTGGCTCACGAATAGGTTTATCCGAGCGCAAAACAAATGAAACGTGCGGATGTTTTTCTTTGAAATAAGCGAGCATACCCTCGGTAGTTTTTCCAAGACCAAAAAAGCCTATTGTGTTTATTTCTTTGCCGGATATTATTAATTTCTGCATATTTGCCCCATTTCCGGAGCAGGTATCTTATATAATTATATATTAAATATCGACAAGTTCAATAGCTTTTCGATAAAATTTACAAAAAAGAAAATATTTTTACCCACTCCGTTAAAGTTTATGAAAAAGAGCAGAAAAATATTTGGTAAGTGCCTAATAAATAATTATCGCAGGGGAGTGCCCTGCGCGAGTTTTATAAAAATGACCGAGCTTGTAAGCCGGGTTCTGTACGTCTTGCGACGCAGCAATCATCTATCTTCACCGTGCGTTGCCGCGCGGTTCAAACCTTTCGGTTCTGCCACCAGGGGAATATCAGCGGGCAGCCGACTGAAAATCAGATCCCAAGGTGTTGCTTCGGATAGGGTTTACAGCGAATCTGTGTTACCATAGATTCGGGTGAGCTCTTACCTCGCCTTTCCATCCTTACCGCAAAAGCGGCGGTTTATTTCT
>CAYRJG010000183.1:0-3419 GCA_964424525.1 uncultured Ruminococcus sp.
GAGCGCAGACCCGTGCAGACCTACGTTCTTGAATATGACGAGGTAATACTTAATGAGGCTATCAGAAAGGAGCTTGCACGCGGAGGTCAGGTTCTTTATCTTTATAACAAAATTGACGGTATTGAAATCGTTGCATCCAGAATTATGCGCGCATTTCCCGACGCACGGGTGGCTACTGCCCACGGTGCTATGGAGCGCGACGAGCTTGAGGATATTTGGCAGTCACTTGTTCGTGCGGAGATAGACGTTATTGTTTGTACGACGATAATAGAAACGGGTGTTGACCTGCCTTTGGCAAATACGCTTATAATAGAAAACGCAGATAGGATGGGTCTATCACAGCTTCACCAGATAAGGGGGCGTGTCGGTAGAAGTGAAAGGCAGGCGTATGCTTATTTCACCTTCAGGCAGGGCAAGGCTCTCTCTGATATTGCACAGAAAAGACTCAATGCTATTCGCGAGTTTGCAACCTTCGGCGCAGGCTTTAAGGTGGCACTGCGCGACCTTGAGATAAGGGGGGCGGGAAATCTTCTCGGAGCAGAGCAGCACGGATATATTGAAAGTGTCGGATACGACCTTTATGTAAAGCTTCTTTCGGAGGCTGTTCTTGAAGAAAGCGGAAAGCAACCGGAGGTTGCCTTTGAGGCACACGTGGATATCCGTGTGTCGGCAAATATTCCTGAACGGTATATCAAGGTAAGCTCACAGCGAATGGAAATGTATAAGAAAATATCCTTGATACGCGACGAGCGAGATATGCTTGATATAGAGAACGAATTTAATGACCGCTTCGGAGATATTCCGCGTGAAACCTATGCGCTTCTTCGAATTTCGCTTATCCGTGCGCTTGCATCAAAAGCAAGGATAAAAAAGGTCGAGTCTTCAGGAAATCAACTGACCTTCGTTCCCGAAAAGGCAGAGCTTGGACTTTGGTCGGAGCTGTTTGAGGAGTTTTTCGGTCTGTCATTCAGAGCGTCATCTAATGCACCGGTTATAGTGTATCGATTGAAGCGCGGTGAGAACGACCTTGATGTGGCATCCGCTATTCTCGGAAAATATTGTGATTTGCTTTCCTCAAACGAGGAATTAAAAGACCAAAAATAAATCCCGATATGGGGACGTGTAAAATTTGCGTCGGATTTTTAAAAGTTCGACTTAAGAAAGGAAAGAGATAAAAATGTCAAAAAGAGTAGAGGCTGTATCGCAAAAAAAAGCGAAAAAGCCGATTAATAAAAAAAAGCTTTTGACAATCTTAATCTGTACGTTTTTAGCCGCTGTAATATTGTTTGGCGCGGTACTTGGAATTATATCCGTTGTAAAGAGCAGAAATGCCGTAATCTCCTACGAAGGGATAACAATGGATGAAAAGGTCGCATCCTTCTTTGTCGGAAGATTCAAAACAAAATATATACGCGACCTTCGTTCTGACGGATATCCCGCGGTGAACACCGAGGAGTTTTGGAATTCAAAATATGATTCCGAGAAAACCCACGGTGAAATAATGAAGGAGTTTGCAACCCTTCAACTTAAGCAGATAATCATTAATAATTATTTGTTTGACAGGTATTCATCTCTTACAAGCGAGGACGAATATAAAATAGAAAAAGCAATAGAAGAAACGCTTGAATATCACACGGGTGGCTCGCGCGATGAATTTGACCTTCAGGCAGCGGAATACGGATTTGATTACGATGCATACTGCGATGCTGTGGAAATGCTATATAAATCAGAACGTGCCTTCTCTGCAATATACGGAACAGACGGCTCGGCAATATCCGGTGATAAGACGAGCTGTAATAACTATCTTTCCGAATATTCTCACGTCAGCCTTATTTTTATACGAACCGAGGACAAGCTCGTAATTCACGACGATAAAACCAGTATGGTTGTACCTCTTTCCGAAGAGGAAAAAGCTCAACGCCAAGCGGCAATAGAGGAAATCAGCACCGCGATAACCGCGTACGAGCAAGGAGGAGAGGGGCAGATGACTCCAAGTGCATACGCACTCTACCTCTCCAAATACGGTGAGGGTGACAGCGATTATAATTCTCTTGGATATTATTTTCATAAGGACTCGGAGTTTACAGCCGAGTATGCGACTCAATTTTCGGCCGTAACCGAAAAAGCACTTTCTATGGAGATTGGGAGCTATGCTAAAGTTGAGGTCGATATGAGAAATGTACATGACGAGAATGCAGAGTCATCTCCCGGAGTTTGCTTTATATATAAATCTGCACCTCAAAGCGGTGCTTACAGTGAGTCTGTGCTCTCCGGATGCTTTTCGGATTTCTATTCCGATGCTTCGACAGCGTTTTTCCTCGATGCATCAGAGAGTCTTGCCGAATTAATAGAAATAGGACCGAAATTCTCCGATGTGGATTTTTATGCCATATCCACCAACAGTATTCTTTATCCGAGGTATGACGAAAAATGAGTGCCTTTTTAATAACTCTGTCTGCGGTTGCCGTTCTTCTGATAACGGCAACTCCGGGATTTATCTTTGTTAAAAGAAAAATGATAGACGAGAACTTTACTGCGGGATTTTCCAAAGTTTTGCTCTACGTTTGTCAGCCTTGTCTTGCGGTGTATACCTTCTCCTCGGCAACCTTTTCCTATGAGCTGCTTATCGATATGCTCATATTCTTGGGTCTTACCGCCCTTATTCACATTGTGATGCTTGGAGCAACCTGCCTTATTTTAAAGAAGAAATTCAATGATGTGGCATCGAGAATTTTCACCATAGCATCGTCGTTTGCAAATTGCGCCTTTTTCGGTATTCCAATCATAGAGGCGCTAATGCCGGAGGCGGCGAGCGAGCTTATTATCTATACCACGGTATATGCGCTCGTTATGAACGTATTTGGATGGACGGTAGGCTCTGCTATAATATCGAGGGACACAAAATATATCTCTTTTAAAAAAATCTTCATCAATCCCACCGTTATAGGAACGCTTGTTGCCATTCCGATATTCGTCTTTTCGATAAATCTTCCCGAAAATATTTCGGATATGGTTGCTATCCTTGCCAGAATGACCACACCCGTGTCAATGCTTATAATGGGTATGCGGCTTGCAACTACGAGCGCGAAAACCGTATTTTTAAATCTCCGTTCCTATATTGCGGTTTTTGCAAAGGGCGTAATAATGCCGCTTGTTGCATTCCTTCTTGTGTTTTTTATTCCGCTTCCCACAGAGGTCAAGGCAACTTTCTTTATTATCTGTGCCTGCCCTACCGCTTCAATAGTTCTCAATTTCTCCGAGCTTATCGGAGAAGGGCAGAGAGAGGCGGCGGCATCGGTGCTTCTATCAACGATACTGTCGATAGTAACTCTACCTGTAACGGTATTGTTGCTTCCGCTTTTGTAGTCATAACCACCGGTAAACCGGTGGCTTGCACAGCCCCTAGAAGGGGCAATTAC
>CAYRJG010000184.1:0-3352 GCA_964424525.1 uncultured Ruminococcus sp.
TATGGCAAGCAATAAGACTCTTATTCCCGAAGCAAAGGCAGCAATGGATCAGTTCAAGATGCAGGCTGCAAGCGAAGTTGGCGTTAACCTTCAGAACGGCTACAACGGTGATCTCACCGCCCGTCAGGCAGGCAGCATTGGCGGCCAGATGGTAAAGAAGATGGTGGAGAGCTACGAGAACTCCATCAAGACGAAATAACCGAAGCTGAATTTTGACCCCTTTCTTAAGGAGGAGCACCCACCGTGCTCCTCCTTTTTGTTCTCCGATTCCCTTTTTTCTTTTTTGATTTTTTATTTCTTTCCCCTTCTTTTTTTGCAAATTCTTGACAATTCAGAGAAATTATGCTATAATGAAACCTCCCAAAACAATCAATATTCGGAAAGGACGTTTATAACATGAAAAATCAAGAAAATATGATTCGCTTTGGAACGGGCGGATGGCGCGGTGTGATCGGTGACGATTTCATCAAGGCCAACATTCGCCGCGTGGCTTACGGTATCGGCCTTCTGGCAAAGGAAAACGGACACACCGAGCACCCCATCGTGATCGGTTGCGACCGTCGCTTCCTCTCCCAGACCTCTACCGAGTGGGTCGCAGAGGTTCTCTGCGGCATGGGCTTCTCGGTCATTCTCATGGAGCGCTCCACACCGACACCGCTGATCATGTTCTTGGTTCAGCATCATAAATTCCATTACGGCATTGAAGTCACGGCTAGCCACAACCCGTCCTCCTACAACGGCATCAAGCTGATCGTGGAGGAGGGGCGCGACGCACCGCTGGAGACCACGGGCCGCCTGGAGGAGCTCATTGCCGAGCACGCCGAGGACGAGATTCCCTCGCTTTCCCTTGAGGCTGCCATGGAAAAGAGTCTGCTTTCTTACTGGCATGCTCCCTTCAACGCCTTTATCGACCACATTCTCTCCTGCCTTGATCAGGAGGCCATCAAGAATCGCGGTCTGCGTATTCTGCTTGACCCGATGCACGGCTCGGGAACCTATCCGCTCATGTCCATTATGTATACGCTCCGTTGCACCGTTGACCTGATCAACGACAACAAGGACGCATATTTCGGCGGAAACGCCCCCGCGCCGACGGCAACGCGTCTGATGGATCTGCGCAACCGTGTGGTTGACGGCCATTACGACCTCGGTATCGCCTTCGACGGCGACGGCGACCGCCTCGGCGTGGTCGACGAAAACGGCCGTTACATCGACGCCAACGAGATTCTCTGCCTTTTGTACGACTATCTGCGCCGTGTCAAGGGCTGGACGGGTCCCGTTGTCCGCAACCTTGCTACCACACACCTGCTCGACCGCATTGCCGAGTCCTTCGGTGAGAAGTGCTACGAGGTTCCGATTGGCTTTAAGTACATTTCCGCCGGCATCGACCGCTACGACGCGATCCTCGGCGGCGAGTCCTCGGGCGGTCTGACCGTTCGCGGACATATCCACGGCAAGGACTCGATCTACGCCGCGTCGCTCTTTATCGAGATGGTATGCGCGACAGGCAAGACGCCCGCCGAGCTGATGGACGAGCTGACCGCTCGCTTCGGTCACTTTGTCTTGGAGGAGGCCAACCTCGCCTTTGCTCCCGAGCGCAAGCCTGAAATCCAGAACACCATCATGGTCGAAAAGAAGCTTCCCACCTTCGACGGCGAAAAGGTCGTTCGTGTCAACTACGAGGACGGCTGCAAGGTCTACTTTGAGGACGACTCGTTCGTTATTTGCCGCTTCTCGGGCACCGAGCCCCTGCTGCGTATCTTCGCCGAGGCCAACACCTCGGAGCGCGCCCTGCGCTACATCGAGGCCTTCCGCACGATGCTTGGCTGCTAATTACAAAAAATCGACACCCGTCCGAGGACAATACCATTAAGTTAGTGTAATGGTATTCAAGAAAGAAGCACTTAACAAAGCGAAAGCAGAGTTAAGTGTTTTTTTCAAGGCATCGAAAGCACGCCGAAAAGACAGACGAAAAAGTCTGTCAAAAAAGATGAAAAGGTATTGCAAAAAGGAAGGAATTATGCTATTCTATAGAGGAAGCTCACCGCGTGTTTGACAGGCATTTTTCGTTCACATGAAACGGCTTGCCGTATAGGAACAAGAAAACGAGAAATGAGAGCTTCAATTTCGGACGGAGGGATATTTTTCAAGAGGAACTTGGAGCAGATGTGTACGGAAGCAGAGAAATTGACTTGAACGGGATGTTTTCGCTTCTTTTGCTTAATGATTACGTGGGAGGTAATCAATTCGGTAAAGTTGTACATGGTAAGCTTGGCAAAGATCTCTTGGAGAATGAACTCCGTCTTTTTTGAATGGAAATAGATCAAGCCAAGGGTATATTTGAGAGCACGGAAAGAAGTTTCGATACCCCAACGCATGGCATAAAGTTGCTTAAGATCGGGCGAAGAAAAGGTAGACGCAGGAAGATTGGTAATCAAGGTTTCAAAATTGTCTTCGGATAATTGGAACCGCACGATGCGAAAAGAAATCGTGTAAGGAGTCACAGGGATACTTTTCCTGCATTTGGTGGGTAAATAATCAAAAATAATCCCATGGGTTAGATATTTGAGGTTGGGATCGGCTTTTGCTACATTGGTCTGCTTGCGAGTCAGATTGATTGAAAAAGGAATATCAAACTCCTTGGAAGCAGGCAAAGACAACCCCTGCGCGATACCGCCGCGACTGGCAACATCCTTGATGCGGATCAAGAAATACTGTCCTTTCTCCTGAACATGAGCAAGATTGTTGTAAGATTCGTAGCCTCTGTCGGCGATATAAACGGTTGGTAATTTACAATCATCCCTGTCCACCATGGTGGTAAACGCCTTATGCTCGTTGGCATCACGGGAATATTGAACCAATGCATCCGTATATATGCGGTTGGTTAGATCATACATAGCGTTCAGATGGAGCAGGTTGTAATGCTTTTGCCCGTTTGCACCGGGATAATAGGCACGGATCTCTTTGGGATTGGTGGGAACATGAAGATCAGAGCCGTCCACAGCCAGCAGACGGTAGCCTTTGTAGAGGTTGGGTTCATATGCTGAACGGACAAAATTCCGGAATAGTGTTTCAAATGCGGAGGAGGATATTTTGTTCCGTTGCTGAACAAACGCAGAAACCGACGGAATATCCGCCTGAATGCCGAACTGATCCATGATCTCGCATTTCAGATCCTTACTCCCCAAGGACAAAATGGAGTATAGCATGGTCTCAAAAGGTAGCTTGCGATCTCTGCAAAAATCCTTGTCGGGCTTTTGAATATACTGTTTGCGGTTGAATACGATTTCAGCAATGTTTTCCTTTAATATTTTCTTGTAGTTTTTCATGTGTGCCTCCTTGTAATTGGCGA
>CAYRJG010000185.1:0-3352 GCA_964424525.1 uncultured Ruminococcus sp.
GGGGCCTTGGTTATCCCCGCGAGAGAGCAGTTCCCGAGCAGAGAAACAAGAAGATTCTTGACGAGGTTAAGAAGGTAACTCATACCGATATCGTATACATACTCGAAAATCTTGACAGAGAGCTTGTTCTCGGTGCACTCGGCGGTGCAAAGTTCCGTGAGTATTTCTTCGCAAATTGCAAGGATGAAAGAATTGCAGCTTGCGTTGAGAAACTTCTCAAATAATTTTTAAAGATTCTTGCGGGGCAGGGTGGAGTATCCATTTTGATGCCCCGCATTTCTTGCCCAACGCGGCATATAACGTATTTTTTTTGTGTATTGCTGTCTTTTATCTAAACGAAAGGATGTTTTATGAATATAGTACCAAGCCTGATTTTCAACGTTGCGGTGCTTTTTATTATGATGATTCCCGGAGTCATCTTAAAAACGTGTAAGCTTGTCCCCGATGGCTTTGGAAAGGGTGTTTCAAACCTCGTACTGTATATTGCTCAACCTGCACTTATATTCCTTGCATACGTCAGACCGTATGATGCGGGTATTTTTAAAAATTCAATTATAGTTCTTGTGCTTTCGATAATAACACACACGCTCTTTTCGATTATTGCTCTCCTTTGCTTTAAAACCGCCCCCGATGCTATCCGCAGAATGCTTCGCTTTGCCACGATATTTTCCAACGCGGCATTTATGGGTATTCCGCTTATAAGCGTAATACTTGGCTCCGATGCAACAATATACGCCTCGGTATATAACATCACGTTCAATATGTTCCTTTGGTCGCTCGGTGTTTATATCTGTACTGCCGACCGTGATGAGGACGGTGACGGTGTAACCGATGGTGACGTTAAAAAGAAGAAAAAGAGTGAAGCATCATTCAAGCGCGCCATACTTCACCCCGTAACTATCGCGGCAGCCCTCGGACTTGTATTCTTCTTCCTTCCTATCGAGGGATATATTCCTGCGCTTATCATCGATAGTCTTACAATGCTTAAGAACCTCGTAGCACCCCTCTCAATGCTCGTAATAGGTCTTCGCCTTGCGGATATTGATTTCCGCGGCTTCTTCTCATCAAGATACCTCTATGAGTTCCTTGCACTTCGCCACGTTATCCTTCCCATATTTACCTTCGCGATTATGTGGCTGCTCAAGCTTTGCGGTGTCGCGATTTCAAATGAAGTATTTATGGTCGTTCTTATTCTTGCGTCAGCACCTGCCGCATCCTCGGCAACAATGTTTGCCGAAAAGTATGACTGCGATGCCGCCTACGTTTCAAAGGCGGTCACGGTATCTACAATACTCTCAATTGTCACGATGCCCTTGCTCTGTATGCTTGAAAAAATATTTTGAGTTATATCCTGCGCTTTGCACAGTTGTGAATTGCGTAATTATGAATAAGGAGATATAATGGATTTCTTGTATTTTCTTGAAAGCATCCGCAATCCCGTGCTCGATGCCTTCTTTTCTGTAATCACTCACCTCGGTGAGGAAACCTTCTTTCTCGGTCTTGCCATTCTCTTTTTCTGGTGTATAAGCAAAAGG
Source organism: uncultured Ruminococcus sp. (assembly GCA_964424525.1). GTDB lineage: Bacteria > Bacillota > Clostridia > Oscillospirales > CAG-272 > UBA1740. The sequence continues at coordinate 1,536 of CAYRJG010000185.1, forward strand.
GAAGGATATTATATCCTCATTGTTGGACTTGTCGGTACGGTTGTCAATCAGATAATGAAGCTTGCCTGCAAAATTCCGCGCCCTTGGGTGCGCGATCCCTCTTTTACGATAGTAGAGAGTGCAAGAGCAGAAGCTACCGGATATTCCTTCCCCTCGGGGCATACGCAGAATATTGCGGGAACCTTCGGCAGTATTGCAAGATATTCAAAGCGCAAATTTGTAAGAGTAGGTTCTATCGTCTTGATAGTTCTCGTTTCGCTCTCAAGAATGTATCTCGGAGTACATACCCCTTGGGACGTTATCGTATCCCTTTGTATTGCAGCAGCGCTAACCCTCCTTCTTTATCCTATTTTCAAGGATGATGAAAGCTTTGAGAGATGTATGCCTTACGTGGTTATCGGTTCCTGTGTTCTTTCAATCATATTCCTTTGTTACACACTCTTTATTCCGACCGAGGGTATAGATGCACGTAACCTTGCATCGGGTATGAAGAACGCGTTTACTCTCCTCGGCTGTACTATGGGACTCGTTGTTGTTTATATGATTGATACGCGCTATATCCGCTTTGAAACAAAAGCACCTTGGTACGCCCAGATAATAAAGCTCATAGTCGGACTTGCAATAGTATTTGCAATAAAGGCGGGACTCTCATCACCCCTCACAGCACTTTTCGGTAACGAGTATATCGCGCGTGCTGTAAGATATTTCTTAATCGTTGTATTTGCCGGATGCATCTGGCCTCTTACCTTTAAATATTTTGCAAAAATGCACGTATCAGCACTCGATACCTTTACCGAAAAACTAACCGCTAAAATTTTAAAAAAGTGACACGGATGGTGCTTAAAACTGCAAAATGTAAATAAAAAGATACAAAAACTCTATAAAAAACAATTCGGACTAAACCCCAAAATCGAAATTTCAAGCTGCAAAAAGCCGTGAAAAAAGAAATTTTGTTTTGGGGTTTACTTTCTTAAATATTTATGTTATAATATTATGTATTATATATGCGCGGGCGTGTTTTACCGTGCGAAAAGTATTCTTTTTAAGGAGCAAAGCTCAAAATTATGAAATGTCCCGTTTGTAATTTCCAGGATTCGAGGGTGCTTGATTCGCGCCCGGTTGAGGACGGAGCAAGCATCAAGCGCCGCCGTGAATGTGCAAATTGCGGTAAGCGCTTTACCACGTATGAGGTGGTTGATACCGTTCCGATAACCGTTGTAAAGCGTGACGGTCGCCACGAATTCTTTGATAAGCATAAGCTCGTTGTGGGTATCAAGCGTGCCTGCCAGAAGCGTTCTGTGGATGCGGAAGGAATTGCCTCGGCAATAGAGGCGGAGCTTCAGAATTCCCTCGTTACCGAAATATCGAGTGTTGGTATCGGTGAGATGGTGCTTGAGCATCTTCGCGAGGAGGATATCGTTTCCTATATTAGATTCGCATCGGTATACCGCGAGTTTAAGGATATTGATTCCTTTACCGAGGAGATTCGTTCTCTCAACAAAAAGCTTCGCAAGAGAGCGCCTATTTCCACAACCAAGACCGAGGAATAAGGAGGTTTTTTAGTGATTAAAAGTATGACCGCCTTCGGCAGAGCAAAGCACGAGGGCGTAGATAAGGATATTACCGTTGAAATTAAAAGCGTAAATTCAAGATTTCTCGATTGTACTGTAAAGCTTCCGAGAGCATATAGCTTTCTTGAGGAAAGAATCAAGGCCTCCGTCGGTGAGAATTCAATCTCCCGCGCGAAGGGTGAGGTATAAGTGACGGTTGACGAGCATACGTCGGGTGTCGGCTCGGTAAGAATCGATGAGGCTTTG
>CAYRJG010000186.1:0-3352 GCA_964424525.1 uncultured Ruminococcus sp.
ATCCAAAACCATAACATGGACATTCCGAATTCTCTCATGGTTATACGCTCCCTTCGAGTTTATGTATATATGTATTATAACAGATATCCTCCGAAATGTCAATCTCGTAGTTCATACTTTCCTTTTACCCTGTTTTCTATTGACTTTTTGTTTAAAATCGTCTATACTGATTATAGAAAGATTGTTTTTGTTCGCCCTACGGGCTTGAACGTTGCGGAAAAACGAATTCAGTTTCGGTACCCCAATCTTTCTTTTTTTATGTGCATTTTTCGGCTATAAAAAAGATATTTTAAGCAAGGTGCTTACGGGATTTGAACTCTCGATATTATGCGAGCATTAAATCATTTATCCTTCTGCTTGTTCTCTCTTTGATTTCTGTCATATACAATTCCATAAAATTGAAATCAGGACAGCCTTTACTATCTATTGGCAATTTTACAGTATCTTTTTGTATGGATTTGTGTGATATAGAATCTCCCCAAGTATAGATGTTCCCTATGCTTGCTTTTAATGCAGTTATTAAAAACAATTGCACATTTTTTGTGCGATATGCACTATTCTTAAGATACAGAGCCAAATTATGACTATCATTAGAGAAGAAATCTTTTTCTTGATAGGTTATGGTCAATGTTTTTCCTCCTATCATTATGCAGTTGCCTTCTTCTATTAATTGATCGTCATATTTAATATAACTATAAACACCGTTGTTTTCGCTGCTTGCAGTTATATATGGTGTATTTCCACTTTCTTCTTTGATATCACTCTTTAATATGCTATGCGTATTTTTCACATCAAACAAATCTGTAATTTTGAAATCTCTCCACTCATTCGTATGAACAGAATCGAATTTTTTGGAGCTCTGCGCTGACCGCAGAGCAGTCAGCGCAGAGCTGACCGCAGATTCCAGATTTCGCATATATGATTCCATATATGCGAAATCTGGGTTGCCTGTTTTATCAACAGGCAACATTATGGAATCCTTCTCCATCGTTTCTTTTTTCCATTTGTCAATAAACGCATATTTCCTACCCGCCGATTTAAGCAACGGAATAATAAATAATGCCGTATATTGATTCATTTCAAATTTAGGATATAAAACATTTACATCGTCCGAAGCCCAAAATTCCTTATCCTGATAGAAAGCCTCTCCCACGGAACCGTTATAAGTAATAGTAATTGTATTTGCAGGGTGCAATTTTTCTTTGTTTGCAATATGAGAGGTAACACCGTTGTTGATAGCACTTGCACCAATAAATCTGACATCTCCATTGCGCATATTTGCTTTGGTCAATCTTGTTCCTTTTACTACCGTAAACAATTTTTCTATGGCAAAAGGTTTCCAGTGCGAAATATCAATCTTATTCATCTTTGGATGCTCCTTTCAACGTAATAATTACATTGTTTTCAGAAGAAGAAACCGCACTGTTATACATCACTTTGGTTACAAGTTTTTCACTAAACTCTTTCACGTCTATTTGTTGTTGGAACATCAAATAATCCATCATTGTTTTTGTGAAATCTTCTTCAAAAATTTCAAAAGCTTTTTCAGGTATTTGATAGCTTAGATGTTCGGACGGCTTTACCCATTGAATCGTACCGTGTCCCGATTGTTTACGAATAATTTCTATCCATTCGTCCTCAATAGCTTGCCATCTGTCGCGGATATCTTGTCTGCCCTGATTTTTTACTGTTTCAAGACCATCATCCTCTATATAACAAGCAAAAATATCTTTGCTTCCGTGCGGTACACCGGCTTGGAATATAAAAATAGATGTAGTTACACCTTCAGAAAATACCTTTTCGGGCAATTTAATAATCTTTTTAAGGGTGCTATGCTTAAGAAGTTTAGGACCACGACTATCTTTTTCTAATTTTTTATCGGGCAAAATGAAGGCGCACGCCGTGCCTTTAGGAACACTTTTTAATACATTGTCAACGATGGTTAGACACCCATATTTAGACTCAAAAGGTGGATTCATCAACACTTTCGTAATGCTTTTTGATTTTATCCAATCGCAAGCTTCTTGTGTTCTACTGTCTAATTGTTCCAAATTTGTTTTACCGTCTTTGTGTATTAGCATATTTGCACATGCCAATGCAAAAATTTCACGGTCAAATTCAATTCCGTAAAGCTGAATATCTTTGATAGTAGTTGCTTTCTTGGTTTTTATACCGCCGGCTTCTTTGATCATATTACACATAGCCTTCACAAGAAAGGCACCCGATCCGCAGGCTGCATCCAAAACTCGATCATCTTTATCAACATCAATCAAGCGATACATAAAAGAGGTAATGTGATCAGGCGTAAAAACTTGTCCGCTGTCGGATTTCTTCTTATAGCGATTAAATTCGTTAAAGAAGATACCCATAACATCTTCACCATTCCAATAATCAGAATTTACACAATCGGAAATCTCCGAAATCCAAGCGATAAAATTATCAATAGCATCCTGATTGGTGGTATTGTTCATTTTGATTTCAGAATAAACTTCGATCAATAAATCAAGCTTAAGATTTTGCTTTCTGCTTTCTTCCAAAGATTTTGAAAGAGTGCTCAAAATAGAATTCTTCATCAATGTGAAATTCATTCCTTTAACCAGTAAAGCACCATAGCGTTTGCCTACCAAAGCGCATGCAGTAAAAATCATTCGATGATATAAGTTTTTGATTCCAAAATCAATATGCAAGCAATCGTTAATACGTTTTGTGAGTGCATATATCTGTTGCTTATCAATAGTGTTTTTAGTGAACAAAGAGAGATAATACTGCTTGTCCTGTAGTGTGGGAGCTGTGGTTTCTGCCTCGATGTTATCAAGAAATACTCTTACATCGTTTCCATTATATAAAATGCCAACAACGTGTTTATACTTTGTTAATGCAATTTTGCAATTCTTGATTAATTCTTTTTCCCACTTTTTTAGTGAAATATCCTCGGACTCGGATTTCGTTTCCAAAATAATAGCAGGTATCCCTTTATCATCGGGAAGATACCAACCGTCGGGTTTGTCAATAACTCCTTTGAATCCCAACTGATTAAAAGTTGTTATTTGACCCGTCCCTTGTTGCACCTTGGATTCTGTTTTATCGAATCCGAGAATTATTTTGGCATTATCGCGAACTTGATCCTCGGTTCTATATGTCAATTTATTTGCCATTGTTTTTCTCCTTTAAATCCTTTGCGAGTATTTCAGTCAAATACTGATTAACGCTATATCCACGTTCTTTTTTCTTTTTCTTTTGCACTACTTCCATCATTTGCTCGTAAAGCTCGGGGGGGAGCCGCAAGGGAATCGGAATTTTTTGCTTTGTTGGGGTATCTGATTTATTCACAATCCCACCTCCATTTTGATAT
>CAYRJG010000187.1:0-3333 GCA_964424525.1 uncultured Ruminococcus sp.
TCAGAAGCAGTTCAGCCGCCCGATGACCGGACATACTCCGCAGAAGTTACCGTCTCTCGACGCAATCTCCTGCATCATCGCAGTGCGCGCATAGTGATTCCTTACACGCGCTTGAATAATATAACATGGGTATCTGAAAAAGTCAAGCATAATTTCAGAAAAAATCACAAAGATTCCTATATTTTTTCGTTTAAAACGTGAAAACAATATTTTTGTATCAATTGCCTTTTCGATAACGTTTTCGTAAAAACATTTATCCGCCATTGAAAAACAATTTTAGATTTTGACAGATTCCAACCTTCAAAATAATTCCAGCAACATCTTTTCCGCCTGTTTTATCAGCCGCAGCCGTTCATTTTTATCTTCCCGAGGCAGCGAAAGATAAACAAATTCCCAATCCTGGTACAATTCTCTTTTTCTTTCCGTGATGGCATCCAAGATCATATCAATTTCTGCCGATTCACATTTTCGGATATAGCGAAGCAATTTCTCTGTATTGATTTTATGCAATAATTTTTTCAGCGCACATCTTTTCATCAAACGTCCCCATTTCCCATTAGTATCTTTATACGCACACTATCCCATATGGGATTTTACTGTGATAATAACGTAAAGTCAAGTAGAAAGCGAAGTGGGTGATAATTTGATCAAATATACACGTCTGTGGCAGACAATGAAGGAACGTGGGATCAGTCAGTACGACCTGTATACCCATTACAATATCAATCGCGCTCAAATCAATCGCTTAAGGCATGACCAGAATGTGGAAGTGAACACCATCGATCGGCTCTGCAATATTCTCCATTGCCGAGTAGAGGACATTATGGAGCATTTCCCCGACGAAAACGTATTTTAAAACCGAGTGAATCCACCCAATGTCGGATGGTTCCACTCGGTTTTCTTTTTCTTCCGCACCTGTCATCCTGAGCGAAGCGTAAGCGGAGTCGATGGATCTTCGCAGGATAAGCACTGCTTTGCAGATATTCGGTGCGTAGATCCTTCGGCTCCCTGCTGTCGCTCAGGATGACAAATTTGCTGCACTTTCCATAAAAAATCGGGAGGGCCATTGGCCCTCCCCTACGATATTATTTTTTCAATTCCCAGAGGTTGATCTGGCTGGACTTTTCGTAAAGCCGCAGATAGCTGTCGTAGCGACTTTTTTCGATCTCGCCAGCTTCCCAGGCTGTACGAACGGCACAGTCCGGTTCCTTCCGGTGGGAGCAGTCGTCAAAGCGGCACTTTCCGATATAGGGTCCAAAGTCCGGGAAGGCAAACTGAAGATTCTCCTTCAGGATCACGTCCATCTGATCCGTGTCAAAGGAAGAGAAGCCCGGGGTATCGGCTACATAGGTGCCATCTCCCAGTCGGAACAGCTCCACATGACGGGTGGTATGACGGCCGCGGCCCAGCTTTTCGGAAACCTCGCCGGTAGCCAGATTCAGTTCCGGTGCCAGACGATTGAGAATGCTGCTTTTGCCAACACCGGAATTTCCGGTAAAGGCTACCAGCTTTCCCGCAATGGTTTGCCGCAGCTGTTCGATACCCTCACCGGTCTGCGCGCTGGTGCAGATCACGGTAAAGCCTGCATGCTCATAAATGCGGACCAGATCCACCGCCGGGTCCAGATCACATTTGTTGACACACAGCACGACCTGCACATTCTGGTCACCGGCAATGGCTGCTACCCGGTCAATCAGGTAAGGTTCCGTCACCGGATTGACATTGGCAGCAAATACCACCAATGCATCCATGTTGGCAACAGCAGGACGGATGAATTTATTTTTCCGGGGCAGGATCTTTTCCACCATCCCCTTTCCTCGTTCCACCGTGATCTCCACCAGATCGCCGGTCAGGGGAGAATTTCCCTCTTTGCGCAGAATTCCTCTGGCACGGCATGTCACCAGGCCATCGGCAGTCTGCACATCATAAAAACCGCTTAAAGAACGAACGATCCGTCCTTCTGCTCTTTCCCTCATGGGTTCACTCCACTTCCGTAAATTCGATGCTGTTGGTAGTCTCCAGATAGGTTCCGTTTACATACAGATCGTAAGCCACCAGGCCCCTGCCGCTGAGCCGGACGTAAACACTGCTGGTGCCAGGTGTCACCATTTTGGAAGCCAACACATTGTTGGTTCCGGCCAGGCAAATATCCAGGCGGTACTCTTCCTCCCGCTCCGGCACCGCAAAGGTAACGGTCATCTCGATCTTTTCCGTACTGCTGCCGGGATCGTTCTCAGTCGGTGTTACCGTTGCCTGGGTAGGCTGGGTAACTTCCTTGGGGCCCTCGGAATAGTGAATGATGATCTCTGAATCCACATCCACAACCTTATTCTTGGCAACAGACTGGTAAATGACCTCATCCTTCGGCTTTTGGCTCTCCACCTGCTCGTAGCGGACATTCTTAAAGCCCTGCTGTTCCATCAGCTCCTTGGCACGGCTGAGTTCCAGTCCCACCACATTGGGCACGGAACGTTCCACGATTTCCGGGCCGGTACTGACATAGACATAGACTGTCTGTCCGGCAGTCAGCATGGTCTTGGCTGCAGGATCCGTGCGGGTGACCAGGCCAGCCTCCAACACATAGCTGGGTTCCTTCCGTTTCAGCGGTTTGAAGCCCTGCTCTGTCAGCAGATTTACGGCTTCCTCCACGTCTACGCCCATAAAATCGATCAATTCGATCTGCGGCGGTTCCTGACCCATGCTGACAGTGATCCAGATATCGCTGCCCCGCTGGACCTCTTCCCCACCGGCAGGCTCCTGGGAAATGATATGTCCCTCTGCAATGGTGGGATGATATTCCTGCGGCAGCAGACGGATGTTGAAATCCTTATATTTGGAAGCAAAAGCTTCATTATAGACCCTGCCTTCCAGATAGGGGACTTCGACAATATCCTTTTCCTGATTCAGAAGCGCACCGTTGAACAGTGCCACCAGGAAAATCACAATGGCAACGATGGCTACCGTGCTGCAGATCACAACCGCTGTAGTGGCAACGCGGCTTCGTTCCGTTTCTTTTTTCTTTTCCTCTGCCTTCCGGCGCTGCTGTGCCCGACGAATGGCATCATTCTCCCGGCCGACCGTATTCAGCGGTGTGACGCCGGTGATCTGCCGGTTCTGTTGATGTACGCCTGTATTGGGCCGCGCCCGGCTGCTCTCCACCGGACGTTCTCCGGTTTTGGCCTGGACCTTTTTCTCCGCAGTGGTCAGCGGCAGGCTACTCAGCGGGATCGCCCGGGTCGCATCGTCCAATGTGGTGCGGTAATCGAACACAATGGCAGGATTCTTGCGGAACTCCTCCATATCCTGCAGCATTTCCGTAGCGGAAACATACCG
>CAYRJG010000188.1:0-3278 GCA_964424525.1 uncultured Ruminococcus sp.
AGTGACATCATGATTAACAGTCATGCGCTCTACCGACTGAGCTATCGAGGAATACTATATAAGTCACAATTTTTCGGTTACGGCTTGCGACCTTGCCGCGTTTGCTTTCTGTCAAGCGATAATTATTATAGCATAAAGATTTCCAAATGTCAACACCTTTTTGAAAAAAATAAAAATATTTTTTTGCTTTGTTTTTGTGCGCTTATTATGCATATTGACAACAAATAAAATGGATGTTAAAATAAAGGAAAATGGCAAGATTCCCCATAAAAGGAAGTAAGGGCATAGAATGAAATTATACGCACCGAAATATTATACCCGATTTAAGTGTATTGCGGATAAATGCACGCATAGCTGTTGTGTCGGATGGGAAATAAATATAGATGAAAAGACACTTGATAAATATGAAAAGCTCGTTGACGGATATGGGATCGAAATAAAGAAGAGCATATCAAAAGGCGAGCAATATTCTGCTTTTTCCTTGACCGATGAAGAGCGCTGTCCTCACCTTGACTCTCTCGGTCTATGCAGAATAATCACGCATTACGGTGACTCATATCTTTGCGATATATGCCGAGAGCATCCGAGATTTTATAATTATAATCTACACGGTGAAGAGGTAGGCGTCGGCATGGCTTGCGAGGAGGCGGCGCGAATTATCCTCACATCTGACGATTATGCCGAATTTGTTTTGCTTGGCGGATATGGTGAGGCTGATAACGGGGCGTTTGACGTAATCTCTCACCGCGGTAACATATATAATATAATTTCCAATCGCAGTATTTCTTATTCAGATCGCCTTCATATATTATATAATATGTATGATATCTCTCCGGCAGAAATGAGCGATGATGAGTGGAGAGAAATATTATCCTCGCTTGAATATCTTGACTCGAAGGATAAAGAAAGGTTTTCTGTTTATTCATCGCGGATAGCTGAGGAAGACGAGTATGCTGTATATCTTGAAAGGGCACTTGCATATTTCATTTATCGGCATGCATCAAGTGCCGCGGATGAGGTAGAGCTTCGTGAGGGGCTTGCGTTGGCAGTATTCCTCGAAAGGCTTTATTCTTCGCTTATAAAAAGCGAGAAGCCCGAGTCGGTAGAAAGGCTTGCGTTGATAGGTCGTACTATATCCGAAGAGATTGAATACTCCGAGGATAATACCGAATCTATAAAGATCGAATTCGCCTTTTAAATTATTGAAAATAAAAGCGCTTGCAGAAAAGTCCGAAAATCTGTAAGCGTTTTTTTCTTTTGTTATTATAATTCGTTCACATAATATTTACTTGCGCATATTTATAGAATATGGTAAAATATAAGTGGGGAAAAGTAATTTCAGAAAGGGGAAACTTGATATGAAAATACAATTTATAGGTGCAGCTTATGAGGTAACAGGCAGTTCCACACTTCTCACTGTTGGTGGACGAAATTATCTTGTCGATTGCGGTATGGAGCAGGGAATTGACGTTTTTCAAAATGTAGATCTGCCGATAGCCCCATCCGAAATAGATGCGGTTTTCCTGACTCATGCGCATATAGACCACTCCGGAATGCTTCCCAGACTTTATAAGGACGGCTTCCGCGGTATCATCTATTCTACCGATATTACCGCGCGTCTTTCGGATATTATGCTCCGTGACAGCGCGCATATTCAAATGATGGAAGCAGAGTGGAAGAACCGCAAGGCAAAAAGATCCGGTGATGCCGATTTTGACGAAACCTATTCACTTGATGACGCAAAGGGCGCAATAGCCCTCTTCCGTGGGGTTAGCTATAATGAGCGAATAACCGTTGCGGCAGGGGTTGATATCCGCTTCATAGATATAGGGCATCTTCTTGGATCTGCCGCGATTGAAATTTGGATGCGCGAGGGGGATGCCGAGCGCAAGATAGTTTTCAGCGGTGACGTTGGAAACATAAATCAGCCGATAATCAAGGATCCCGAGTATATAAAGCATGCCGATTATCTTGTGCTGGAATCCACCTACGGCAACCGTAGCCACGAGCAAAGCGGAGATACCATTTTAGCACTTGCCGAATATATTGAAAAAACTCTCGCTCGCGGCGGTAATCTTATAATTCCTTCATTTGCGGTTGGCAGAACTCAGGAGTTGCTCTATGCAATCCGAGAGATAAAGGCTCGCTCACTTGTGAAAAATACCGACTTTCCCGTATACGTTGATAGCCCTCTTGCAATAGAAGCAACCGAAATATTCTCTAAATGTCCGCCCGAGGTTTTTGATGAAGGCACGCAGGCTCTTATAAAAGAGGGAATAGACCCGATAAAATTTGAGGGACTTTTACTTGCCGTCACTCCCGAGGAATCGCGCCTCATAAACGAGGATAAAACTCCTAAAATAATAATATCGGCTAGTGGAATGTGCGAAGCGGGAAGAGTACGCCACCATTTAAAGCATAATTTGTGGCGCTCGGAAAACCTAATTCTCTTTGTCGGCTATCAAGCCGAGGAAACCCTAGGCAGAGCGCTTCTTGCGGGTGCCGAGCGAGTAAGGCTGTTTGGTGAGGATATTGCGGTTCGTGCCGAAATACGCTCACTGCGAGGCACAAGCGGTCACGCAGATAGAGAGGGTCTTATAAATTGGCTCACCGGTTTTGAAAAAAAGCCCAAAACAGTATTTTTAAATCACGGAACAGAGGATTCCATAGCCTCGTTTGCAGAAGAGCTTCGCTCTCGCGGCTATGCAATAGAAACGCCTTACAGCGGAACAGAGTATGACCTTATACTAGGTATTATGACCGCATATACCGAGCGCAAAAGACTCACCGCAGGTGAGGCGGCAAAGGCTCGCTCTCGCAAAAATTCCATACACGCAAGCCTTGTTTCTGCCGCGGAAGCACTTCTTGCACTTGCAAAGCGCTCGGATAACCGTCCCAATAAGGATAATGCGAAATTTGCCGACCAAATACGCGCGCTTATAGATAAATGGGAGCGCTGACAGTATATTATTAACAGTATATCATTATATGGTAAAATCACCCGTCTGAATTTTCGTAAAACCTATTGACAAATCGAAAATTGAGTGTTATACTACTGTTATCATATTTAAACCGTTGAAGCGGAGATAAAGCCATATAAGACTACACAGAGAGCCCGCGGTGCTGAGAGTCGGGTTAGAAACTGTTTGGCAAATGGACCGCGGAGGGTGCAGTCAAAGGCGCGCGGCGCTGAGTATTCTGCAACGTTTGGCACACGTCAGCTGTCGGGGATATGCTCGTATCCTATAAAAGTGCGCGCACTATGCGTGAATCAAGGT
>CAYRJG010000189.1:0-3205 GCA_964424525.1 uncultured Ruminococcus sp.
GGCGGAAATAACGCTGTTAACCGTATGATCTCCACCAACATTCGCGGCGTAGAATTCATTGCGGTAAATACCGACAACCAGGCGCTTGAGTCTTCTTGCGCAACCAAAAAGCTCGTCATTGGCGACAAGATTACCAGAGGTAAGGGCGCAGGTTCAAACCCCGATGTTGGTAAGCGCAGCGCGGAAGAATCCATTGAGCTTATAAAGGCAGCTATTGAAGGCGCAGATATGGTATTCGTTACCGCAGGTATGGGCGGCGGAACCGGTACCGGTGCAGCTCCCGTTATTGCAAAAGCAGCTCGCGACCTCGGCATCCTTACCGTAGGTATTGTTACCAAGCCTTTTGCATTTGAGGGTCTTAGACGTGCTAAGCAGGCAGAGGCAGGTATCGTTGAACTCTCCAAGTTCGTTGACTCTCTTATCGTTATCCCCAACGAAAGACTTAAGCAGGTAGAGGACAACCATATTACTCTTGCAAATGCATTTGAAATTGCAGATGACGTTCTCCGTCGTGGCGTTCATTCCGTTTCTACTCTTATAAATGTTCCCGGCTTCATCAACCTCGACTTTGCTGACGTTACAACAGTTATGAAGAACGCCGGCTATGCTCACATGGGCGTTGGTTCTGCTAAGGGCGAAGATAAGGCTCAGCTTGCAGCTATGGCGGCTATTTCTTCTCCCCTGCTTGAAACCAGCATAGCAGGTGCTATGGGCGTACTTGTAAGCATCACCGCTTCTGAAGATATCCAGCTCGAAGAAATCGATGCCGCTTCTCAGATGATCTACGAAGAAGCTCATCCCGATGCAAATATCATTTGGGGTGCTGCTTTCGATCCCACCCTTGAGGACGAAATGCGCGTTACTATTATTGCTACCGGTTTTGACAATGTTAAGAGCCGCAACGCAAAAAATCCCGCTGAAGATGAGGATGTAGCTGACGCAGAGCCTGTTACTCGTTCTTTTGCTGAGCAACCCGTTGCTGAAAAGGTCGAAGAGGTTAAGGCTGAACCTATAAAGGAACCCACTATTGTAAACAAGATTCCTGCTAGAGATACCGCAGCCGATGTTAATAATTATGACAACCTTTGGCAGTCTATCAAGAGAATAAAGTAATTCTCTACATAAGTTAATTTGAAATATTTCCGGCAACGAGGAAGATGTATCCTTTTGGCGCACCTGCGATGAAGCAGGTGCGCCAAAACTCTTTCGCCTGCAGTGAGTAATATGCACTTTGTGCGTAATATTGCCTTTGGCAGTGATATGCGCTTCGCGCGTTTGAATTTACAAAGGCGAATAGAATATCACTGCGACCATTCATTTGCACGGCAAATGGGGAGCAATATCACTTTTGCAAAGCAAAAATATCACGCCGAGCTGTGCGAGGCATATCACTAAAAAATCTTTACCACCCGACAGTACACCTATAAGGTATAACACACTATACCTTCCAGTGCAAGAAATGTAAAAAGAGGGAGTCACAAATGCGGGACGCATTTGGCGTACCTGTGATAAAGCAGGTACGCCAACTCTATTCGCCTGCGGTGAGTGATATGCACTTCGTGCGTGATATTTGCTCCGCAAGTGATATGCGCTTCGCGCGTTTGAATTTACAAAGGCGAATAGAATATCACTGCGACCATTCATTTGCACGGCAAATGGGGAGCAATATCACTTTTGCAAAGCAAAAAATATCACGCTGAGCTGTGCGAGGCATATCACTTTAAAATTATTGCCGCCCGATATACACCTATAAGGTGTAACACACTATACCTTGCAAAGCAAAGAGTATGAAAAGGAGTACGAATAAACTGCTCGTACTCCTTTTTTCTTTTTCTCGCAGGTAAAATCTGCTTTGCGGTAGGTGTCCATTGTGACTCCCCTTTTTTGTTGTATTTGCGCTCAGGAAAACCTGCTTTATGGTAGGTGCCCTTTCTTGTTACTTTTTATTCCCTCTTTACCCTCACATCACGTTAACTTAAAATCCAACGTTATCAATTTTTTCATGAAACGATTATTCCAAGCATGCGATGTATTTTATTCTAATCACTTATTGAAAAAATATAAAATGCAGAAGAGCGCAAGATACACTCTGTTGACAATTGATTCACTCTGCCGAATTTAGAACAAACAGCCAATATAATAGCTATCAAAAAATACTATCAAAATCGAAAGAAATATCCTCCTCTGCAAACTAATTAAAGAAAGCAAATAAGGAAATTTATAAAACGTAAAACAAAATTCAATGCGATAATTAATAGAAAAAATACAACACATAAAAGACATGAAGGTGCCTTACAGAAAGCTTTCATCTTCCGCAAAGTAAAAGGGAGTACGAGCGATTTGTTCGTACTCCTTTTTCGCATGCCTCGCCCTGTAAGGATAAATGAAATATAAAACATACAAAGCAACCTATCGTTAGCCACCACAAATTTTGATATTAAAAGCGATCAAAATTTAAAAATCTAAAAGACAATTTTTGAAACTATAATTTTAAAATTTTCATTCTTAATAACCGTTGCAAAAATTCACGAAAAATATTTCAACTTTCTACTTAAATATTTTCACACTACATAAAATCGATACACCAGAATACACTTTTTCGTTTTTTGAAATTCTCACATTTTAAAAGAACACTCTTTCTGCACATCGTTAATTAATTCGATATTTTCATTTTATGACGTAATTATAATACATTTGTCAAGTATTTTAATTCAAAATATCGTTTTTGCATACTATTACTATTGAAAGTTTTCCACACATTTTTTGCGAACGCCATTTTTTCCACATCGAAATCCACGAAATAAATTTATTTCAACAAATATCCACACCACATTTTTCAAATAACGTTTTTGTGTAATTTGAGTTTTCAACATCCCCATTCCCTATCATATACATAAAAACAAAATCAAAAAATTCTGTTTAAAACATTCAATAAAAAACGTGGCATCTTTCCGTATACACAATTTTTGCAATTATCCAAATTTTATTTTTCAATTCCAGACCACAATTTTCGTTATTATATTTTCGGTTATACAAAACAAGCATTTCACTTTTTGCTTAAACCAAACTTATTTTTCTTTTACACAAAATAAATTTATTTTCAAGAAAAAACGCAGTCAATAAACTGCGTCCCATTACCTTCAAATTCAAAATTCAACTTTATTAAATTATAAAAAAGACCACGTCAGTGCATTCACACTACGCG
>CAYRJG010000190.1:0-3190 GCA_964424525.1 uncultured Ruminococcus sp.
AACAAGGCGGCAGATAACCTCAAGTCCGTGACCGAATACCTTACCGGGAAGAACCTCCATAGTGGCATCCTCAATGTTTGCGCTTACGTAGTGGGTCTTGATTCCCGCATTCTTGAGAAGCTCGAAATAGTGGATAGAGGTCTCAAGGTTTGCCTTACCGATTCCGTCAATCTTAAGACCAACGGTATTTTCACCGGGATCAAAAACTCCGTCCTTACCGGTGCAATCGTCCTTGAACTTAAGCATTACATTTCCGTTGTCAAGAGAATAAACGTCTTTTGTTTTTCCTTCGTAAATCTTTTTCATTTTCTGAATCTCCTCTGTTTTTTGCAGGATTTAACAAATAGTATTTTAGCACAATTTTTTTCGTTTGTATATAGTTTTTGGGAAAAAATTTCAAATTTTCTGCTTTTGCCTAAAATACGTGCAAAAACTTAATCTTGTTTGGACAATTTTCCAAAATCCGCCCGATTATTGGCGGAATCGTGGTATGTGGGCAAATTTGCGAGTTCGCTTTCGTTGGTTTTGACGAAAATTGTGTTGTGGAAGATTTTCGTATTGACTTTTTACGCGCGTTATGTTAAAATATACGCGTGAAACGGATTTTTGTAACTGACGGATGGCGGATATTACCGCAAGGAAGCAAAAATCAAAACGAATGTCGACCGTCTGGGCAGTTTTCCGTAAGGGGAAAACTGCCCATTTTTGTTTTATAGATGTTAATAATTTTCTTTGGAGGAATAAAAATATGAAAAAAGTTGCCGTTATAATGGGAAGTGACAGTGATCTTCCGATAGTTGAAAAAGGCATCAATGTTTTGCGCGAGTACGGAATTCCCTTTGAGGTTCACGTATATTCGGCTCACAGAACTCCGCTTGAAGCTTCTGAATTCGTAATGAAGGCTGCGGAGCGCGGATTCGGAGTAATGATTGCCGCGGCGGGTATGGCTGCTCACCTTGCAGGTGCGGTTGCCGCAAATACAACCTTGCCCGTAATCGGAATTCCAATCTCCTCAAAGAATACGGGAGGTATTGATGCGCTTCTTTCCACCGTTCAGATGCCTTCGGGTATCCCCGTTGCAACGGTTGCTATTGACGGTGCGGCAAATGCGGCTCACCTCGCGGCGCAGATACTCGCTCTTTCGGATAAGGAGCTTTCCTATAAGATAATCGCAAACAGAGAAGCGGCTCGCGGTAAGGTGCTTGAAAAGAATATCGCAGTTGAGCAGAAATACAACGTATAAATTCGCAAAATCCGTTTGGAGGAAAAATTAATATATGGGAATATTCGGAATTTTCGGTGAAGAGAGAACAAACGTTGCATCCAGCGTCTATTACGGACTCTACGCGCTCCAGCACAGAGGTCAGGAAAGCGCGGGAATCGTAGTGAATGATGACGGAGTTTTCACCACTCACAAAGATTCGGGTCTTGTAAATGACGTTTTTGACCGCCGTGCGCTCAAATCGCTCGGTCATGGAAATATGGCAATCGGCCATGTTCGTTACGGAACTCTCGGAACGAAGGATAAGGTCAATACCGAGCCTATCGTAGTAAATCACGTAAAGGGCAGGCTTGCTATTGCGACCTGCGGCAACCTCGTTAATGCAAATGCGCTAAAGCGCGAGCTTGAACTTCAAGGAATGATATTCCACACCACAAGTGATGCCGAGGTCGTATCCTATGTGATCACTAAGGAAAGAATAACAAGCTCGTCTATCGAGGAAGCGGTTACCAAGGCTATGGCAAAGTTTGACGGTGGCTACTGCCTTCTTTTGATGTCACCTCGAAAAATAATTGCGGCGCGTGACCCTCACGGTATGCATCCTCTCTGTTACGGAAGGCGTGAGAACGGTCAGTACGTTATCGCAAGTGAAACCTGCGCGCTCGACTCGGTCGGAGCATCCTTTATAAGAGAGATTCTCCCGGGTGAGATAGTTGTCTTCTCAAATGACAGCATAAAATCAATAACCGACCACTGCAATAAATGCCCAGAGGCACTCTGCGTGTTTGAATACGTATATACGGCGCGCCCCGACTCGCATATATGCGGCTATTCGGTTCACGAGGCAAGAAAGCGCGCGGGCGCACTGCTTGCAAAGGCGCATCCCGTTGAGGCTGACGTTGTTGTCGGTGTTCCCGATTCGGGGCTTGATGCCGCCCTTGGATACGCGCAGGAATCGGGTATCCCGTACGGAATAGGACTCATAAAGAATAAATACATAGGAAGAACCTTTATCGCACCGGGGCAGGACGTGCGTGAGGATAAGGTTAAAATAAAGCTGAATCCCGTATCGGCAACGGTTAAGGGGAAGAGGGTAGTCCTTGTTGACGACTCGATAGTAAGAGGAACGACCTGCGAGCGTCTTGTAAGGCTTCTCCGTAATGCGGGAGCAACAGAGGTGCATCTTCGCTCGTCTGCTCCTACCTTCCTGAACCCCTGCTACTACGGAACGGATATTGACTCAAAGGACTCGCTTATTGCTTGCAAGCACTCAATTGAGGAGATAAGGCGGATAGTCGGAGCAGATACTCTTGGCTATTTGAGGCTTGAGGACGTAACGAAAATTGCGGAAGGCAGTAGCTGTAAGGGCTATTGCACCGCCTGCTTTGACGGCAAATATCCCACAGACCCGCCCGTAAAGTGCGAGAGCAAATACGACTATAAAATTTCGGAATCAAATAAAAAGAAAACAAAATCCAATGAAAGCGAAAGTGAGATAAGACTGTGAAAAATTCAAGAAGTGAAAGTTATGCAGCAGCAGGCGTAGATATTACCGCAGGCTATAAGGCGGTAGAGCTTATGAAGAAGCATATCGCCCGTACTAAAAACGAGGGATGCCTTGACGATGTCGGCGGCTTTGGCGGATGCTTCGGCCTTAATATGTGCGGAATGGAAGAGCCCGTTCTCGTTTCGGGAACCGACGGATGCGGAACCAAGGTTGCGCTTGCTATTCTTATGGATAAGCACGATACAATAGGCATTGACGCTGTTGCTATGTGCGTAAACGATATCATTTGCTGTGGAGCAAAGCCCCTCTTCTTCCTTGACTATATTGCTTGCGGAAAGAATTATCCCGAAAAGATTGCTGCAATAGTATCCGGTGTTGCAGAGGGTTGCGTTCAGTCGGGCGCGGCACTTATCGGCGGTGAAACGGCAGAGCATCCCGGTCTTATGCCGGTTGAGGACTAC
>CAYRJG010000191.1:0-3110 GCA_964424525.1 uncultured Ruminococcus sp.
ACTGTAATGCAACAGTAGACACGCCGGACGAGGATGATCCTACCGAGGATGATCCCACCGAAGATGATCCTACCGAGGACGAGCCTACCGAGGACGATCCTACCGAGGATGATCCTACCGAAGATCAGCCCACCGAGGATAAACCTACCGAGGATCAGCCTACCGAGGACGATCCTACCGAGGACGATCCTACCGAAGATGATCCTACCGAGGACGATCCTACCGAAGATGATCCTACCGAGGACGATCCTACCGAAGAGCAGCCTACCGAGGATAACAACACGGTAGTTCTCGTTAAGGACGGTGAAGCATACTTTAAGGTTGTTGTTGCCGACGGTTACTCTTCCGAGCTTAACAGAGCCGCAGGTACGTTTATTTCCGATCTTGCAAAGCTCGGAGTTAAGACCGAGCAGGTATTTGATAACAAAGATACCGTTACCGACTGCGAGATTCTTATAGGAACCGTTCAGACTCGCGGCGAGCAGTACAAAATCCCCTACCAAACCTACGGATGGGATGGATACACCATTCAGGCTATTGATGGTAAAATTATAATTCTCGGCGGTTCCGAGGAGTCAACTATTGAGGCTATCGATGTATTCAAGAAGGATATTCTCGGAATCAAGAGAACTACGAAAACTCTCTCCGATGCCGAGATGACCTCCTCTCAGAATATCGAGAAAATTCAGGATGATTATTCAATAAAGAGTATTTCTATTGCCGGCAACGATTTTAAAGATTACGTTATAATTGCCGATTTGGAAGACTCCTATGAATATGCTGCTGCAAAGTCTGCTCAAACCCATCTTTACAAGAAGACCGGTATATGGCTTCCTATTTTGCAACCCGGTGCAGAATACGAGCACGCTATGGTCGTTGACCTTACCACTCCCAAAACCTGCACATCTAGTAAGGGCTTTAAGCTAAAGGTTACAGGCGGCAACATAATGATAGATTGCGGATTTGCAAACAAGATAGAGGAAGCCCTTCTCGGATTCCTTATGACCGAGATAACCAACGCAAATAACCCCAATCTGTCCTTTAACGAAAATTACACATACGAAAAGGTAGATTACAAAAACATCTACTACAAGGATTTCGGTGCTAAAGGCGACGGCACGACCGATGACTTTAACGAAATTCTCGCAGCTCACGTATATGCCAACCAGTGGGGTCACACTGTAAATGCAGACGTTGGTGCTCACTATTACATCGGTATCGAATATCAGGAAACGCTTGCGACCATTCCCGTTATGACCGACGTTAACTGGACCGGTGCAAAATTTACCATTGACGACTCGATAGTTACCGTTCAGCGTAACAACCATGCAGACGTAGACGGAAACAACGTGTGCGATCATTGTAATAGAAGCCTCTCCGATGTTTGCTCAGCTCGATATGACAGCTGGCACAAGCTCAATCTCTTCTCCGTAAGCTCCGATTATGCCGAAGAGTCCTGTCTTGTTAAAATGCCCGAAACGCTTGACAAAAGCGCAACAAACATTGGTTGGGCACCCGGATTCAATGCGCTTATTCTCCTTTACAATAGCAACGTCAAGCACTTCATCCGTTACGGAGTTAACGAGAACTCGGGAGCAGCTCAGCAGGAGATAATTCTCGTTGATAAAGACGGTAATATCGATCCCTCAACGCCCCTTCATTGGACTTACGAAACAATCACAAGTGCTACTATCAAATGCGTAGATGACGATCCTATCACCATAGAGGGCGGCGATTTCACCACTATTTCAAACCAGGCGGAAAATTACTATGATTCCTACGGTAGAAACATCAGAATCACACGTTCTAACGTAACTATCAAGAATATCACGCACTCGCTTGTCGATGAGAAGGAAACCCGTGCTCCCTACTCCGGATTCACCAGCACCTATTTTGCAAACAACGTAAGATTTGAGAACATGACCATCCAATGGCATGAAAATCGCTATGACAAGGGAACAGGCGCGCTTCTCGGAACATATGAAATAGGCGCAAGCCATGCAAACAACCTTCAGTGGGTAGGTATAAAACAGTCTAATTTCTTTGCGGAAGACGGTTCTGTTACCTACAGAGGACTTTTCGGAACGAACTACTGCAAGAACTTCTACTTTGACGGTTGCGAAATGACCTCTCTTGACGCGCACAGCGGTCTTTACAACGGTACAGTTCTTAACTCAACCTTCGAGCATATGAACTTTATCGGAGAAGGTCTTATCCGAATTGAGAACACGACCGTTTACACAGATGCGGCAGGTTGCATGATCAACCTCAGAAGTGACTACGGCTCAACCTGGAACGGAGAGGTAATAGTAGACGGACTTACTCTGAAATATTCTAACGATATAACACATCTCGTTCTTTTCTCGGCAACCTACAACGACTGGTGGTTCGGATATACTACATATCTGCCCCAGATAATCAAGCTCAACAATGTTAAGCTTGTTAAGTATGATCAAACAACGGATACATTTGGAAACAGAACCGAATGGACTGTTTCGGAAAATGCGATTCCTCTCTACCTCTTCACTAAAACTATTTACGGGTTTGGAAACAAGGATATCTCCAAGCTCACAACCGAAGGAGGAGCTTCTGTTTATAACCCCTACAAAGGAACAAAAGAGGTATGGGTATCTAACTGCGGAAATCTTAGTATTCCTATTCCAAATACCGCACAGTTCAAAGACATAAAATACTATCTTGAAGGTGAAGAACAAACCTCTTGGTAAAAGCTAAGAATCATTATAATTCACGGCGGCTCGCGATCTTCGCGAGCCGTTTTTAATTACGATTGACAAAATCAACGAGGAGTCATGGAGGTAAAAATACACATATCGTTTTGTAGAAAACGTAGAATTTTTTCAAAAATAATATTGTTCACATTATTTAGATTGACTTATTTTTATAATTCGTATAAAATAAAACTGCAGAAGATATAATTTTAAAAATATATTCGAAAGGAAGAAAAAGAATGAAAATTAAAAGGATAATAGCACTTCTTTTATGCTTTATGCTTGTCTTTGCTCTCGGCACGTGCTTTACCGCTTGCGGTGAAGATGAACCCGAAGTAAAAGATTGCACCACGCACTCTGACAACAACGGTGACGGCAAGT
>CAYRJG010000192.1:0-3082 GCA_964424525.1 uncultured Ruminococcus sp.
CTAGCCCCTTAACGCATCGAGGGTAGCTCAAGTTTTTTGAACTTGAGCTACCCTCATGTTATAACAGAAATTATAAAAGTCTTTTTCTTATTTCTTCAAGTATTTTGTTTTTATCCCTGTTCCATTCGGGGGCAATAAGCTCATCTTTGGGGCAATCACCTGTAAGTCTGTGGATAACAACGCTTTCGGGAATGTTTTTCAAAACGTATGCCGCGGCATCGGCATATTCCGAAAGAGTAGGGGGCGTGTAAAGTTTTTTCTCGTACATTTCTGCAAGGCGAGTGCCGCGCATAACGTATACGGAATGGATTTTTATTCCGAAAAGCTCAAATTCCGAAAGGAAACGCACCGTTTCCTTTACGTCATCCGGTCCTTCACCGGGAAGACCTATCATAATGTGAACCACAACCGGAATTGAATACTTTTGAAGCATTGACATAGCTTCCTTGAATTTATCCCTCGTGTAGCCGCGATTTATCCGCTTTGCGGTTGTGTCGTTTGCCGTTTGAAATCCAAGCTCCACCCAGACCTCGCGTTTTTCGGCATACTCCGAAAGCAGTGTGCAAACATCCTCGGTTATGCAGTCGGGGCGAGTGCCTACCGAAAGAATCTTTATTCTTTCATCGATAAGGGCAGCGTTATACCTTTCGCGCAGGATATCCACATTGGCATAGGTGTTTGTAAAGTTCTGGAAATATGCGATAAAAATATCATCACATTCCGAATCGCAAAGTGATTTTTCTACCTGCTCGCGAATTGAAAGAGTAGGGTCGATATGCTCGCCCGCACCGCGCTCTCCGCAAAAGATGCAGCCACCCGTGCCGCATTTTCCATCTCGGTTTGGACAGGTAAAGCCACCGTCAATACAAATTTTTTGAAGGCGCTTGCCGTATTTATTTCTCAAATAACTGCTAAGGTTGTAATAAAGCATTATGCACCTCCGTTTTTTTCTCTTCGTTTTATTTTAGCATAACTAATCCGTCTTTTCAAGTTAAAATTGACCTTTCCTTGCATAAATCGAGGATTTTCTGTAAAATCTAATAACAGCCGAAATAATTTCGGCCGCAGAAAAAGGGGCGTATGCCCCAAATCCCGATTCCTGCCAAGGCTTAAAGGAGTATCTTTTCCCTTTGGCAGGTAAAAAAAGGAGTTATCCGTGAAAAAGAATAAGAAGGTTACAAATCAGGTTCCCATGGAAGAAAAATATCCCAAGGGAAGAACCTCGGGGGATAACGTTGCCATACCCGGTATAAATACTCCCGGAATCGAGCTTCCCGCATTTAACCCTCCCGTACCCAACAGAGCGTGGACGGCTATGAAGAATGAGCTCGAGGTAAAGTCGCTTTCCGAGGGCGAAAAGCGCGACCTTTATCTCGGTAAAGACGGTATTATTTAATTTTTTTCAAAAATCAGCGCAAGCACGCTTTGCCTACTTATATAACCGTCGGCAGCGTGCTTGTTTTTTTATGCTGTAATGAAAAACTTTTTGCCGTCCTCTCTTGTATTTTCTTACGCTATGTGCTAAAATAAAAGGGTATATATATTATACCGAAAGGATAACGATATGATAAACGAAAAGATTTATCTTGACGAAAATAATCCCGAAGTAGTTCTTGAAACCTACGCTCACGTAGACCCTCTTATGCCAAAGCGAGATGCTATCCTTATTTTTCCGGGTGGTGCATATTGCCATCTGGCATCCTTTAGAGAGGGTGACTGTATTGCTACCGCATTTGCATCCCGCGGTGTAAACGCATTTGTTCTCTCCTACAGACTCGGACCGAAAAACAACTACCCGTGTCAGCTTATTGATGCTGTTCGCGCTATTGTTTACATAAAGGAAAATGCTTCAAAATACGGCATTGACCCGCAAAGAGTATTTACTGTCGGATTTTCCGCAGGCGGCCACCTTTCTGGTACTGTTGCAACCAAATATATGATAGGCGAGCAGCTCCTCTCGCTTCCGAAGGATTCCGCGCGCCCTGCGGGAACGCTTTACGCATACCCCGTTGTAAGCGCATTTGCTGCGACTCATGGGGGAAGCTTTGAGAATCTTCTCGGCAAGCCTTTCTCCGAGCTCTCCGAGGAGGAGAAGAATTTCCATTCGGTAGAGCTTCACGTAACCGAAAATACTCCTCCCGCATTTATCTGGCATACGGCAGAGGATAACGCAGTTCCGCCCGAGGGCGCGCTTCGTCTTGCGGCGGCTTACGTTTCCAAAAAAGTCACCGTTGAGATGCACCTCTATCCCTACGGCCCTCACGGCATAGCACTTGCATCTCCCCTTACCTCAAACGGAAACGTCGGCTTTGTTCAGCCTCGCGCTGAGGAATGGGTGGATAAGGCTGTGTCGTTTATGAAAACGGTATAAATTTCCGTCTGCTCTTGACTTTTATGGGATAATATTTTATAATATTAATGTTAATCACTTAGTAAAACAAAAGAAAGGCATATCTCTATGGAAAGAACCTATATAAAAGACATCACCCCCGGAAGAAAGAGAATTTCCGGCTTCGTTGAGAATTTCCGTAACAAGAGAACTATGGCGTTTATAGTTGTAAAGGACGTTACGGGAAAGCTTCAGGTAACTATTGAGAAGGAAAAGCACCCCGAAATGATTGAGGACCTCGATAAGCTTACCGTTCATTCGGTTGTTACCTTTGAGGGTGAGGTCGTTAAGAACGATTACGTTAAGATGGGCGGCATTGAAATGCTTCCCGACACTATGAAGGTTGAGTCTATTGCCGAGGCTCTTCCGATAAAGGATGACTCGGATATCGACGTTAAGATGGATTACAGATGGATCGACCTCCGCCGTGACCAGAATCATCTTATGATAAAGCTTCAGACTGTTCTTACCGCTGCTATGCGTGAGTTCCTTGTTGAGAAGAATTTCGTTGAAATCCACACTCCAAAGCTTATCGCGGCTGCAAGTGAGTCGGGTTCTGACGTTTTTGCGGTTAAATATTTCGATACCACCGCATATCTTGCTCAGTCGCCCCAGTTCTATAAGCAGATGGCTATGGCGGCAGGCCCTGAGAGAATATTCGAAACAGGCCCTGTATTCAGAGCAGAGAAGTCC
>CAYRJG010000193.1:0-3058 GCA_964424525.1 uncultured Ruminococcus sp.
AAAAAAGAGCTTCATAAAAAGCTTTTTCAATGCTCCTATGACAGCAACGCTTATAGGTATGGTGTTCGGCATTACAGGGCTAGGTGCCAATCTTCCCGAATTTATCGGAAAATCACTTGATACACTCAGAGTTTGTATGGGTCCCTCCGCGATGCTTGTTGCAGGCTTTACAATTGCCAATTATTCCATTATCGGAATGCTTAAAAAGCCAAAGGTTTATGTTGCCTCACTCTTAAGGCTTACACTCATTCCCACAGTGATCATAGCCGCTGTATACGGAATTAAAAGTCTTATGAACATAGTATTCTCTCTTGATATAGACAATAATGTTCTCTATCTTTTGTTCTTCGCAACAGCAACACCGCTTGGACTTAATACCGTTGTTTTCCCCGAAGCTTATGGCGGCAATCCGGAAACCGGAGCCAGTATGACTATGATATCGCATACGCTGTGCGTTCTTTCTATACCGCTGATGTACTCACTGATGACAATTATATTCGGTGCGGCAACACTATAAATTCATACATAAATAAAATGAGGAAGGTTTTGCCTTCCTCATTTTATTATATTAATGTAACACGGGTCACGCCTTATTATGCTTTGCAAGAACATATTTCATTGTTTCTGCAAAGAGAAGGGCGTGTGCCTTATATATCTCCTCATAGTCATAAACTACGTCGCCGCGTTCGGTAAGGCCTTGGTTTGACTCAAAGGTAACCGCAGGCTCGGAGCAACAGTGATGCATCGCTGAAGGAAGATTGAATGATGTGGGACTGGTTTCGCTATTCTCACCTGCCGAGCTGATCTCAAGCACCTTATAACGAACATTATTTGCTTTACAGGTTTCCGCATAAGCAAGAGAAAGAGCATAAACCTCCTTCTTTGTCTTAAGAGCGCTATATGTGGGAGCTATCATATGGTTCGTGCAGTTATCTCCGCCGTGAAGAAGGATACTGAAATCGGGAGCATCCTTTTTGCAAACCTCAAGAACCGCCTTTGTGCCGGCAGAAAGATTACCACCAAAGAAATCCTCATGCATCATATTAACACCGTCATCATTGAAATAACCGCCAAGATAATCAACGTATTCCTTGATGGGGTGCTTCATCTTGCATCCGGGCCAACCGCAAAGCTCGCCATCCTTCCAGGTACCCTGATTATAATAACGAAGATCATTGAAGGACTTTCCTACAAAGGAATCAAACGGAATATGACTTCTTCCATCGGGGTTTGCCATGGGTATTATGACAAGGTGAACCTTCTCGCAAAGTTCAACAAGTGCATCGTTGCGCTCTCCGTTGTAGTCCGTACCCGTTTCAATCTGTTTTATCATATTAAGGAGTGCCGACGTACCCTCAAATTCACCGCCGTGAACGCATCCTACGAAAAATGCAGTAGGAACATAGTCAGCACCCGTCTTGTCAGCATACGCCTTGATATCGTGCGCACCGAGAGCACTTGAAACGTTATCCGAAGTTCCCTTCGGAAGATTAGACTTACCGTATTCAACCTTATATATAGGTCTGCCGCCCGCTGACGTTCCTACGTTTGTAACTACGCCTTTTTTTACGAGTTTAAGAGTTTCTTCTACCTCATCAAGTCTTGTTTTCCAATATACAGGAATATTACTCATTTTTCTTATCTCCTATATTAAAGCTTACCGAACTTATCAAGCTCGTAGCGAATAGTTTCTGCAAAAAGGATCATGTGCGCCTTATAAATCTCATCATAATCGTAGATTACTTTGCCATGATCGCAAAGTCCCTGGTTAGATTCATAGGTAACGGCAGGTGCCGAGCAACAATGGTGCATTGCCGAGGGAAGGTTGAATGACGGAGGTCTTTCATTATTCTCAAGCTCTCTGATTCCGCTGACGGCATAACGAACACCAGCCTTATCGCACTGCTCCTTTATTTTAAGCTCAACTGCATAAACCTCTTTCTTTGTGTTAAGAGATGCATATTCGGGAGGAAGGATGCAACAGGTAGTATTAGAACCACCGTGAAGCAGGATACTGAAATCAGGTGCTTCCTCGCGGCAAACGTCAAGAACTGCACGAGTACCGGTTGAAACCTCGCCAAAGAAATCCTCGTGCATCATATTAACACCGTCATCATTGAAATAACCGCCAAGGTATGCAACATGGTCCTTAATGGGATGAACCATCTTACACTCGGGCCAACCGCAAAGGCTACCGTCTTTCCAGATGCCCTGATTGTAATAGCGAAGATCATAGAATGTCTTTCCAACA
Source organism: uncultured Ruminococcus sp. (assembly GCA_964424525.1). Classification (GTDB taxonomy): domain Bacteria; phylum Bacillota; class Clostridia; order Oscillospirales; family CAG-272; genus UBA1740. The sequence continues at coordinate 2,252 of CAYRJG010000193.1, forward strand.
TAGGAATCAAACGGAATATGGCTTCTTCCGTCGGGGTTTACCATAGGTATGATTATAAGATGAGCCTTTTCTGCAAGAGCTACAAGCTCGTCATGGCGCTCGCCCGCATAGTCGGTGCCTGTTTCAATAGCCTTGATCATATTAAGAAGGGCTGCTGTGCCCTCAAATTCGCCGCCGTGAACGCATCCTACAAGAAAGATTGTGGGAATGTAATCCTCACCCGTCTTATCTGCATAAGCTCTTATATCACGCGCGCCAAGTGCACTAGAAACATTATCTGCAGTACCTCTTTTAAGGTTAGATTTGCCGTATTCAAGCTTATAAATAGGTCTTCCGCCTGCAGAAACCTGAACCTTCGTTACTGTTCCTTTTTTAACGAGCTTGAGGGTATCCTCTACCTCATCAAGTCTTGTTTTCCAATAAATGGGCATATCACTCATTTTCGAATCCTCCGTGAGTTGTTTTTCTTTAGCCACAAGGGCAAAATGTACCAAATCCATTATATAAGAATATTTGATTTTTGTCAATGAATTATCAAAAAAAAATAATAGCTAAAAAATAACAGACCTTGCAAATAAAATTACAAGGTCTGTTTTTATTACGGAAAATCCGTTAATTACTTAGATTCTTCCTCTGCTGCTGCCTTAACTGCAACAAGCTTAACGATAGCGGTTTCAGCACCGTCACCACGACGGGGACCCATCTTGAGTACCTGAGTATAGCCGCCGTTTACGTTTGCGTAAGCGGGAGCGATAACACTGAATACCTTTTTAGCAACGTCTTCCTTGGTTATGAATGCAAGAGCGG
>CAYRJG010000194.1:0-3013 GCA_964424525.1 uncultured Ruminococcus sp.
TAACATTGAATATCAAGGCAAATACGATTTGGCAATACTCGGAGATGTTTTTGCACTTGACGATAAGTATCGTGATATTGTAGAATATGCAGGGTGCATTAATTTATTAAAGGGTGCAATAACTGTTAGCGATTACGTTTCAACGGTGAGTCCTAATTATGCAAACGAGCTTCACCATGACTTTTTTGCTTTCGGACTTGCTGATGTTATATCATCTGTTTCCGGTAAAATGTGTGGTATTATTAATGGAATTGATTACAATGCATTCTCACCGAAAAATGGGGCAGATATCTATTATAAGTATGATAAACGTACTCTTAAGAGTGGAAAAGAAAAGAATAAGCTTGCATTTCAAAAGGAGTTTAATCTTGTAGAGGATGCGGAAATTCCTTTGCTTGTTATGATTACACGTCTTACAGATACGAAAGGACTCGATCTTGTTCTTCATGTAATCAAGGAAATTCTTAATGAAAATTTACAGTTTGTTTTGCTCGGAACCGGTGACGAAAAGTATGAAGATGCATTTATGGCATTAGAGGCTGAATATCCGAATTTTAAGGCTTTAATCAAGTTCGACCGAGCAATATCCAAAAAAATGTATGCATCAGCGGATATATTTATTATGCCGTCAAAAAGCGAACCTTGTGGATTGGCGCAAATGATAGCATGCTCATACGGTACAGTTCCAATCGTCAGAACTGTTGGTGGTTTGTTTGATTCTATAATTCCGTATGATGAGAAAAATGGAAATGGATTCCGTTTTGACAATTATAATGCACACGAACTTCTTTATACAGTTAAAAACGCCTTAAAGGTTTATGACGATAAAGATTCATGGTCAAAATTACGCAGGAATGCAATTTCTTCGGATTTTTCATGGGGAAGTTCTGCTGCAAAATATATAGAGTTATATAATAATTTATTCAATTGGTAAGGATTAAAAATTAATGGAAAGCAACGCAAAAATCACATCCGGTGTAGGACAAAAAAATCAAATTGATGATCTCAAGGAAAGGATAGAGGCTAAATTAATAACACGCGGTATTTCAAATCCCGCATCTGCGACAGATGAACAGCTTTATCAAGCAACTGTTGCTGCGGTTAAGGATATAATGATTGAATATCGCACTGAATTTAAAAAAAGAAAAAAAGCAACCGGTGCTAAGAAGATATGCTATCTTTGCATGGAATTCCTTGTTGGGCGCTCTTTAAGAAATGTTACAGTTAATTTGGGGATATATGAAGAACTTTCTTCAATATTAGAGGAATATGGTACATCTTTTGAAAAGGTATATGCCTGTGAGGTAGACCCTGGTCTTGGTAACGGTGGTCTTGGAAGACTTGCGGCTTGTTTTATGGATTCATTATCTGCGCTTGATTATGCTGCTAACGGATATTCGCTTCTTTACGAAAATGGTCTTTTTAAGCAGAAAATAATTGACGGTGAGCAGGTGGAACTTCCTGATGAGTGGCTTGGAAGCGGAGGTGCTTGGCTTGTGCCTCATCCCGAAAAAAGCGTTACTATCAGACTTGGTGGAAAGATAAAAGAGGAGTGGGACGGTGGATCATTAAAATTCACTAATTATGAATTTGATGAGGTTAAAGCGGTTCCGTATGATCTGTTGATCCCGGGCACAACAACTGACGCGGTTAATACCATCAGATTGTGGCGAGCTCGTCCTGTTCACGCTCCTTATATGGGTTATAATACAACTCATAGTTCTTATGTAAGCAATCTGTCAAAAACAGAAAATGCTGAGGTTATTACTAAGCAGTTATATCCTAAAGATGATTATGACGAAGGAAAACTTTTACGTCTTACGCAACAATATTTCCTTGTTTCTGCATCTTTGCAAAGCATTATAAGCGATTATTTTGCTGAACATGGTTCGCTTAAGGGATTTGATAAAAATGTTGCTATTCATATTAATGATACTCATCCGGCACTTTGCATACCGGAGCTTATGCGAATCTTTATGGACATCTATTCCTATTCATGGGAGGATGCTTGGAGCTTAGTTGTAAACACTGTTTCTTACACAAATCATACAGTACTTCCCGAAGCGCTTGAATGCTGGAGAGTAGATCTCTTTTCGATGAAGCTTCCTCGTATTTATATGATAGTTAACGAGATCAACAAGAGATTTACAACCGATTTGTGGAATTTGTATCCGGGAGATTGGGATAGAATTTCCCGAATGGCGATTGTTGCTTATAATCAGGTTCGCATGGCGAATCTTTCGGTTGTAGGCTCTCATGCTGTAAATGGAGTGTCGGCTCTTCATAGCGACATTCTGAAGAAAACCATTTTCCACGATTTTTACAAAATGACACCTTGGAAATTTACAAATGTAACTAACGGTGTTGTTCACAGAAGATGGCTTAACACAGCTAATCCAAGACTTTGCGCTTTGCTTGATGAACTGATTGGTCCGGAGTTCCGCGAGGATGCTTCTCATTTGTCAGAACTCAAAAAGTACGCAGACGATAAATCTGTGCTCGATCGAATTAATGACATTAAATATTTGAATAAAGAGCGATTTGCACACTATGTATTCCAAAAGTGCGGAAAAAGAATAAATCCCGATTCAATCTTTGATGTTCAGATTAAGAGAATGCACGAATATAAGCGTCAGCTTCTTAATGTATTAAAGATCATAGCACTTTATAACGAGATACTTGATAATCCTAATGCAGATATACCGCCGCAGACATTTATTTTTGGCTGTAAAGCTGCTCCGGGATATGTTATGGCAAAGAAGCTTATTAAATTAATATGGTTCTTATCAGAAGAGCTTGAGCGCAATCCGTTAACAAGGGATAGACTTAAAGTTGTATTTATGGAAGAATACAACGTATCACTTGCGGAAATTCTCATTCCTTCGGCTGATATTTCCGAGCAGATTTCCTTAGCGGGCAAAGAAGCAAGTGGTACCGGATGTATGAAATTAATGATGAACGGTGCGCCTACGATGGGAACGCTTGATGGAGCAAATGTGGAAATACTTGAAGC
>CAYRJG010000195.1:0-3000 GCA_964424525.1 uncultured Ruminococcus sp.
GTGAAAGACCTGCCATTTTTAGTTTACTCCTTAAAATTTTTATTTATAATTTTACTATCGTTATTTTACCATATCAAAACGCAGAAATCAAGAGCCAAAATCACAGTTTTATGCCACTGTTTTTGTTGTTTGTGCACAAAAAATATGCGATTTGTTGATGCATCATTACTATTTTGAAATTTTGTTTTCTAATTTATTAGAATTATTTTGGTTAAAATCGTGCGCCCGATTGCTCGGACGCACGGCGTATTTTTTGTTTATGCTTTTTGATAGTTACCCGTTTCGAATGAAATTATTCGGGAATCTTGATAAATCCGTCTACCTTCCATTCGACTTCCTCGCCGTCTACGTAAACCTTCATATCCTTGAACTGAGGAGTGTTCGGGAATATGACGGTAAGACCGGGACAGTTGGTAATGTAAATGTTCTTTGTGGGGATGTAGGGGTTTCTGTTGACAGAGTAATCTGCAACCTCCGGCAGTTTACAGGTGTCGCAACACGAATCTCCGTCTTCGTCGACAAAAGCATCAGAACAGCTACATTGAATCTTGTCATCTGTCGGGTTGAATGTAGACATATCGGTGTTGGGATCGCTTATATCGTAATTATAGTTCAAACGGTGATATATCTCAAGGGGCATTTCATTTTCGGAAACTACCCATTCATATCTTTGACCGGAAGAGTCAACATCGTATCCTATCTTAACCGTCTTTACATTATTCATATAAATATTCTCGGGAAGGTAGGTCTGATAACCGAAGTAGTGGTTAGCCCACTGCGCGTTGATGAGCTCAAGGAATGTGCCGGAGTAGTACTTGAGAGTAAGACCGTCAATGTAAACGTTGCCCTGCCAGGTCGAGCCGTAGTCGGAACGGAGAACGAGTCCCGATCTTCCTGCGTTTGAGTGCATTGTAACGTTTTGGAGAACGATATCTCCCTCGCCTATAAAGTTAATATGCTCACAGGTAGAGTCGATAAGGGTTGCGTTATAGGTTCCGCAGTGTGCGTCAAACGAGCAAACGGTCATATTTTCAAATCTGAGGTTCTTGCAGTAGTTCGTACCCATCATACCGCCCGACTTGATAGAGCCGTCTTCTTGGAACATATTGGACTGAGTGCAGTTCTTCCAGGTGATGTTGGTAGATGTACCTGCGGTAAGCTCGTAAGAGCCCATACTAACGCTCGTTCCGGCACTGCCTATTGTAGAGTGACTCATAGGTTTTTGGAATTCACAGTTGTCGACTACAACGTTATTAGCATTATTGATAGTGATAAATCCGGCATAGGGGGCACCCGTTTCGGAATATTCTTCGAGAATCGAGTGAGTGATATTCTTTATCGTGACGTTAGATCTGTTGATTGCTATATTACGTGCGTAGTAGGTATAATAGGAAGGAGCTCCGTTGAATATCGTATCAACGTGTGCTCTTGTGGTATCGCCGCCGTTGATGGTGATCGGCTCATTATCAGCTCTGATTACGGTCATTTTTGTAATAACGTCGTAATTCCACTGAACCGGAGTCATAGAATCAATGTTACCATCGGCATCCACGTGAATAACCTCGTGCTGTGCCGAGCCGTTATTTTGGTTTCCTCCGTAACGGATGAAGTGCTTGATGTTACTGTTATAAGGCATAATGATTGCCTCATATCCGGGAGCCCAGCCGATGTTGGTAACGCCCTCGGAAAGGGTGGTTATAGGAAGCTTTTCACCGCTATAGGATGTATCGCTATAGGGATTGGAAATCGAGAAGATAGAGGTGTAATATTCGGGATCTCCGCGCTCTCCCGTCGGAGTGTTAGTGCCCTCATAATAGGGCGGCGCCTTGATGGTGCTGTCATCAAAAATGAATTTGCATCCGTTCCAGTTGGTGTCGGTTCCTATAGTAATGGTGTTATATCCGCTGCCTTCACCGAAGTAGTAGATTGCACCGGACTCGGCGTTAACGGTGTGACCCCACTCGTTGGCATAAGCGTGGCATTCCATAATCGCCATAAAATCGTCGGTGTATCCATCGCCCGTTGCACCGTAGTCCTTATAGTAGATATTTTTGTAATCTACCTTTTCGTAGGTGTAATTCTCATTAAATGAGGGGGTGGGGTCATTTGCGTTAGTGATTTCGGTCATAAAGAAACCGAGGACCGCTTCTTCAATTTTATTTGCAAATCCGCAGTCGATCATTACGTTTCCGCCTATAACTTTGAGTCTAAAGCCCTTGTTTGATACGCAGGTTCGCGGAGTGGTAAGGTCAATTACGATGCCGTGCTCATACTCGGCGGAGGGCTCGATTATCTCAAGCCACATACCGGTCTTTTTGTAAAGGAGCTCCTGCAAGGACTTTGCCGCGGTAATTTCGGCAGTTTCAGCAGTGGATGCAACAATTACGTAATCGCTAAGATCGTTTCCTGCAAAGGTAACGCTTTCGATAGAATAGTCATCCTGAATCTCTACGATATTTTGCGATACTGTCATCTCTGCATCGGTTAAGGTTTTGGTGGATTTCTTTATTTTGAGGATATCCTTCTTGAAAACCTCGATTGCCTCGATGAGATATTCCTCGCTTCCGGCAAGAATAAGAATCTTACCGTCGATTGCCTGAATGGTGTAACCCTTGTAACCGAACTGATAAGGATTAATCTTATACTGCTCACCGCGAGTCTGAACGGTTCCTATAAGAATCTCGCAGTCGGTAACGGTATCTTTGTTATCAAATACCTGCTCGGTCTTAACTCCGAGCTTTGCAAGATCGGAAATAAACGTACCTGCGGCTCTGTTAAGCTCGGAAGAGTAACCGTCGGCAACAACAACCTTAAAGTATGCTTCACCGTCCTTAACGAGAACTACCGTGTTGTTATCCTCGGTAGGCTGCTCTTCGGTAGGATCGTCCTCGGTAGGATCATCTTCGGTAGGATCGTCCTCGGTAGGATCGTCCTCGGTAGGATCGTCCTCGGTAGGATCATCCTCGGTAGGATCGTCCTCGGTAGGATCGTCCTCGGTAG
>CAYRJG010000196.1:0-2987 GCA_964424525.1 uncultured Ruminococcus sp.
GATTTTCAAAAAAGCAAGCAGATGACCGCGCATTTGCTTGCTTTTTCTTGTTTTTGGTTGTTATCGGGCGTTTTCCTTTGTCTTGCGTTGTTTTGCATTTGCAACGGAATTTTAACCGCTTTTTGTATAGTTCTACAAACACAATTTGAAGGCGTATTTCTACAAATTTATTCGACAAGAGTATTTGATTATCAAACACACGATTGACTCAAAAACAGCGAAAACAGCCCGAATATTCCAAGCAGGATAAGGTGTGATTCAGTTGACACTAATCACACGCTTTAAGACAAGCGGGACACCCGCTTTCTTTTCTACAATTTCTACAAACAAACACAAAAGGGCTTGAAATTTTCCTAGAATTATGATATACTAATTACGCTACACATTTTAATATCTCGAAATTAGGGCATATTGTCGGTAAAAACGTATGCTCTCGCCTAGTTTCGGGAAAAATGTGTAGCAACATTGAGAGGTGCGTTTTTCGGTGCGTCTCTCAATGGGACGCACTTTTTATATATCGGAGGAATTTATGGATATTTTTAACAGAATGAATCAAGAGATTGAAAATGTATCTAAAGAAAAGTTATCAAAATTAAGCGAAGAGGAGATTAGTCAAAGAGCAAAAAAGTATCGCAAGACTTGGACTATTATATGGACTACTTTTGGAATCATATCTGCATTAGCATTTATTATTTTATTTTGTTGTATGCCCTTAATGCTTGATGGAGAGACCATTCCGGCTGGAGTTATGGTGTTGTTGATTATAATTGCTGTATGTATTACAGGCGCACCATTTGTTGACCTATTTCTAACTTTTCAAAAATCTGATAAAGAATTAGCACTTAAGGCTATGAGAAAAGAAATACAATCTTCGGTATATAATAATATAAAACATGAGCAGCAGAAAAAAGAGTTACCTGATGCTGATTTCATAATTTCAAAAACAATTCCTATTTTGGCGAGCGGTCGGTCTTCCACAAAACTTTTGATAGATAATCAAAACAAAAAATTTATTTATCAAAAAGGTAAAATCTATTCTAAACCCTATAAGTTTTCAGATGTTATTAATTACGAAGTTTACGAAAACGGGAAATCTCAAGTACAAGGGCGAGCAGGTTCCGCTCTTATTGGAGGTGCGTTTTTCGGGCTTGGAGGTCTTATAGTTGGTAGTAGTATGAGTCGTAGTATTAACGAAAAATGTAATCAATTAAAGTTGATCATACGCTTAAACGATTTTGATTGTCCCCAAATTATGATTACATATGTTGACAACGTTGATTGGCATAAAAATGGCTGGATGTATCGAAATATGAAAGAAAATATGCAAGCTGTTTGCTCTATGCTTGAATATATGTTAAATGAAAAAACATTAGAGCAATCTTCTTCCATTAAACAAGAAGAAAAACTGAACGAGAAAAAATCATCAAAAGAACAATTGCAAGAATTAAAAGAAATGCTTGATGACGGATTAATTACCGAAGAAGATTTTGAGCAAAAGAAAAAGCAAATATTAGGTTTATAACACAAAAGCCGAGCGTTTCGCTCGGCTTTTGTACTATATTCACTACATTTAGACTTTAATCATTACACGAAATTTTTCTTTTTATTTCTAATAAGGGTTTCTCTGTTTTAGAGATTAGATATTGACCATTAGTATACTTTTCTACGATAAAAGCATGATAATTAAAATTGTTTATAACTGCTTCATCTGTTATGTTTGTTACTGAAAACTCAATACATTCATTATCGTCAAATACAAGTGCTAATTTATCACTAATTGGAATTATAACTATAGGTTTTAAAGAGGATTCTTCAATTGTTCTATAGTGACAATATGAAGGCAACACTAATCCTGTGTTGGAACTGTTGTAGATGAATCTGATTTTATAACCGTCAAAATATTTCAATTTTTCTTCGTGCACAGCAAGTGACAACACTCCCGATGGAGTTGCAAATTTAACAGGTACAGAAGATTTCATTTCAGCCATAATGTTAGTAATAGGAGCGCGTGAAACATTTATGGCAATAAATTTTTGAATAAATTCTTTTTCTTCCTCTGATAAAGCAAAAAAATTCGTAGTTGTTGATATACCATTCTTTATTTTTTGCGTAATATCTCCAAATCTGGTTTCATAGTTTTTACTAAAAAAATCCTCGACATCTGGAACATAAAAATCTTCAACAACACCCAATTTTCTGATTTTTGTTGATTCAATATTTAAGTCTAATAAACTTAAACAATAAGTTTGCTTTCCATCTTTTATATCATTTTGAAAGTTGTTCATCCATCCTTGATTTAACTGTATATGGCATTTCATTTGATTTTTACTTTAATATTCCCTTTGTTTTTTTGTCTAAAAAAGCCCCGAAAATCGGGGCTATGGCGGAGGATGAGGGATTCGAACCCCCGTGCCCGTTAAGGCCAACGGTTTTCAAGACCGCCTCGTTGTGACCGCTTCGATAATCCTCCGTAAATTATTAAGTTGTAGAAAAATTTGTAGAAATTTTCGTTTTCAAAAAAGTTTGTAGAAACCGAAAATCCCATTTCGCCTTATATATCAAGGCGTTTGCAAAGATAGCCCGAAGAATAGACCGCTTGATTTGCGCTTGTTTTCAAGACCGCCTCGTTGTGACCACTTCGATAAGCCTGCATATTTTTTGAAATTTGTGTTTCGCATACTCGCCTTGGCGAGTATCTTCGCCGAATGGCGAAATATTCCTGCGTATTAAATTGTGATTTGGAAAAGTGTTAGATATGCGCAATAAGCACGGCACTGATATAGTATATTCAAAGCTAATGAATATTAGTCACAGCTTTTGCATAACATATAACATGTGCGATAGTGCTTATATATAATAGCATATTTTTTGCTTGATGTCAAGGATTTTTTGAAAAAGTATTGACATTTTGGCGAATAGATGTTATAATAAGTAAGCAATGTGGAAGACCAATTGGTCGTAACATGCCGGAATGGCGGAATTGGCAG
>CAYRJG010000197.1:0-2985 GCA_964424525.1 uncultured Ruminococcus sp.
ACGATGAGGAATGCGACTGTGGCTGCCATGACCATCATCATTACCATCATGCTGATGAAGTGTTTTCAAGCTTTGGCGTAGAAACATCCAAATGCTTTACCGAGAAAATGCTTGACGATATTCTTTCGTCTTTTGATGAAGATTCCGAGTACGGTATGATTCTTCGCGCAAAGGGAATAGTAGCAAGCGAAGATGGCAGATGGCTTCACTTTGACTATATTCCCGGAGAGCCTAATATAAGATACGGTGCGGCCGGTGTGATAGGAAGACTCTGCGTAATCGGTTCGGGCATTAACAAAGAAAAAATCAAAGAGCTTATTGGCGTCTGATAACTCAATAAAGGATAGATAAAATGGAAATATCAGTATATCTCTTCACGGGATTTCTTGAAGCAGGGAAAACAAAATTCATCCAAGAAACGATGGGTGATTCGAATTTTAACGACGGTGTACGCAAGTATCTAATCATTTCTTGCGAAGAAGGAGAAGAGGAATTTGAGCCTGATATGTTTGGGCAGAATGTGTCTTTTGCTTCATTCGATGAAGAACAAAAGCTGACGTCCGATAGACTTTCCGCTTTGGCAAAACGTCACGATGCCGAAATTGTTGTAGTTGAATATAACGGAATGTGGGCACTCGATAGCTTTTATAATGCGTTACCGGAAGGTTGGATGGTTTATCAGGAAATAATGATTGCTGATTCGACTACAATTCTTTCGTATAATGCAAATATGCGCCAGCTTGTTGTTGACAAGCTTACGAGTAGTGAAATGGTAGTTTTTAATCGTACAACACCTAAAACCGACAAAATGGCTCTTCATAAGCTTGTAAGGGGCGTTTCACGAAAGGCAAATATTTGCTATGAGGATACTGCGGGTGAGATTGAATTCGATGATATCGAAGATCCGCTTCCTTATGATATAAACGCGCCTGTAATCGAGATAAAAGACGAGGATTTTGCAATATTCTACCGTGATATGACCGAAGACCTAGCAAAATATCTCGGTAAAACAATACAGTTCAAGGGAATTGCGGCAAGAGATTCGATACTGCCCGGCAGTCATTTCGCAATCGGCAGGCATATTATGACTTGTTGTGAAGACGATATTGCATATCGTGGAATCGTTGCAAAAGGCACCGGTGGTCTGAATATCAAAACCCGCGATTGGGTAACTGTTAAGGGCGTTCTTTTTGAAGAATATTCAAAACTTTACGGTTCGCGCGGTCCTGTTCTTACCGTTAAAACGGCAGAGCGTGCAGAAAAGCCAATTGTAGAGGTTGCAACCTTTTATTAATCTGAATTTGTTTGTTATGGAGGCATAAATGAGGGCAGAAAATCCGCAATTCTACTTTAAAATATACGCCGAGAGTGGCGATGGCAGACTAATAAACTCGGATATTCAGCGTTCATCTATGCAAATTCTTGAGGTTTTATCGGGTGAGGTTGAAATTCAAATCGGTACTGAAATTTTGATAGCCGCACAGGGCGACTTTGCATATATTCCGCCAACAATGGTTTATCGAGCTGATGCAATCGGCGGATATGCCGCAATTCGCGGAATAAGCTTTGAGGCATCTATTCTTCGTGAAAATATGGAAAATTTTGATGCCGAGGTGTTCTATATGTTTGATGTTCAGTCTAAAAACAGAATTTCGCTGTTTTCTCATGGGCATCCGGTGTATCCTACACTTATGCACTATATGCACGAATCTTATGAGGAATTTATTTCTAAGGACGTATGCTATAAACTACCGATAAGAGCTAATATTTATTTGATGATGACCGCACTTTTGCGTTACTATTCATCAACCAAGGATGATTCTGAACGTATGATTTATCATAATGTGCTTCGACTCGTTCCGGTTATCAATTATATTTCCGAACATTATTGTGAGAAGATTTATGTAGAAGAGCTTGCCGCTATGATTAATGTTTCTCCGGATTATTTCACAAAAATGTTTAAGGATTCAATAGGTAGAACTCCTATTGAATACATAAATGGTTTGAGGATCAATCGAGCTATGGAATTGCTTTTTAAAACAAAAAATTCAATGTCAGAGGTTGCCGATGAAATCGGTTTTTGCAATCCAAACTATTTTCATAAAATTTTTAAGCAGTATATGAATCAAAGTCCGCTTTCTTATAGAAAAGCATCATTATAATTTAATAGAACCAAAACAGGCTAGCTCAAATTTTCGAGCTAGCCTGTTCTTAATTATTTGTCGGTTAAAAGTGCGGGGGATTCTTCTTTTTTCGGAATTATTTTTAATTCAGATTCGCCTTTTACAAAGGATTCTGTAACGATGACCTTTTCTATGTCGGTTCTTCCGGGAAGCTCAAACATAGGCTTCATCATAATTCCTTCTATAATAGAGCGAAGACCGCGCGCACCGGTGTTTCGTTCAATAGCAAGACGGGCAATAGCAGAGAACGCGGAATCCTCAAATTCAAGTGCGATTCCATCCATCTCAAAGAGCTTTTGATATTGCTTGAAAAGAGCGTTTTTGGGCTCTTTAAGAATTCTTACAAGAGAAAATTCATCTAAATTATCAAGAGCAACTATAATAGGCAATCTTCCGACAAGCTCCGGAATTATACCGTATTTAATTACGTCATGTGCTATAACATCTTTGTAAACACCCTTGGCGACCTTTTCCCTTGTCATTGCCTTTTCGGTAGAGAATCCTATTTGCTGCGAACCCTTGCGTTGTTCAATCAGTGCTTCGATTCCGTCAAATGCTCCACCACATATAAAAAGAATGTTTTTTGTATTTATTTGAATGAATTCCTGGTTTGGATGCTTTCTTCCGCCCTGGGGTGGAACATTTGCAGTTGTTCCTTCAAGAATTTTCAAAAGCGCCTGCTGAACGCCTTCTCCCGAAACATCTCTGGTAATAGAACGGTTTTCGCCACGGCGCGATATTTTATCAATTTCATCAATATAAATAATACCATGCTCTGCACGCTCAACGTCGAAATCTGCTG
>CAYRJG010000198.1:0-2912 GCA_964424525.1 uncultured Ruminococcus sp.
ATGCACTATAAGCACACTTTAGCACAGCACTAATAAGTTGTCAATATCAATAATAACAGATACCATCTGTATACATATATAGACAAGAAAATATCACGAACAGTTCCATCGCTGAACGTGATATTTCTCCACAGAAAAATATCCTTAAACTCCAAATTTTCACTTTCTATTGGTAAACGTCAAACCATCCGCTTCCCTATAAAGTAACGCCGCTAAGTTGTTGTTTAGCGGCGTGGTTTTCTACACTCTCCTGGAAGTTCCTCTGACCAAGGCATCAATGCATCCAGTTTTGTAGAATCTATATTTCCTTTTTCGTCACATAGTTTTGGCAACTCTGTCAGCAAATGCTTGAAATAGTAGTACGGTCTCAGATTGTTGAGTTTCGCCGTTTCCGTCAGGCTGTAAATAGCAGCACTTGCCTGAGCACCTTTGGGTGTATTATGAAACATCCAATTCTTTTTCCCGATACAAAATGTCCGGATCGAGCGTTCGCTGGCAGAATTATCAATCGGAACATTTCCGTCTGTCAGAAAAACCTTCAGGTACTTTTCCTGATTTACACTGTAGCGGAGCCCTTGGGCTGTTTTCATTTTTGCAGGCAAAGTATTATCTGCCAACTGTTCTTTTACCCACGCAAAATATTCCTCAACCAAAGGCTGAATCGAACGTTGCCTCTCTTGAAGTCGTTTTTCCGGTGACAGGTCTTTTAATGCACCTTCCAGATCATATATGTGCGAGATACGTTGCAATGCCTGGTAAGCAACTGACCTTCGTACCGCATCCGGATTGCTTTTGTCGGCAGCTTTTATGGCATCAGCGAAATCCCGCCTTGCATGAACCCAGCAGTTAGCATTGCTCACTCCTGACAGTTCTTTGTCCACCAGATGATACTGCTGCAATCCATCCGTTACAAGGACACCTTTGTAATCCTTATAAAATGCCTTTGGGATTTCATGCCCGCGGCTTTTATGGTATTCATAGATGACGATGGGCTTATCCTTAAAGAACTCGCCGGATCTGTGAACCCACATGTAACTTTTGCTTCCGGCAGAACGCCCGTCACGAATCACTTGGGTCGGGGTTTCGTCGGCTTGTACCACCGGGAGGTTCAACAGTTCCTGTTTCATCCGTTCCACCATTGGCATAAAATAGCGTTCCGCACTGTTTACGATCCAATTGGACATGGTCTGCTTGGTGATACTGACGCTGTTACGCTTGAATTCTTCCTCGATTCTTGTCAGCGTAGCTGAATTCACATATTTAACGTTGATAATGGATGCCAGCAGTGACGGTGTCACGATACTGTTGCGGAAGATATCGTTTGGTCGGTCGCCACGCATGAATTCATCCTGATGATCCCCATCCGTTCCGACATACACCTCAACGGTATGCACTTCCACCGTCCATGATTCCGGCTCATGACGAAGACGTTTGTATGTCTCGTCCGGCATACGTTTCCAGTTTCCTTTCCCATAAAAAGAATCCAGTGTTTCTTCGGAAACAGCATGTGGTGGAACAATCTCTTGTGGAAATCCACTCAGGTCAATATTTCGCTGACCTTTTTGTTTCTTTTTACGTGGTTTGGCAGGAAGAACCTCTTCTACCGTTGGTTCCTGTGCCGTCGAATCAAAAAGAGCCTCTGCTTCATCAAAAAAGGAAATCTGTCCTTCGATGGATTTCATGGTTTCCGTGCTACGTCCGAAACGTTGCTGATTGGCAATCCGGATCTGTTCGATGAGCTTGTCGATGTTTCCATTTAACGTATCCAACTGACCCTGCATGCTTAAAACGGTAGTGATCAATTCCTCACGGCTCAAGTTATTCAGTTCGTCCAATGTATGTTTCTGATTCATGGCTGCCCGCTCCTCGTCTTTTCTGATATCTATTATACAAGAAAATACGAAAAAAAGCCAATTTCATAAATCCGCGCATTCGTCAAAATGCCTATTATTTAAACTGCTTGCAAGGCTCATATACACAAAGAAAATATAGAGTTTTCAAGGTTCATTTTTTGAACGAAACCCATGGATACAGCTGTTTTTCAGCACTGTAAAGGGTTGCTTTTTTGCCTTGCGACACGTTTGAAACATGTATCATGCACAAAGAAAATTTTCTCTGTTTTGCACAATATCAAAATGTTTTTTGTGGGTCAACTTCCCGGATTTTAGGATGAATGGGATTCAATCCCATCATCAGCATCTGGTACTGCTCCTGTGAGAGAAGCACCGCTTCTTCCGGGGTGCGTGGCCAGGAAAAAGAGCCATCTTCCAGACGTTTATACAAAAGCAGGAATCCATTGCCTTCCCACAAGAGTCCTTTGATGCGATCGCCTCGTCCGCCACAGAAAAGAAACAATACGTCTTTTTCAAATGGATTTAGATCATACTTTGTTCCGATGATCTGCGCCAGACCATCAATCCCTTTTCGAAGATCGGTTCGTCCACATGCAATGATGATCTTTTTCACACCGGCAGCTTCAGCGAGCATATTTTGTCACCTCCAGGATCTGATTCAGAAGTCGGTCGGAAATCGAATTGGATATCCCGACAATTACGTCACCGGATCGGATTATGGCATCTGCCTGGAATGAATCCGGAGTAGACATTTTCTGAGACATCAGTGGAATTTCTGCAAATGTAACTGATTCCTTTTCTGATCCCTGCATAACGGATGGAACATTTGCATTCATCTTGGAGTAGACTTCCTGTCTGACCCGGCGAAGCCAGTAATAATACGTTTTGTCATTGATGTCATTTTCCGTCAGCCACTGCTTGATAGTTGTGCCTTTGGGACGGTTGTTGCATTGTTCAATAATGTTTTTCCAGTTCGCCAAGCGAACTTCATGAGTAATCTTATCCATGTTGAACCTCCTTTAAAAAACCTAACTAGTTTTTTTAGTTTTTTAAAGTTTG
>CAYRJG010000199.1:0-2895 GCA_964424525.1 uncultured Ruminococcus sp.
TGCAATAAGCACTTGTAAAATATATGGAGTCCTGCAAAAGCAGGGCTTTTTTGTTATAACAATTAATGATATTAATTGATTCTGCTGATTATTTTGTGTCAAAACTAAATAAAAAGAACCCCTTTGCGCCACGTAGCACAAAGGGATTCTTTTTATTTTAAATATGATTTGTCGATTTTTGCACTTTTAACGGTTCTTATAATACTCTCAATTCCGTTTTTGCAAGCTGATTTTCCGGTGTAACCTTGAGAGTGGCAGATGCAGCTTCCGTTAGATGCGCTGAGGCGGAATCTATATTGACCGCCGCGATCTATGTAAATCTCCCATTTCGGAAAAGCAACAGGAGTAACCTTTTTGAGTGTTTGATCTTCTACTCCTGCACGCTCCGCATTGGCTATTACGCTGTTAATTCCAACAATGGCACTCTGTGCGGATGAATATACCTGTGATGTTGCAATTATTAAATGATTGGCTGCGTAGAGATTAAATACATATCGGTCATCTTTTGATTTTTTGATCTCAAATGCTCCACCAAAACCTTTGAACTCAAGCTTTTCGGATGTAAATTCTTTTGAAATGCGTTCAGCTTCTTCCTCGTCGTAATAAATAGAACGAGGTATTTCATTTGCTGCCGTTAGTGTTACTATTGATGAATTGTTTTTCTGCTTTGTTGCGCTTGCTGTTTTTGCTTTTATCGAGTTTTTTGGGGTGGCAGTTGCTGCTTTTGTAGAAGTGTTTGCTGCTTTGGGTGCAGTAGCTTTAGTTGCCGATTTAGTTGTTTTTGCGACCGTATTTGTTGTTTTAGCGGTTGGCTTTTTGACTTGTACTTTCGATTTTGTGTCGGATTTTTGCTCTTTTTTAGCTTCAATCTGAACTTTTTTTGTATCAGCCTTTTTTGTTGCAGTAGATTTAGGATTACTTTTTTTAACTGTTTTTTTCTCTTTTATTGTGTTTTTAGATTCGGTTGCCGTGCTATTCTTATCTTGGATTTCTCCTGTGTCGCCGGGAACAAACCAATACTCGTCTTTTTTTCTTTTTGAAAAAATTGCCATAATGCCTCCTGCGAAGCGTGGATTAAGAGGTCAGCACCTCGATAAATGCGCGCTTCATACCGTTTACTGCTAGTATTATAGCACACTTTGCTGCCTTTGTAAATAATAATATTGTTAAAAGTTTTATGAAAATATCTACAATAATTTTAGTTATCATTCGTTCTATCCCTTCTGATCTCGTTTTCGAGGTAGCTGAGTGCATCCTTAATTCCACCAACCTCGTCTATAAGACCACATTCTGTGGCTTCATATCCGTCAAGAATAGATCCAATGTCATTTACGAGAACATCGGTGCGCGAAATGATTTTTCGCATATATTCTTCCTTGATTTTTGAATGATTTACAACAAATTTAATTATTCGGTCTTGCATCTTTTCAAGATAGTCAAATGCCTGTGGTACTCCTAGCACAACACCGCTTGTTCTTACAGGATGGATTGTCATAGTAGCACTTGGAACTATAAATGACCGCTTTGCACTTACTGCAAGAGGCACTCCGATTGAGTGACCACCACCGAGTACTATTGATGCAGTTGGCTTCCTAAGGCTTGCGATCATTTCAGCTATCGCAAGTCCTGCCTCAACATCGCCTCCAAGAGTGTTTAAAAGTATCAATATACCGTCTATCTTGTTGCTTTCCTCAAGACCTACCAATAAGGGAAGGATGTGATCGTATTTCGTAGATTTTTGATTTTGATCTAAAACGTAATGACCTTCAATCTGTCCTATTATTGATAAACAGTAAAATGTTCCTCGCTCGCTGTCAATCTCCAAACTTCCGTTTTTAATAATTGAATCAATGCACGAATCGTTTTCACTCATTTTTTAACCCCTATTTTATGTCATTTTAACAGAATTTTTATTATTTTTTGCAATAATATTTTAATTTATACATTGATTTTCGTAACAGAATGTGGTACAATATATGTTGGATTAGCACGGAGGTGCGAAATTACGCTTCCAAGAACAATATAATCAAAGGAGTTTTTTCAGAATGAAAGAAGTTTTAGTTGAAACATCTGCAAGACACGTGCACGTGTCCAAGGAAGCTCTTGAAACCCTTTTTGGTAAGGGCTATGAGCTTACCAACATTAAGGATCTCTCTCAGCCCGGTCAGTTTGCTTGCGCAGAGAAGGTTCTCGTAGTAGGCCCTAAGGGTACTCTTAAGGCATCTATCCTCGGTCCCACCCGTCCTGCAAGCCAGGTAGAGATCTCTCTTACCGACGCTCGTACTATTGGTGTTAAGGCACCCATCCGCGAGAGTGGTGACGTTGCAGGCAGTGCAGCTTGTAAGCTTGTTAACCCCGAAACAGGTGCAGAGGTTGAGCTTTCCGAGGGTGTAATCGTTGCAAAGCGTCATATCCACCTCACTCCCGAAGCAGCAGCAGAAATGGGCGTTGCAGATAAGCAGATCGTTTCTGTTGAGATCAAATCCGAGCGTACCACCGTTTACGGTGACGTTGTTGTAAGAGTAAGCGAGAAGTTTGCTCCCGCAATGCATATCGATACCGACGAGTCCAATGCCGCTTGCGCATTCGGCACCGTTATGGGTACTGTAATTGTTTAATTTTTAAGTAATAAATTAAAAGGAGATAAATTCAATGGCTAAACTTGTTTATTCCAAAGAAGTGGAAAACATGTGTGTCGTCGCTAAGGGTCCCCACCACGGTCCCGCTCCCATTCCCGAAGAGGGTATGTGGGTAAAGGCGAAGGAAATCACTGATATTTCGGCTTACACTCACGGTGTGGGCTGGTGCGCACCCCAGCAGGGCGCTTGTAAGCTTTCGCTTAACGTAAAGGACGGTATCATCGAGGAAGCTCTCGTTGAAACTATCGGTTGCTCC
>CAYRJG010000200.1:0-2864 GCA_964424525.1 uncultured Ruminococcus sp.
CACACCTTCTGATGTTTACTGTATGAGCTGCGGTTGGCATTACTCTCCCGAACAAACAAAGTCCCCCGAATTAACAAACGGTGCTAATGAGATGTCACTGAATGAGTATCGTGCTTGGTACGCTGAAAAAGTAGCGAGAAATCCTGAATATAGTTATTTTGAAGAGATGACAGATAACTATGTTCCTACGCCTCATAAATGTCCCGTTTGCGGTAAATATGAATTTGAGGACGATTCTTGCTATGAAATTTGCCCTTTCTGCGGTTGGGAAGATGACGGTGTTCAGTTAAGCGATCCCGATTTCACCGGTGGAGCTAATGAGCTGTCTTTAAAGCAATATCGCAAGCAATACCTTATTATGAGTAATTCAAAATTTCGCGTTGAAGAGCGTATATTTATGCTTGATTGCGCCAGAAAATATTTTACTCCCGATTGGATAAAAAGGCTTATAGATGAGATAAGCGAGGTTGGTTTTAACGTCATAACGATTCACTTTACCGATGACGTTGGGCATCGCCTCGAATCTAAAAAATTCCCATGGCTTGCGGGCGGAGATCACACCCTTTGCACTTTTGGTGCAAAATACGGATGCCCCGAGGATGACGGAAGATTCATCACTATGGACGAGATGCGCGATATAGTTCGCCATGCAAATGCGCGGGGCGTTGAGGTAATGCCGTCATTCGACTCACCCGGGCATATGACCTATGCAGTAAAGAAATATAAGCAAAAGTACGGAGTGGATATAGGAAACTACTTCCATAAAAACGGTAAGGTGGCTATCGTGCAGTCATCGGGTGAAACCGCAGAGAGCTCACAGGAGCTCTATTCCCGCGGAATCGATATATCTAATCCCGAGGCGGTCGCCTTTGCTAAAGATATATACACCGAATACGGTATGTTCTTCCGCGAGCTTGGTTGCACGCGGTTTGACATCGGTGGTGACGAGCTTCTTGGATGGGGCGATGATGGCAGCATCGATAAGAGCGTGCCCAAGTGGTATAACCTTGAGCATTGGGAGGCGCACGCGCGCAAAATCACCAAGAACCCAAATGCTGTGGCATATGATGCGTTTATACTTTATATGAATGACGTAGCCAAACTCCTCTATTCGCTCGGATATGAATCTATCCGTATGTGGAATGACGATGTCTACCGTTCAAGTGACACGGGGTGGCAGGGAGCCGCAGAGCTTGATAAGTCAATCGGCATACAGTATTGGTCACCACATACAAATAACGGTGAGGGCACAGCCTTGTTCTATCTTGAACAAGGTCACATCATTTACAACTTTTCAAGAGCGTATACCTACTATACTCTCTACCCTGATAAAGAGCCCTCGTATGTCACGCCCGAGGTTATTATGAAGGAGTGGAACCCTTATGTTTTTGCTCCCAATAGTTCTGAATGTGATACCGGTAATACCTATATATTCCCACCCTTCAAGCAGGGGAATATAATTGAAGCCCCAAACGAGAGGGTAAAGGGCACAGGATTCTGCCTTTGGACAGACACTCCCTCGGCAGAAACCGAGGATGAGATACTTGAGCATATCCGTCCGTATTTTACAGCTATTGCAAAGAAAGCAACCGGTGAATTTTAATTTTAATGTTATAAAGATATTGCGCCGTGACGGTTTATTCCGTCACGGTGCTTTTTTAAAAATTTTTATTGTCATTCTGTTCGATTTAACTTGCGGTATTTTAAGGGGGAGCATCCGTATCTGTTTTTGAATTCCTTTATAAAATGCGAAACCGTCGAATATCCGAGCATATCGGATATTTCTTGTACGGAGATTTCCCCGTATTCTAAATAAGTTCGCGCCCTTTCAAGCCGCAGGGCATTACGATACTCAAGCGGAGATACTCCGAGATACTCTCTGAATTGCTTTCTGAAATAGACCTCGCTGATACCGCAAAGCTCGGCAAGTCTTGAAATCGCGGGATTCTGTTCAATGTGTTCATTCAGATATTTGACGGATTTTGCGATGCTATCCGGAATGAATTGCTTTGCGCCTTGCGTGGAGAGAGCGCAGAGAATCTCCATCAGAAGAATTCGGATATGTGTAAGCGGATTTGCGATATCGTTGTTTAATGCTTTTTGAAAAAGAAGGGGTAGTGTTTGGCTTTGAGAAGAGTGGAAAATTTGTATGTCATCGGATAGTATAACCTCTTCTCCTTTCTCATCGTAAATAAAAAAGTTTATTCCGATGGTATGTGAAGTACGATCCTTGAAATCCGATAATTGCGCCCGATATTCGCTTCCGATCGGGGTGTAAACAATGTCTCCGTCACCGGCAACAAATGTGCGGTTGGTTTTATCTGTATATGTAATTTTGCATCCGTTCAAAAAAAGAAACAAATTCTGCTTTTTTGGTGCACCGATGCATTGAAAGCACTTTGTGGTATGCCAATGCTGCTTTAAGGCGTTTATAAAAATCACGTTGAAGCTTTGATTCATCAGCTCATCGACAGAATGAATTTTCATATTTTCTCTCCTTTTTCTCATGGAAAATCTTCGATTTTAGTAGGCTTTGCCTACACGTTTGCTCCTTAGAAGAGCGAACCCATGAGGTTATTATAACATAACCACAGAAACACAAGCCACATTTGGCTTGAGGAAAGGCTCTGCCTTTCGCGTCGTGTCGCAACACGACCTGTGTTATGCCAATGTTCTCATGGAAAATCTTCGATTTTAGTAGGCTCTGCCTACACGTTCGCTCCTTAAAAGAGCGAACCCATGAGGTTATTATAACATAACCACAGAAACACAAGCCACATTTGGCTTGAGGAAAGGCTCTGCCTTTCGCGTCGTGTCGCAACACGACCTGTGTTATGCCAATGTTCTCATGGAAAATCTTCGAT
>CAYRJG010000201.1:0-2846 GCA_964424525.1 uncultured Ruminococcus sp.
AGCAACCGCCGCAGTCGCCGGCGCCGTAGCCAATAATGTGCTTCAGCGTCAGCTTATCAGATTTTGCTTTTGCCATTGTTTATTCCTCCTAAAAATTTAGTGGGGAATAACGGCAATCCCCACAGTGATAGTGCCATTTTAACAAATTATGAACGCAAAATAAATTGCAATTATCGCATTCTACATTGCAAATCCGTTATTCTTATGATATACTATCAACATAAGTATAAATTCTCACGAGGTGTTTTTTGTGAAATTATCCGAGCTAAGGAAAATCAGTCATATCATTCCACGCACAAACGCGGAAGATTTTCCTGTACATATCCACAAGGCCCTTCAAAATATGGGGTTAGACCCCAATACCTTTTATCAGGAGCTGGAAATGGACTCACCCTATGTGGATACACATCAGGACATCAGCTATTCCAATAACAATGTCCATTTTCACAGCCACACATTCTACGAAATGCTTTGCTGTCGCAATAGCTGCAACGCAGAATATCTTGTGGGAACAGATCGATATAAGCTCCAGAAAGGCGACATCATTTTTGTCCCGCCGGGCATCAGCCATCGCCCATTGCTGCCTGAGCAAATGTCTGAGCCTTACATCCGGGATGTGCTTTGGATCAGCGAAGGTTTCCTGCAGCTGCTGGCATTAGCAACGCCGGAGCTGTTATCCTGCAAATTAAACACACCTTTTCTCTTCCGTACCGCCGGTACCGGTTGGGAATTCATTTGTGATCTGATCCGGGATGGCGTCAAGGAAGCTGAGGGCGGTCAGTTTGGATGGAACAGCATGGTAACTGCCAATACAGCAAACATTCTCATTCAGCTGATTCGCGCAGGACTGCAGGATCTTGCAAATCCCATGGAGGCCGAGAAACCGGAGCTGCTGGATCGGGTTCTGTCGTATGTGGAAGATCATCTTGCGGAGAAAATCACGCTTGCTGATATTTCTCACAATTTTTTTGTGAGCGAAAGCACCATTACCCAGACCTTCCGAAAGAAAATGGGAATCAGCTTCTACCGATGCGTTACACAGCGCCGTCTGATCGCCGCCAAAAAGCTGATTGAAAGCGGCATCAGTCTGGAATCTACTGCCGAGCGGGTCGGATTCTCAGACTATTCTTCCTTCTTCCGTGCATTCAAACAGGAATACGGAATATCTCCCAGGCAATACAGGAAGATGCAAAACGGTTAAAGCAGAGCTTCCAGGATGGTTAAATCTCAAAAAAGGTATGCTGTTACATGCAGCACACCTTTTTCCTAAATATGAAGCAGACTGGCATTGGAAATACGTTCCTGCGAATACATAACAACATGATCCCCTTCGATCAGCATCAGCTCTCCTTTAGGCACCATCATGACACCATTTCGTTTCACCATAACTATAATCGTCTGCCGGGAAATATCCAGTTCCCGAATTCTCAGACCGTTCCAGGGGTTATGTTTCAAAAGAACGACTTCTTTCAGATCGATATGCTTGTCATCCTTCAGCGCCTCGGCACCTAAAATTAAGGTATCGTTTGACTTCAGCACCACATTGCCGCGGGGGACAATATTCTCTCCGTTGCGGCGAATCATGGCAACGATCATACCATGAGGCAATTTCAGATCCATGACTGCCTTGCCCACCCAAGCATCCTGTCTTTTCAGATTCACTTTAATAAAGTGAACGTCCTCCTCATGCGCATATTCGCTGATACGCTTCAGTCTGGAATACTGATCTACAAAACCGGCGGAAATAATACCTGTCGGGATCGCTACCATGCCAACGCCGAGAAAGGTAATGAAAATACTGAATATTTTACCCAATGTCGTGACAGGGTAAATATCACCGTAGCCAACCGTCAGCAGAGTGGAAACCGACCACCAGATCCCGGAAAAAGCATTGGAAAATACCTCCGGCTGCGCCTCATGTTCCAGGCTGTACATGCACAGACTGGATCCCAGCATCAGCACCAAAATTGTAAATACGGAAGAAAACAACTGCTGCTTCTTACTGGAGATTACTTCCGCAATCACATTCAGAGAATCATAATAGGTATTGATCTGAAACAATCGGAAGATCCGAACCGCACGGAACATACGGAACACCGCCGCTCCGGTGGGAAAGAAGATGGGAAGATAGTAGGGCAGAAAGGAAAGCAGATCAATAATTCCCGAAAAGGAAAGCGCATACTTTTTCAGTGCCTGATATTCTGTTAACGAAGGATACATAAACTGCGCTGCCAGCAACCGAAAAATGTAGTCCAAGGCAAAACAAGCAATCGTAACTGCTTCCAGGAAAAGCAGAATTTCCCCGTAGCCAGACTCCATTTTATCAAACGTGTACAGAACCGTTACGGATACATTCACCAACAGAATCAGCGTGCTGACCAATCCGTATGCCTTGCTGACAGGGTCGTCAACTCCGGTAACCTCAATAATCTGTGCAAGCCGTCTGCGAAACTGAATCCAATTTTTATTGATGGTATTCATATCGGCCTCCTGAAATTTGTATTTCTGATACTATACTATATTCTACCATATTCTGCTAGAAAGTAAATCATGATCGTTATCTCTTTTCCATAAATACCAGTATAAACTTACCTACTTGGAATTCCCGGAATAATCACTTGAATATGGATTTCCGTTCAGATTGACAAAAGAAAAGAGACTAGCGAATGCTAGTCTCTTTTCTTTGGAGGTACCGGCCAGATTTGAACTGGCGAATAACGGTTTTGCAGACCGGGGCCTTACCACTTGGCTACGGTACCATATGAAATAAGGAACGCTTGATGACGTTCCTTACTTTTTGGAGCGGGTGACGAGGCTCGAACTCGCTACCTCCACCTTGGCAAGGT
>CAYRJG010000202.1:0-2841 GCA_964424525.1 uncultured Ruminococcus sp.
GTAGTACAGCCGGGCGCAGATGATGGCAAAGGGGACGATCCACAGCACACCATCGGTTATATCATCGGGCTTAATGCCAAACTGCTTACCGCGCTTCCAGCCGTAGATCACCGCCAGGATCAGACCTACGGCGATGATGATGCCATAGAAATTAAAGCTCAGCGATCCGACAGAGAAGCCTGCCGGAGGGTCGATCTCCCAACCCAGACCGGGGAAACGAATAGGACAACTGCCTTCGATCCAACTCATTTTAATGTTACCTCCTGAAATTACATGGGTGTAATAATAGACAGGGCGCTGCGCTCCGCTTTGACCACGCGGCGCAGAAAGTCCTGCACTTGTTCCACTGTCACATCGGCATATGCTGACGGGAAGCGGAAATAGTCGAACTTGGAAAAATGGTAGGAACAGACCCGAAAGCAGGTGCTGTCGAAGCTGTCCAGATCCCGGATCCTGCGGCCCAGCGCGCTGCGCTTCATCCGCAGGAATGCTTCTTCCGTAATTCCTTCGCTGAGCAGCTTTCTTGCCGAGCGCTGCAGGGCATCGGCGACTGCCTGGGGATCGTCGCTGTCGCCGCCGCACAGCAGCATAGCGCAGCCGTCCACGGTTTCAAAACCGCCGCCGAAGGAGGAATCGATGAGCCCCTGCTCGTAAAGAGAAAGGTACAGCGCGGAGCTCTCGCCAAACAGGGCTTCCGCCGCCAGATCGCCGATGACCTCCTGCCGGATGGCATCCTCTCCGGTGCCGGTGCTTTCGCACTTGAAGCCCAGCTGGAAGGTGGGCATGGCCACTTCCATGGCCTTTTCTGTCAGGCACTGCGGGCAGGTCATATCCTCCTGCCAAGGGCGCAGCTTTTTGGCCACGGGAAGGCTTTTTTCGCCCAGAACAGCGTCAGCCATGGCTGCCACAGCTTCGGGGTCTACATCGCCCACCACGCACAATATCATATTCCCCGGAGCGTAGAACGCCCGGTGGCACAGTTCCAGGATTTCCGGGGTGATTTCCCGAATGGACTCCCGGCTGCCCAGGATCGGGACGCGGATGGGGTGATTGCGGTACATGATCTCCGTCAGCCGATCGAACACCGCGGAGTCCGGCGCGTCCAGGTACATACCGATCTCCTGGTCGATGATGCCCCGCTCCCGCAGAACGCTCTCCTCCGGGAACCAGGGGGTGGACACAAATTCCAGCAAAAGACGCAGGCTTTCGTCAAAATTCGCCGTACAGGAAAAGTAGTAGGCGGTCATGTCGTAGCTGGTGAAGGCATTGACATTTGCGCCCAGGGCGGCAAATTCCGCCGTTACATCCCGGTCCGGCAACTCGAAGAGCTTATGCTCCAGATAGTGGGCAACACCGGCAGGGACATGATACGCCTTGCCCTCCAGCTCAAAATCCGTGTGGATGGAGCCGAAGTCTGTGACAAAATAGGCAAGCTTGCGAGTAAAGCCCGGCTTGGGGACGACCGCCACCTGCAGGCCGTTTTTTAAGGTTTTGCGGTATACGGTTTCGCCCAGATTGGGATATTCGGTTTTTCTCATGCCGCCACCCCCTTCAGGAAAAAGGAAGAATGGTATTGGATGCTCTTTGCCGCAGCCATCACAGCTTCCGCAGTCACCGCGCTGACGGATTCCATATACTGGGGCACTGTCATGGAAAGACCGCTGAGCAGCGCCGTACCGTAGTAATTTTCGATCGCGCCGGGGGAATCGGTGACGCCCCGGAGGCTGGAAATGATGGCTTCCTTGGCGGCATTCAGCTCCGCGTCGGTAAAGTCGCCATTCTGGCAGGCAGTGAGCTGTGCCAGGATCTCTTCCCTTGCCTGAGGCTCCTTGTCCGTATCGATGCCGGCGGATACTGTCAGCAGACCCTTGCTGCCGTAGTAACCAGAGCCGATGCTGTAGCACAAAGACAGCTTTTCCCGGACGTTCATAAAGAGCTTACTGGTCATGCCGCCGCCGAAAAGAGTATTGCACACCTGCATGGCAGCAAATTCCGGCGAGGTATTGGTGATATCCGTCACGAAGCCCATGCAGAGCTTGGCCTGGGTGATCTCCATCTGCTCTATTTGGTGCTGACCTTCCACAAAATGGAATGGGGTTTGGGCAGGCAAGTTTACATAACATCTTTCCAAGCTTTCCAGCAGGGGCAGAAGAAGCTGCTTGACCTGCTCTGCCCCCGCGCTGCCTACATAAAACAGCTCAATGGCGCTTTCCCGCAGGATGCTTTGATAGTGCCGGTACAGCTCATCCGGCGCTATTTCCGCCACCTTTTCCCGGCTGCCCAGTCGGGGCACGCCGAAGGAATCTGCCCGGCACATACTTTTCAGCAGCTGGGCGGAAGCGTAGGCGCGCTTGTCGTTGCGCTCGGAATCGATGGTGGCGATGAGGTTTTTCTTCTCTCCGTCCACGAATTCCCGGCAAAAGCCGCCGTCCTCCACGATGGGCTCCAGCAGCAGTTCCTTGAGAAGATCCACCATAGGGGCGAAGACCGTGTCCCCCGGCAGAGCGAACCGGTCTTCCAAAAACGCGCAGTGCAGTCCGGTGGTCTGGTAGTCACCGATGCGGCGCACCAGGGCACCCACCGACGCGCCATAGAGGTCGTCCAACCGGTCGGTGATGGAACGGATATCGGGATGCCGCTTTGTGCCCCGCAGCAGCACCGCCGGCAGCAGCGCGTTCAGCGCGGCCTCCTCTTCGCACATGGGGCGGATGAGCTGGAAGCTTAAGCACCCCTGCTTGAAGCGGCTGTCAGTATAGCACCGGAGCGTTGCTCCGGGAAAAAGTGTAATGCTTTCGATCATGTATGCGCTCCTAATTTTTCTCACGCACTGTCATCCTGAGC
>CAYRJG010000203.1:0-2818 GCA_964424525.1 uncultured Ruminococcus sp.
TAGTCAAAGGTCTTGGAACGCGCAATGCAGGCCATCGCCGTACCTACATCCGCACTGTGGTGGATATAGGCAGGCCCGTTTCCGGCGCCCACACCGATGGCCGGTTTCCCGGAGGAATAAGCCGCCCGGACCATGCCCGGTCCGCCGGTGGCCAGAATCAGCTTCACCTGGGGGGCTTTCATCAGCTCCTGGCACCCATCCAGAGCCGGGATGCTCAGACAGCCCACACTGCCCTGGGGTGCTCCCGCCCTTTGGGCCGCTTCTGCCACAATCCGGGCTGCCTTGCGGGTGCATTCTATGGCCTTGGGGTGGGGCGAAAAAACGATGGCATTTCCGGCTTTCAAGGCAATGATCGCCTTGTAGCAAACGGTAGCTGTGGGATTTGTGCTGGGGACGATGGCTGCAATGACCCCCACCGGCACCCCAATTTCCAGCAGTTTTCTTTGGGGATCCTCCCGCAAAATTCCCACTGTCTTCATATCTTTTACCGCTTCCGCCACCTGCTGCGAAGCGAAACGGTTTTTCTGTGTCTTATCCTCCACATTTCCGAAACCCGTTTCGCTGACCGCCAGCTGTGCCAGCTGCTCCGCTTCTGCGGAAAACCCTTTGGCTACAGCCTCCACAATGGTGTCCAGCTGCTGCTGCGACATTCTGGAAAGCTGCTTCTGGGCAGTTTCTGCGGCTGCAGCCAGGACTCTCGCCTCCTGTCGGGCCTGCAAATCCTTGCTCAGTTCCATCTTTACTCCTTTCCGGTAAGCAGCAGTGCAACCAGCACAGCACTGACACCGCCTGTCAGCTTACCCACAATCATAGGCAGCAGCATTTCCGGGGCAAAGCCTGCCGCAAAGCCCAAATGATCTCCAAAAACAAATGCTGCGGAAACCGCGAAGGCAATGTTTACCACCTTGCCCCGCTCATTCATGTCCTTTACCATATCAAAGGCTGCAATGGAATTGGCCAGACTGGCCACCAGGCCGGCGGCGGCTGCATCGTTGATTCCCAGCAGCTTTCCTGCCGCCATCAGCGGTTTTCGCAGCAGCCGCGTCAGCACTGCCACCAACGGAAAGGCCCCTGCCAAAATGATGGCAATGCTGCCCACGGTAGCAAAGCCTTCCGAAATGGGCGCCATCCCAGGAATCAGCACAAAGCCTGTCAGCGCCTCCACAATGGCCGCCGCAAGGCCAATGGTTACCAGAATGACCACTGCTTTTCCGAATACTGCAAAACCTTTGACCATGGTCCTTTCTGCCCGCCACAAGCCCAGCGCAATGAGTATGGCGATCAGCACAATGGGAATCAGATTCTTCAGCACCATCCGCAGCGGGAAGCCGGCTGTCAGACCGCCTGCCAGCACCCCCAGGGGAATGGTGACAATGCCGCACAAAATACCTTTTGCCATTGCCGGCCTGTCCGCTTCCCTTAGAATCCCCATGGCCACCGGAATGGTGAACACGATGGTGGCGCCCAGCATGGAGCCGGTGATCACGCCGCCCAATACCGCAGCCTGGGGATCTGCAGTCATTTCCGCAGCCAGGGGACCGCCGCCCATACCACACGCCAGAATGGTTCCGGCAAACATGGCAGGGTCTGCCCCCAGAAAGCCATAAATCGGGACCACCACCGGCTTCAGCAGGCCTGCCAGTACCGGAGCAAGGCAGACAACACCCACCATGGCCAGTGCCAGGGAGCCCATGGCCAGGATCCCCTCTTCAAATTTTATCCCCAATCCCCAGCGGTTTCCCAATATCCGGTCCAGTCCCCCCAGAACCGCAAACACCGCCATAAGGCCAATGACGATCTCATGAAACGACATGGGCCGCCTCCTTTAGAAATCAATACTTTTCTGCTTTTTTCTGAAGCATCAGAATATAGAGCATACTGCTCATCCGGTTCATGGCCTGCAGGATATCCGGCCGGGTGGGGTTGCCCTCCCGGTCCGAAAATGCTTCCGCCGCAGCCAGCTCTGCCTCCCGGGCTGCGCAGCGGGCCCGGTTCAGCTGCAGAATTTCCCGCCCGTCCGCTGCCGCCGGCATAAAATGGGGCTGGCCGAAGAAGTCCTGGGGAAAATGGCTGCATTGACGCTGCTCCTGCTGGGTCATGCCGCAAAGGGTTTGCTGCCGCAGCGGCTCTTCCAGCACCTCACAGCGGATGATCTGCCTTGCCAGCTGCAAAAGCTCCTCCAGCTGTTTCACAAGATCCCGGCATTCCAGCTGGCACAGCAGCAGCTGTGCTTCCAGGGTATCCAGCTTTCCCCGAAACCGGATCCTGGGATGGGTCTTGCTGACCAGGACATCCCCGTGCAGATGCGTCATATGCTCCGGCTTTTCTTCCAGATATCCGCCGCCGGGGAGCCGGTAGCGGGCGGGCTTTGCCTGATCCGCCGGGAGAATGGGGATCCGCTCCCTTTGCAGATAATCCCTGGCCCCGCTGGTCAGCTGGTCCCCTTTGCCCAGATAGAATACCCGCTTTCCATCCCGGTTGCGGATATTCGCCCGGACAGCTTCCTCGCTATACAGCACGGCTTACTTTCCCGCAGGGGGTGCCTGACGGGTGTGGGGCTTGGGCAAAATGGCATCCACCTCCATATGCGGCCGGGCAATTACGTGCACGGAGATCAGCTCTCCCACCTTTTCCGCAGCCGCAGCACCGGCATCCGTAGCTGCCTTCACGGCACCCACATCTCCCCGGACCATAACAGTCACCAGACCGCCCCCTACCTGCTCCTTACCCACCAGCTGCACATTGGCAGACTTGACCATGGCGTCCGCTGCCTCAATGGCGCCCACCAGGCCCTTGGTTTCGATCATACCCAGAGAAT
>CAYRJG010000204.1:0-295 GCA_964424525.1 uncultured Ruminococcus sp.
AGACCCTGAGATGCGGTGTAGGTAGTGGTGAGAGCGCCTGCTCCGAGAGAACCGTGAACGGCACCTGCTGCGCCGGCCTCTGACTGCATTTCAACAACCTTAACGTTTGTGCCGAACACGTTTTTTGCGGGCTCGCCAAAAATGTTCTTGTTGGATGCGGACCAGGTGTCAGTAACCTCAGCCATGTTGGATGAGGGGGTGATAGGATAGATGGCAGCAACCTCGGTGAATGCATACGAAACGTGTGCAGCCGCAGTATTACCATCCATAGAAATTTTCTTTCTTTCTATCATTG
>CAYRJG010000204.1:305-2804 GCA_964424525.1 uncultured Ruminococcus sp.
CCATTCTTCCTTTTTTTATTTTGAACGCGTTTAAAATAAGAGAACGTCTTCTCTCAACATAGTATTATAGCATATATAATCGAAAAAGTAAAGAGTTATAATATACATTTTAGTGAAAAATTTCACAATATTTTTATGCTTTGTGCATATAAAAAACAAGGCTGTGCCAACCGTTTTGTTTTCGTGGCAAAGCCTTGTGTTTTTGATACAAAGACAAATCCAGCGTCAGTTCCACAGGATTCAATCAAGCAAATCAAGACTACCGACAATAGCCGTGTATTCTTCTTTGGTTGTAATAATATTAAGTGCCTCAAGGAGAGCCTTTGCATTCATATCCGTTGGCAATCCGATTTTTTTGCAGAGAGCCGCGCGTCTCTCCGCGGCACCATCACCGCCCGAAAACCCATCATTATAGAGATCAAGCCTTGTTATAAGCTCTTTGTCGGCACCCGTGTCATCTTTTTCATCAACAACAAACGGTAAAAGTACTTTCAAAAGCACGTCTGATTCCATTCCTTCAACTCCGAGAAGTCCCGCCTTCGAAGGATGAATCTTGCGACGTTCCTTGCCTTCCACTTGCGGAATATAAAGATGATGAAGCGCCCCTTTAGGCAGTATTCCGGAAAGGAAGGAGCGTATCTGTTTTCCGCCACCGTCCGAATCGGTAAGAACTATAATTCCGTCCTCTCCTATTTTGCGAATGAGCGCCTGTTTTTCCTTCGAGTTAAAGATTCCAAATCCGCCAACCGGTATAATAACGGCATCAAAAAGTTGAGAAAGAGTATTTTTATCGTATTTCCCCTCAACTATTATGGGATATTTAATTTTTTTCTTTTCTCGCATAGTCACACCTCTTTTTTACACACGGATGCCGCTTTCACCTTCTTTTTTGTGTACTCACAAAGTTCAAAAAGTGGGCAGATATCGCAGGAAGGTGACCTGGCAGTACACACCTCGCGTCCAAAAAATACTATTCTATGGCAAAAATCCGAACCGCGAGTGACATCCATAAGTTCACGCAAAATTCGCTCTATTTTTTCCGGATTCTTCTCGCTTTCAGGATACATTCCAAGTCTTCCGCAAATCCTTATACAATGAGTATCGCAAACTATCGCCTCACCGCCGAATATATCTCCGATAAGAAGATTTGCTATTTTTCTTCCCACTCCGGGAAAACGAAGAAGCGATTCCATATCCGATGGAAGATTTCCACCGAACTCCTCAATAAGCACGAGCGAAGAATCCTTGATGTTTTGAGCCTTCATTCGATAAAGTCCGCAGGGCTTTATTATTCTCTCTATTTCCGCCAAATCTCCGAAAGCCATATCCCGTGCAGTAGGAAAACGTTCAAAAAGCTCTATGGAAACTTCGTTTACACGCGCGTCGGTACATTGTGCCGAAAGTCTTCCCATCACCAAAAGACGCCACGGGTCACCATTATATTCAAGAGCACACACCGATTCGGGATACATTTCCTCAAGCTTGTCCATTATCAAAGCAAGGCGTGCTCTTTTCTCTTTTTTATTCATATTGCCCCCGAATTACCGTGATATAAATCCACATTCCAATAGCAATTTTCTGACAAGTGCCGTGGATAAGCCGACAACGGTATCAAAATCACCGTTATAGTGAAGAACGAATTTCCCTGCACCGCCTTGTATTCCGTAAGCACCTGCTTTATCCATCGGCTCACCGCTTTTTACATACGCGAGAAGCTCTTCATCGGAAATTTCACGAAAGACCACCTCGGTGCTTGCAACTCCCGAATAACGTTTTCCTTTATAATGAACGCAAACTCCGGTATGAACGTTATGTCCTCTGCCCGAAAGAGCTTTTAACATTTCGATGGCATCCTGCTCATCAACAGGCTTTCCGAGTGCCACGCCGTCAAGCTCCACAAGGGTATCCGAGGAAATCACAAGCGAGTCGGGATATGCCTTGCCGACAGGCTCGCCCTTTTTTATAGCAAGCTCCTCAACTCCGCAAAATGGATGCTCGCCTTCGTCGAGCGTTTCATCCGTTTCCATTGTAATTACCTCGAATTCGAATCCCAGCTCCTCACCGAGCACTCCGAGAAGCTCCCGTCTTCTCGGAGATTTTGATGCAAGAATCACCTTCATTATTATTCCCTGCCGTTCTACTTTCCTTAATTATATATATTTTAGCACAATCACCGCGAAATTGCAAGCAAAGTCATCTCTGCATCGCATATTTTTAAAACAACAAATTCATCAAAAAACGAAGACACTGTATATCACAATGTCTTCGTTCATTTTTATTCGGTTATGCCTAATTTCGGCGTCCATTAAGTATAGTTTTTATTCTTCAGCGGTTTCGTAATAATTTACAAGCGTCTGAAGGTTAGATGTCTTAACATCGTAAAGAGCCGCATAGTCATCACGAATGTCGCACTCGAAGCTCTGGCGCGAGATTATAACTAGCACCTTTCTGTCATAAGCCTCTTCACCGTGGAATACGCCGATAGCATCCTCGAATACC
>CAYRJG010000205.1:0-2735 GCA_964424525.1 uncultured Ruminococcus sp.
TTCTTCCCGATTTATCAAAACTTGCCTTATAGAACGGAGATTCCACGAAAAGCTCTCTCAGTTTTACTAAGCACACCGGAGATTCCTTTTTGATAACCGCATATCCGAAGGATGGAATAAGCTCGGTAGACTGAACATAGCCTTCTCCAACATCATAAGATACGGTGCGCTCAAATCCAATATCGTTATAGACAAAAAGTCCTCCGTCTGTTTTTACACTTGAAGCGATAGCTGATATCTCTCGATCGGTATTTTCTTGAGCAAATCCCAGTATACGTGCATAATCCACATCTGTAAATTCATACACAGATTCTATTGAAGAACCGGGGAGTATGTCGTGAAACTGATTGTGTAAGAGTATACGCCATGTTTCCTTTAACTCACGCGATTTATTATATTTACCGCCAAGAAGAAGGTTCATTGAATAAAGAGATTCAAGCTTTGCGAGTGCAAGCTCGCTTTTTCTGTTTCTCTGCTTAACCTTTCCCATAGTGGTATATGTTGCTCTGTGACGCTCCAGATAAAGCTCACCGCACCAACGTGGAGTGCGCCTGAATTCCATACAGCTTTCTCTGAAATTATCGTATGCCTTCTCAACAAAGGAACGCAGAGTGTCAAATTTTGCGACCGGAAGTCCGGGAAGCCCACAAGAAAGTCTTTTACCGTATTCAAGCATTTCACGGGTGGGACCGCCGCCTCCGTCACCGTATCCATAAGTATTCAACGTTTCGCCTGCATAGCTTTTATTCTTAAATCTTTCCCAAGAGCCTTTGATAAATGCAGGAGTTATAAATCCGTTATAGGTAGTTCTGTTTTCGATTTCGCCACTTTTTTTATAATCCTGCCCGGTTATAAACAACGAAAAAATTTCCGTTCCGTCAATTCCGCGCCACATGAACATATCATTTGGCATTGTGTTAGTATCGTTCCAGCTTATTTTAGACGTAACGAAAAAGTCAACATCCGCTTTTTTTAAGATCTGCGGAAAAGAAGCACTATAACCGAAGACATCCGGCAAGAAGCAGATGCGTGAATCACTCTTAAGCTCTTCTTTGAAGAATTCCTTTCCGTACATAAGTTGACGCACAAGGCTCTCTCCGCTTGTGACATTACAATCGCATTCAAGATACAGAGCCCCCTCTGCCTCCCAGCGACCTTCCGAAATTCTATCTTTTATTTCGGCAAATTTTTCGGGTGATTCCTCTTTGAGATAGCGATAAAGCTCGGGTTGAGAAAGCGTGAATATATATTCAGGGTAATCATTCATTAGGGCAATTACGGTAGAAGCGCTGCGCTGGATTTTTTCGCGCGTTTGGCGTCTATCCCAAAGCCATTCAACGTCTATATGAGTATGTCCGATGCAACTGACCGTAGGCTTACCCTCGATATAACAAAGCTTTTCATAAAGCTCGCTTTTTATAAATTTAGATGCCACAGCTACGCTTCTATAAAAATCATCGCTTTGAAGGGAGCGAAGATCAAGAAGATTGGAACACCTTTCAAGAATTGCCAAAACCGTTGCATATTCCGATGAGCCTTCGGCATATACGTCACGGCAAGCCTCGTAAGGCACGAGCATATCATAATAAAGCTCTTCTGTAGCTTTATCAATAGCGATAAGATCGTATTCAACCTCGAAATGAGCAGTTTCGCGCCCGGAATACAGATATGTATAGGTTGTGTATTCGGTATCAGGCTGAAGCTTTACAAGACGGTGATTTATATCAAGCCCCTGAATCATTTTTCCGTTTGCATAGAAAATTGCCTGAGGATTAAGACCGTCCCATCCTGTAACGCCTGTTTTGACCTCAACGTAAATGTCGGAATCTCTCTTTAAGGTAGGTGTTTTGAAATCTGCGAGTATCCAAAAGCGCTTATCCACGCCGTCAACCGTTTTAAATGGAAGATACTCACCTTTTGGGGGAGTATTGGAATCCTTATAGTCATCAACCTCAATAGCATAGATGGGCATCGACTTTTCAATACATGTAATCATGCCACGCTCTAAAAGCTGACAAGTCTTTTTTACTTTGGATAAAGAAAGCGAGGTATACATCCGAGTTTCCTCCCGAAACGATTTTAACTTCATTTAAATTTTATCATAAACAATGTTGCAAAACAACATAAATTTTGATATAATAGTTACAATATTGTGATATTTCTATTGAGGAGGCGCAAAATGGGAATAAGGGTACTTGAAACAGAACGATTTGTGGATACCGAAATCGGGATATCCTACCGAATAGTATACAGCGAAAGCGAAAGATTCGTAGAACACGCTCACGAATATTACGAAACCTTTGTTATGCTTTCAGGCAGAGCAAGACACACATCCTGCGGTAAGAACCAAACAATAGCCGTTGGTGATATATTCTTTATACGACCGAGCGATCTGCACCGCTTTTGCACTATTGATAACGAAGAATTTTCATTTATAAACCTGACATTCACTAAGCAAACCTTTGATGCCTTGATTCAATATCTGGGTATGGGCTTTCCGTTTCAAGCACTGCTCGCTGCCGAAACGAGCCCAAGGGCACGGCTATCCAGCACAGAACTTGCAGCGCTGGAATCAAGAATCGCCTATCTATCAACAACTACCTATAATGAACCGCAAAAGATGAAAACCGCACTCAGAATAATGCTTATGGATCTTTTCATCTCGCATTTTTACAATTATTTACCGCCAACACAAAAAACACCCCTTTGGCTGGAGCGCTTGCTTGTGACTATGC
>CAYRJG010000206.1:0-2706 GCA_964424525.1 uncultured Ruminococcus sp.
GTTTAAGTTCCGGGTCAGCTGTAAGTCTGCCCATTAGTATTATTTTGTTTATCATGCTATATTCTCCCATTTATCAATTTTTCTGATACTTTTACAGTAATCACATTTACCGCATCCGACAGGCTTGATTTTTCCTTCTTTGATTTTCTGATATCGTGGGGCAAAATATTCAACTTCCACCATCGCATTATAAAGCACAGCGTCCTCAATCCTGCCGAAATTGATAGCCTTAATATCAGGCGATGACTCCTTGCTTACCGCCACAAGTCCGAAGGAACGGTTACCGCCGAATAATGAGAGGTAAACAGCCCCCTGAATGTCATATCCCCAGTGCTTCCACCATTCCTCATACATTTCCGTATCAGAATTGTATATATCCTCAAAATCTTTCATGCATTTCAAGTCAATAATGCCCTTATCATTGATAAAATCACACATTGCCTTGAACGGAACTCCGGCAATCCCGCCCGTTATTACTCTCTGTTTTTCGCTTTTGCTGAACATCTCCATAATCCATTCTTCACGTTCCAGACGGTCAATGCAGTTCTGAATTCTGATAAATTCAGCTTTAAGACTTCCATCTTTTTTGAACATTTCCGGATTATCATTTCTGAATTTATCTCCGAAACCACTGAAATGAGCGTCAACATATCCGCCTGCAAGCAGTGCCGATGTTTTAGGACGTGAATATTCTCCCATAAGTTCAGCATATGCCATCGCCTCGCATTTTCTGAACTGCTTGTACTGAGATACTGACATATATTTACTTCCTGCCTCAGCCGAAAAATAATTATTCTGATTAAGTTGCATTATTTATCCTCCTTGTTTTACATTCCGCACACATTCCAAAATGTCGCAGAATCTGATTTGGCTCTATAATCTGTCCGTTTTTATGCCTCATCTGCAGAATTTCTTTACTGCATACAGGACATATTACTTTAGGTTTAAACGGTCGGATTCTAAGTCCTCCAACTGTTTCACGTCTGAATTTTACTGTAGGGTCATAGTATATCTGTATCTGATGACCCTTCCATTCCTCAATGTATGGCGTTCCGCATACCATCTGAATTGTTTTCAGATTGGTTTTGTTCAGAATCATGGGCTTTTCAAAATCGGAAAAATGAGCAACAACTTCATTTTCTTTTCTTCCATTATTTCCTGTTACTTCCTCTTCAGCAACATATGAAATAGTTACAATCAAATCCTGACCCGGAGGAATTGCATATTCTCCCAGATAATTAGGATTAGTGAGTTTTTTCCAATGGGTCATTATTTCACCTCGCTTATCCCGAGATATTCCCTTATTTCAGTACGAAAATTAAAGAGAATATCATCAATAAAATCATCCTTCATCATCCTATCAAGACATTCATCACATAATTCTTCATCAACAAACTGATTCAGATGATACACTTCTTTTTTACAGCAGTCACAGTATTTAACTACTGTTTCGTCAGCTCCGCATCCTCCGCAGACTTCACAGCCTACGCAATGATTTTCCGTTCTTACCACTTGACAAACTCCTTTCAAAATAATTTCATCTGTACACCATTTTTTAGACAATCCCAATAAAAACGTTCATCGGGATTTATAATTCTTTCATCTTCAAGCTTAAAACGTTCCTCAAAATCCTGTAAAGTGTGGGCTAGCTTGAATGTGATAGGGCTGGCTTTATCCCATTTAAGTAGCATTGCCCAATATTCAGGATAATTTTTACGTAAAAGTCGCAATTGATTAACAGATTGATTATGACAGAACCAACATCCATCTCTTGTTGCTGTAGTGTAAATCGGGGAAAGCAAGTTGTTTTTTTTACACCAGTTATAGCAGTCTGATTCCGTCCAATCTGCAAGAAACAATGGAGAAATTTTATTATCAGATAATCTATGTAATCTGCTTGGTTCATCTGTTGCAATACCAATATACACACAATCAGCCTCTTTTAAAGCCTTGTTAAGTGCACCAACTTTTAATTTACTGTTACACCAAGCACCCTTAATACAGGGGAATCCATAAATATGAGATTTATTTTTATTGTATCTATAAAACACATCTTCATAGCTAACACCAGCCGTTATGTGCTCAACTTCTATTCCATACCTTTCCTTGATAATTTTGTCGGCTTTTGCCTTAAATTCCATCATTGGTGGCAAATTGGCAGGAATATCCTTAGTAGCCATAACCTCGCAATGAACAATCCTGTCAAGAGGAAGTTTCAACTTGTCTATTGCTCCAAGACAAGCCAAACTATCTTTTCCATAAGACAAAGATAAAACATTCACTTGACAATCATCTCCTTTTATGTTAATCTGTTCTTGTTAATATTTTTTTTGTGAAGCCTTGCCGGATTGCCGTCCGACAGGGCTTTTTACTTTAAATCGACTTGACAGGCATATACACATTGAGATTATCATTCCAGCATGAAATGATAAGGTCACATATCGCATCGGTATCGGCAATAAACTGTTCAGCAGCCTCTTCAGCCTCTGCCATAGTGTCATATGTACCAATGATATTCTCATCCTTATACCAGTCTGAGAGTTCATATTTTTTTCTTTCCATCATTTTTTACCTCTTCTTTCTTTTCCGTTTCCTCGAAATCCTCCCAGAATCTGAACGTTTCAGCACGATACAGACTCCATACGAACATCACACACACAACTGATGACAGAACATATCCGCATAATATCAGATAAACTAACAGAA
>CAYRJG010000207.1:0-2697 GCA_964424525.1 uncultured Ruminococcus sp.
CACCAAGCCCTTTGTGCCTGTGGAGGTTCTGGCAAGAGTCCGTTCCCAGCTGCGGCGGTATGCCCAGCTGGGCAGCCGCCCGGATGCTGCCAGCGGCACCATTGTCATCGGCGGTGTCGCCCTGGACGACCGGACCAGAACCGTCACCGTGGAAGGAGAACCGGTTTCTCTGACCCCCACGGAATACGCCATTTTGCACCTGCTGATGGAAAGCCCCGGAAAGGTTTATTCCACCAAGGCTCTGTATGAAGCAGTCTGGCAGGAAGCCGCGCTGGGCAGCGAAGGGGCTGTGGCTGTTCACATCCGCCATCTGCGGGAAAAAATTGAGATCAATCCCTCAGAACCCCGGTATCTCAAGGTGGTCTGGGGGCAGGGTTATAAAATGGAAGGAGGAAAACAATGAAACACAGTATTTTCTTTAAAACCATCGCTTTCCTTCTGTGTGTCGTCAGCCTGCTGGGCATCGTCAGCTCAGGCCTCGGCATTCTGGTGATGACGGAATTGGGTCTTTATAACAAGACCGTGGACCAGCTGCTGGAAGAACGGCTGCAGTCAGAGGGAAGCTCTCTGGCCCAGACCATCGCCTCCCGGTATGCCAGCATACAGCTGGGCGGAGTTCCCACACAGCTGGTGACGCGGCGGTTCCCCGTCCATAATTTCTATGGGGTGCTCACCGGTGTTTACGGTTACACCATTGAGGATGCCGAAGGCAACGTGCTGGACAAGGTGGAGCCTGCTGATCCCGAAACGGCACAGGTTCATGCCTTCCCTGTTACGGGTCAGTATATGCACCTGGTTTCCGTCATGTCGGAAGCAGAAAAGTATCCTGCCTACCAGGCAGACCCGGGCACCTATACCAACGCCATTCTGGGAGAAGACCTTTATCTTTACGAAGCCATTCCCCCGGAGGGTGCCATCGTCACCCAGCTGTATTTTACCTGCGCCGACGGCCGCAGCTATAACTTTGAGGACGTGAACCTGGGCACTGTTTACTATTCCAGACAGGGACAGCTGATTGTGCTGATCAGCAATCCGGAATTTGGTTTTCCCATGAACACGGATATTGTCAGCATCACCCTGGCACGTAACGGGGAGCTTCTCTATGAAGCCAGCTCCAACGCCGGTGTGGGTTACTTTACTTACGCATCCGGCGGCAGCGGAGAAATGTTCGTTTCCACCGTCAGTGCAGCAGCAGAGGAAACCGTCCCTCCCACTGAAATAGAAACCGTCCCGGAAACTGTTCCGGAAACCACAGCCGAAACCGTGCCGGAGACCACGGTTCCCGAAACCACCGTGCCGGAAATTGTATTTTCCGTAACGAACAATCTTCCCAAAGAGGGTTTCAAGGAGGTCGTGGAGCTTTCCATCATTCTCACCGATGGCTCGGAGATATACCATAAGGACGAATACGGCATCGGCCGGGTTCGAATCGACGACAAGGACCGGGCAGTATTTACCTCCTATGACGACTGGGACTGCGATACCGGCGAGGTCGAATACATTATCCTGCTGGACGAGGATGACAATATCCTGTTTGAAGCCTCCTGCGACGAAGGCATCGGTGCGGTCTTTGTGGACGAGGATGACCGGATCTGCTTTGCAT
Source organism: uncultured Ruminococcus sp. (assembly GCA_964424525.1). Lineage (GTDB taxonomy): Bacteria > Bacillota > Clostridia > Oscillospirales > CAG-272 > UBA1740. The sequence goes on from CAYRJG010000207.1 coordinate 1,604, forward strand.
CCGACATTCCCGAAGTGCCGGTGGAAACCGTGCCGGAGACCACCATAGAAGAAACCGTACCGGAAACCACAGTCGTGGAAACCATTCCGGAAACCACCGTGGAAACCATCCCGGCTGAAACCGAGCCCCCCATCACAGAGCCTACCATCATCAACGGCAAGCCTCTGCGGGATTATGAAATCAATACCGACGTTTATGAGGATTCCAGTACCCATCAGGTGATGCATGCAGAGTATGTCTATACCCCCATGCCGGCCTATACCGTCACCCTGTATCTGACGGATGCATCCTTTGCCGATGCCCAGATGTATGATATCCTTCGCATTGTCCGGAGTCTGAGCGGCTATCTGCTGCCCACTTTAGGCATCTGCATTCTTCTGTTCCTGGTCAGCGGCTTCTATCTGATCTGCGCTGCCGGACATAAGCCCAAGTGTGAAGAAGTCCAGGCAGGCGGCCTGAACCGGATTCCCTTGGATCTTTACCTGCTGATCCTTTGCATCGGCATTCCCTGCCTGTGTGTCGGCATCGGGGAGGGCAGTATGTATCTGCTGCGCCAGAATATGACCGTGGGCTGCGCCTTCGCTGTTGGAATGGGTCTGGCCGGCTGTATGCTGGTGGTTGGCTTCCTGATGGCAATTGCCGCCCAGGGGAAGACCCCCGGCGGTTTCTGGTGGCGCAATACCCTGTTTGGCCATTGCATCCGGCTGTGCTTCCGGGCCGGTAAATGGCTGGAGAAGAAGGGTAAGGAGGTCTATATCCCCTGCCTGGCCCGTTTCCTTCGGAAATCCTGGCTGCTGGTATGCGGCATTCTGGTGTGGATGTATCGCCATACCGAAAAGTTCTTTATCTGGTCCGGCACCCGGATCGGACAGCTGATGAGCTGGCTGGGTGGTGTCATCCACAGATTCCTGGCACTGCTGCCTTTGACCTGGCAGTGGCTGGTGACCGGCTTCCTGATGTTCCTGATGATCGCCATCACCTTCGCCGCAAACGGGGAAGAGATCCTGGTTGTATTGACACTGTTTGGCTGTGTATCGCTGATCATCTACGGCTCCCATTGCTTTGGCACACTTCTGGACAGCACCAAAAAGATG
>CAYRJG010000208.1:0-2672 GCA_964424525.1 uncultured Ruminococcus sp.
ACCGTGCCCGGAACTGGCAGCGCTACGACCTGGGCGGCGCAAGCAAGCTGACCTTTGAAGAGGGCGTTGACTCCTATGTCACCTACGCCGGCTCCCTGCATGACAATGTGGAAGCCAGCCTCTATAAGGTCAAGTCCACCATGTGCAACTGCGGTGTCATCACCATTCCCGACCTGCAGCGGGAAGCCAAGCTGACCCTGGTGTCTGCCACCTCCATTGTTGAAGGCGGCGCCCACGATGTCACATTGCGTTCTACTTCTTCTGTAAAATAAAGATAAAGGAGAATACCTATGAACTGCACGAAATGCGGACAGGAAATTCTGAACACAGCCACCTTCTGTGAGCACTGCGGCGCGGAAGTCAAGCCCGTGGAAGTGGTTGCAGGCGAGGTGCAAAAGCCGGAAAACGTGATCACCGGTATCGTCGGCGCGCTGATCGGCGCGGCCATCGGCGGCGCAAGCATCGTCCTGCTGAGCCAGATGGGTGTGGTAGCTTCCATTTCCGGTATCATTCTTGCTATCTGCACCATGAAGGGCTATGAGCTGCTGGGCGGCAGATTGACGAAAAAGGGTATCGTGATCTCCGTTCTGCTGATGCTGGTTATGCCCTATATCGCCGACCGGATCGACTGGGCTATCGTCATTATGAACCAGGCGCAGTCCGAGGGACTGAACTGGACCTTCGGCGAGAGCTTCCAGGTGATCCCCCAGATGATCGAAGCGGAGATCATCGAGGCGGAAAACTACTGGCTGAATCTTGGTCAGCTGTATCTGTTTACCGGCATCGGCGTGATCGCCACTCTCTTTGGCGGCAAGAACAAGAAGAAAAAGTAAAGCATACAAAGAGCGCGGTGCGTAAGCACCGCGCTCTTTGCTGTAATCAACTTTCAAATTTCAGTTTATCGGGCTGCTGCAATCGGCGCTTTCGCCTAAAACTACCGCGTCATTGCGAGGCCCGCAGGGCTGTGGCAATCTCCCGGTACGACGTTTCGCCATTCACCGCAGTGCATTCATTGCTACAGCGTTTTACCGGGAGATTCCCACGTCGCGCAAGCGCTCCTCGGAATGACATACCTTTTACATTGTGCGTGTACCCATCAAAGCGCTAAATCTCAATTTATAACCCCCGGCGGTACATCCGCCGGGGGTATGCTTATGTACTTTCCGTTGTGTTACTGTTTTCGGTGGGATCGATTATTTCCGTAGGCGCTGTGGCAGCATCCTGCTCTGCCTTCCACTGATTGGCGTAGCTCCAATCCAGCTTGCTCAGCACCCGCTGATAGCCTTCCTCTTCCAGCGTATAAGGTCTGGGTTGGAAATTATTTCCACTTGTCGAACTGCTCATTGAGCAGGGGATGATGACGGTCTCGCCTAAGGTGACCGTGCCGTCAGCCCAGCGCTGGATCTGCTGCTGGATGATGGCAGTGTCCCTGTCCACCGGGTTTCGGTTGCCGCCGAAGGAGAAATTGCCCATGCTGTACATGATGATGCCGCCGTTGTAGTATTCGATGGGCTGCAGCACATGGGGGTGGTGACCGAACACGATGTCCGCGCCGTAATCGATGGCCAGATGTCCAAGGGCCTGCTGGCGCTCGGTGGGATAGTAGGTGCGCTCGTCACCCCAATGCAGGGAACAGATGACGATCTCTGCGCCGGCTTTGCGGAGCTTTTCGATATTGGTCTTCATGTGGGATTCGGTGACGCTGGAATTATAGGCGTAAATGCCCACGGTCAAACCGCTTTCTGTTTTGTACAGGCAGTTGCTGCCCCAGGTGGCGTAGCGGATGCCGGCTTCGGTCAGCACGGCTTTTGTCTCCTCATGTCCCGGTTTGGCATAGTCCAGACTGTGGTTATTGGCGGCGCTGACGCACTCAATGCTGCCCTCGTGGAGGACCTGGGTGTATTTGGCGTCGGCGCGGAAGCGGTAGGTCTTTTCGTGGAGCGCGTAATACTTGATTTCCTCTTCCGTAGGCTCATAGGTGGTAAAGGCAAATTCCAGATTGATGATACTCAGATCGTCCGCGGCAAAATAATCTTTTACCTTCGCGAAGGGATAGGCGAAATTGTCGCCCACCACCTTTGTAAATGTGCCCCAGGTGGTCTCGTCGGCGGTAAAGTTGTCCGCAAAGGTGCAGTCACCGGCGAAGCTGATCAGGTATGTAGCCACCGGCGGTTCGGTGGGTATTTCCGTCTCCGTTGGCATGATAGTTTCCGTGGGCGCTTCGGTTTCTGTTGGGGTGACAGTTTCCGTGGACTGCTCCGTGGATCCCCCGGTGGATGCCATTTCCTTGGATTCCTCGGTAGGTTCCGTGGGATTTACGGGGAACGGACGGGTCTGGGGCAGGACAAAGCACAGCACCACAAGGAACAGCAGAATGGCGGACAACAGTTTTATTAAGTTTTTCATACTATCGCCGCCTTTCTGGGGTGAAATTTGAATTTAGCCTTCCTGGTTGCGCTTTTTCATCAGCTCACGCATACGGATGCCGTGATCCAGCTCCCGCTTGCGGATGCGCAGGGTCTTTGGGGTGCATTCCAAAAGCTCATCGTCTGCCAAAAATTCCAGACACTGCTCCAGAGAGAAATTCCGGGGCGTTACCAGACGGATGGCATCATCAGAGCCGGAGGCGCGCATATTGGTCAGCTGCTTGCGCTTGCAGACGTTGACGGTCA
>CAYRJG010000209.1:0-2605 GCA_964424525.1 uncultured Ruminococcus sp.
ACGAAAAATAATATATTTTCGTCATAAGGCTTTTGTATAATTGTAAGGGTGTTGGTGAGTACAGCTCCGATTCCGGCACACATCAGATTATAGTGCATTTCACTATGCTTTGCGTTTGCAATTTTATAGTGCGAGGATTTGTAGTTGGGTAAAATTTTGGGCATTCGCCGTCCGGTGTCCGATTTTCGGGAGAAATCAAAAAAATCGATGTCACCGAATATAGACATATCTTCAATTTCACGGTCAGGTGAATAGCTTTTTGTTAGGATTTCGTCTTTTGTTAATGCAAGATGACGTAATTTTTCAGCTCCCGGCATTTTTTTGTGCATTGCAATAATCATTCGTTCCTCGCAAAGAGGCTCAACGGTGTATTTTGTTTGAGATGTGTCATACGTCACTAAAACGTCGAGCTGCTTGTTGTCTAATTTTTCATACAAAATACGTGAGCCGCCTGTATTTCCGAGATCCACAGTTACCGTTATTTTCGGATATCTTTTATAAAATTCGTTGCAAATATCGGATAGAATCAAATACGAAGCATAGCTTGAGCCACCGACCGTTATTGAGCCGCAGTCAGTATCGGAAAGCTCTTTAATTCTTTTCCGCATATTGTTTTCACTTTCCATGATCTCTTCGATGCTTTCTATATAAATTCTGCCCTCCGGCGTCAAAGAGCAGGGAACGGTTGAACGGTCGAATATGCGAAAACCGAGATCGTTTTCCAGCCTTGAAATTGCTGCGCTGAGCGAGGGTTGAGATACGTAAAGGTCTTTTGCCGCCTTTGTGAAGCTTCCTCTTTTATATACCTGATATGCATATTTTGCTATTGTTTCCATAACCTCACCTCTTATAATATTTATGCTATAATGTTATTACATTATATGTATTTGATTATACACTAAAACTGTGATATAATCAATACGCAAAGACCCAAAAAGGAGAAAAGGTTTTGGATAAAAGGATAAAAAGGTTTTTGAAAGTCTATCCGTTGTATTCCGGTGTTACGGGCGATCTTTTGTTTTATATCGCGATAGATACTTTGTTTTTATCGATAGTAAAGAATTTTTCGGCGGCAGAGATTGTTTCTATAGCTTCGCTGTCGCAGTTGATATGTATTGCTCTTCAATTTCCGGCTCTTTTTATAATAAAGAAGATCGGAAATACCGCATCGTTAAGATGCGGAGCATTTTTCCTGTTATTGTCAGCAATATTTATTACATTTGGGAAAAATTATTATTTTGTCTTGGTGGGCAGAATTTTTCATGATCTTGCTGCGAGCTTTACAACGGCTTCTGTTGTAGCACTTGAAAATAACCTTGACTTGATTGATAAAAGATGTGATTTCGTTCACTATAGAACCTCCGCTATTACCGTTTATTCGGTTATTACCTTGCTTATTTCCTTTGTAGCCGGATTTATGTTCAATCTCAATCCCTACTTGCCGATGGTTGGATGTATTGCAACCTGCACGGTAGGATTTATCCTTTCGCTTATAATGAAAGATTGTTCGAATTATAATAAGATTCAATATAAAAGTAAATCCGGCTCAAAGGTCAAAATTCATTATAATAAGCTTATTATAATTGCAATTGTTCTGTACTCATTTTTTTATTCGATCGTTACCAACGGTCAAAACGAGGGTAAGCTGTTTATCCAGCAGAATGTCCTTCTTGATTTTGACATAGAAACAACCTCATTGATAATAGGCGCAATTGTTTGTGCATCGCGTATGATACGTGTAATATCAAACGTGATTTTTGAAAAGATTTATCGAAAATATCAGGAAAAAATGGGCATCGCTTTGACAGTCTTACTTGCTTCTTCCATTGGTTTTATACTGTTTGGTTCATTTATTCCGGAGGTTATAGTTAAAATTGTAGTAATGGCTATCGGATACACGATTATTCTTTTCGTAAGGGATCCGTTTAAACTTTATATACAAGACGTATTATTTTCTATCGTTCCCAAGGAACAGCACCAAACAATTCTTACCATTCTGTCATTTGGAGTAAAAATAGCAACTGCAGGTCTTGGACTTGGATTTTCTGCCATTCTTCTTGCTTCTCCTATGGTTGTGATCATCGCTATAATGTTTGCAGTAGCAGTAATAGAAATTGTGTTAGGGCTGATACTTTATAAAGCGATTTTGACCGGAAAAGAGCTAAATGAAATAACCGACAGAGCTTGAGTTGTAATCTGACGTCTGATTTGATATTGTTTTTGTTTTCTTAAAAAATATTTCAAATGCCTTTACAAATCACACAATAAGTGGTATAATCAAAATATATATTTGAATAATCTATTATCAGGGGGTAAAAACATGAAATTAATTATCAAAGAAAATTACAAAACAATGAGCGAATGGGCGGCACAGCATATTGCTGACGCTATAAATAATCATAATGAGAATCGTCCTTTCGTGCTTGGATTGCCTACGGGTTCTTCTCCGCTTGGTGTTTATAAAAAGCTTATTGAAATGAACAAAGCAGGTAAGGTTACATTCAAGAATGTAGTTACCTTCAATATGGATGAATACGTTGGTCTTCCCAAAGAGCATGACCAGAGCTATTGGTATTTCATGCATGACAATTTCTTTAATCATATT
>CAYRJG010000210.1:0-2560 GCA_964424525.1 uncultured Ruminococcus sp.
TGTGTATTAGACGTTCCGTTTTTTGTCGATCCAACAAATGGAATGGTTATACTCGTAAGGCTTGTGCAACCGTTGAACGCACCCCAGCCAATTGCGGTTACGCTATCCGGGATTACAACGCTTGTAAGGCTTTTGCAAGACTGGAACGCGTCATCATAAATAAATTTAGTATTACCGTTAATAGTGCAAGAGGTAATCGACGTATCCTTAGCTTTTACTAATACTAAGTAAGGATTATTTTCATTACCCAAATAATATGCATTATCATATTCGTTATATTTAGGTGTGCAATCGGAGAAAGCACCCCAGCCAATTGTGATTATGCTATCCGGAATTTCAATGCTTGTAAGGCTTGTGCAATTAGAGAACGCATAAGAGCCAATCTCGGTTACGCCATCCGGGATTTCAATGCTCGTAAGTCTTGTGCAATCATAGAACGCATAAGATCCAATCGTGGTTACGCTATCTCCTATTACAACGCTTGTAAGGCTTGTGCAATTAGAGAACGCACAATAGCCAATATAGGTTACGCTATCTCCTATTACAACGCTTTTAAGGCTTGTGCAACCTCTGAACGCATAAGAGCCAATTGTGGTAAGGGAGTTGCCTAAAGTCAACTCTGAAAGATTGGAACAACCATCGAATGCATAATCGCCAATTGAAATAACGCCGTTACCAATAGTTATACTTTCAAGATTGCAGCAGTTTGAAAATGCATCTGATTCAATAGATTGGATACTATTCGGTATTACTACATTAAATATCTGCTTTTTATTTCTAAAATTGCCGATTGCGGTGACGGGAAGGCCTTCGTGTTCTTCGGGAATAATTATTACAAAATCCTCGCAAGTGCCTCCCGATACCGTATATGACTTTTCGTCTTCATTGAGAGTAAAGCTAAGTCCTTCATTCTTTTCAAAGCCGCATCTGTCACATATATTATTGCTATCATCATCAATATGAGATTTTATGCACTTGAAGGTATTTTCATAATCAAATTCTTTAAGCTTATCAGCACTTTCGGTATATTCAAATTCCGAGAAATATACCATAGCCTTTTCGTAAGTATAGAAGCGTTCAAAAAGAGGATTATCTTCATTCAGAGTATAATCAACGTAATACTTAAAAATATCTTCAGCACTCATTTTACTGAATTTATCATATTCTCGAATTTTATTACCTTCATATACCGTTGCGCTTTTGATTGCGAAATCTGCTTGATAAACACCTTCATCTCCGCCTATATTGGCACCAATTCTCAACCCAAGGTAGCCTCTACCTGGCACAATATCAGAGTTCGTTCCGGTGCCTAAATATTCATAGTTAATATAAACGTCCCACGATTGGTAATCGGAGGAGATAACGAAGGTCATACGAGTCCACGTGTTTTGAGTAATAAAGTTATCAAAATATTGATTCGCGGATTGATCTCTTATGTAAAATCTTCCTAACGAGTCAAAGCCTGCCAAGGTATGTATATTTATTGAAACACCGGATGTCGGCCAACGAAGCTGGAAGAGTAAGTATTTTGGTATATTACCGGAGGTTGTTATATCAAACTCAATGACTATACCGTTCTCAAAGGTCTGTAGCGCGCCTTCGGTATACAAATGAGTATTTCCACCGTAATAGTTAAACCGATAGGCTTCACTGTTATCCTCGGCAATAAAGTATTCGTCATAACAATACTGAGTTTCATTACTAGCCCTGTTGAATATAGAACCCGAATTTCCGGCTAAGACGTCGTAATCATATTCCGAGGGATAATTTTGAGAATCCAAAACAGCTTTTGTATTAAAAGCGGCACATCTATCACATTCGCCGTCATCATCGCCATCTATATGACCAAGCGGCAGTGTTTGTCTTTGCTCTTTGATTACCGTGCTGCAAACAGAGCAATACAAACCATCTTCAAATCCGGGATCGGTGCAGGTTGCTATGTTTCCTATAGTAGTCACTTTGCTGTGCGATTCGTATTCATTTTTTGCACTACAATTATTACATTCAAACCAGTGACCGTAGCTATCCGCACTATATTCAGTCTTCCAGGAATGATCGATAATATCGGTATAATTTTCTTTTATGACTTTTCCGCATACCGAACAGGTCTTCTCGTCATATCCCTCTGCCATGCAAGTGGGTGGAACTGTTACAGTTTCATACGAATGATCGATAATATCGGTATAATTTTCTTTTATGACTTTTCCGCATACCGAACAAGTCTTCTCGTCATATCCCTCTGCCATGCAAGTGGGTGGAACTGTTACAGTTTCGTATTTATGGTCGCCTTCATTTCCAAGACGCCATTCTATTTCTCCACATTCGGTGCATATAGCTAAAAAGAGCTTGTTCTCACAGTATGAGTTATTACTATCACCATAAGGCATCCATTCACCGAGAGTATGCGCGTGTTCTTCTTTCACCGGCATATCTATCGGAGCAAGGACAGTACCGTCGGTAAGCGTGATTACAAGCTTTCCGGCAGCATTAAATTCAACCTTTTCTATCGTTGCTCCGGTATCACCCTTATTACCTTGGATACCCTGTTCGCCTTGGTCGC